>CANGHX010000007.1 GCA_947453715.1 Flavobacteriales bacterium | reverse complement strand
ATCGATTAAAAATGATTTGCAATTGACGAAGTTTTCACCTGCATGGGTGGTCTCTAATTGTAAAGATGCTCCTGGTTATCAATTGGAACTAATAGATAGAATTAGAGAAGGAGTTAAAAAAGCTGATTGGAAACAATTAATTTTAAATATTGGAGCGACCGAAAAAGAGTTTGAATTTATATTACCAAATTCTATAAGTAGTATGCAAAAGAAAGCTGTTTATAGTCAAGAAACTTCTGAAAGAATTTATGAATTAGCGAAATTGTTTGGTTTAGGTTATGAAGTTTTTGATACAAAAGATGATTTTAAAAGATGGCTAATTACACCTTCTAAAGCCCTAGGCAATAAAAAGCCTTTTGAATTTCTGGATAGTAGTTTTGGTTTTGAAATGGTAGAGAATGAAATCATCAGAATTAAATATAATGTTTACAGCTAATGATCGTTTATAGAGTTGCAAACATCAAATATAAAGAGGAAACGCTTTCAGGACTTGGTGCTGAAAAAGTAGGAGGGAGATGGAATAAAGTAGGCACAAGATCTGTATATTGTTCTGAAAATATATCTTTAGCGCTCTTAGAATATTATGTGCATTCTGAAAACATTGCAAATTTACCTAAATCTATTTTGATTGCTAAAATTGAATTTCCTGACAACTTTGAAATTGACGAATTGGAAGAATTACCTGAAAGATGGAATCAATATCCGTATTCTTCAAAAACAACAGAGATTTTTTCGGATTTGGCTAAAAGTAGAGATTTTTTTGCTTTAAAAGTACCTTCTACAATAGTAGGACTTGAATCCAATTACATTTTAAATCCATTATATAAAGAATTTGGAAAAGTTGAAATTGTAGAATTTATCGAACTTCCGATTGATCAAAGGCTAAAGTCGAAAAATCATGAATAATCACTTTCATAGCTGAATAATTATTGGATCTTATTTTTATGAATAAACCATTCTAAATGATTAATTAATCTCTGCGGACTGAGCGGAGTCGAAGTCCGAAACTTCGGAAGAAGTTCAACATCATTTAACATAAAAACCCTATTAGTTAAAAATAATTAAAATTTTTAACCAATAGAATTGAAAATATATATTGAAATTATAGCTAATAAAGTTATTCGTTAATTTTCTTTGTTTTTTTAACAGATAGAGGAGATTATTTCAAATAAATATATAATTAATTGGTTTCAAAACAAACAGCAGACAAAAAATTAATGGAATTAGTTGAGTTAAACATGCTCAGCAAAAAACAAGTAGGTAGAGAGACTGTATATATAAATCATCAGCTCATCACATTAATAGCTGAATAAGTATGAAACCTTATTTTCTTTCGAGGCGAATTATAAATTAAGAGTTGCCCTAAACCGAAGTAAGACATAAAAAATCAAATAACAATTTAATTTAATCTGCAATCTGCTAATCCACTAATCTGTAATCTGCCAATCTGCCAATCATTAATAGACAATATCTTATAGTAGGCTCTTAACCTTCAACTTTTAACTATCAACTATCAACTATCAACTTAGAACAACTCTTTTATGACCTTTTATGCCTTATAACTTGTCCCTGATTCTGCCATAACCGCTACATTTGCTTGTCGTTGACTTCCTCTACCTCGTTTAAGTTTTACTTTTTCAGAAGTTACTTTTTCAAAATATCCTTCGTCAAATTCAACCGCTCCTTCTAGTGTGTAAATATTATCTCTTTTCCCATTGTTTTGCGAATTTTCTGCATCATAAACTAAATACTTTCATATCTACTATGATTCAATTGTTGCTGTAGTTCTAAAGCTGACATTTCTTTTTTACTGAAACTAATGAATAGCATTGCTAAATACCATTTATGAAAAGTCATATTTTGAATGTTCCATCATTGTTCTGCTTCTAAGGGTAGTTCGAAAATTACAATTAGAACATTGCCACTGCCATTTAGCTTTTAACCAGTAATGTTTAGAGCATTTGCATTTTTTACAAATAACTCCTTCATGCTCTCTTTGAATCTTGAAATGAACTTTACAACTAGTTTCATCTGGAAATTCCTTTATAAATTCTAAAATATTCATTTTCCTCTTTTTTACAAAGGAACAATCTGTCAACGCAAGGTTTCTACGTTCTGGTATAAAAGCGGAGATTCAATTATTAATTTAATTATTTATAATCTTAATAAATAACAAAACTTAATTAGTATGATAAAAACATCTTACTAATTACTTTTTTATAATATTAATAAGTTGAATTGATTTTTCTGTTATTATTAGATAATATTATATTTAGCTTATTTTCTTTATGAATAAATTAATTTATTAAATTAATCATGTTTCTTTGTAATAATTATAATTTTTTTTCAAATGAATTCTAATAAGATATCTATAGTCGTTCCTGTTTATAACTCAGCAAAATTTTTACATGAATTATTAAATCAAATTGAAATTGAAAGGAACAAAAACAAATGGAATTTAGAGTTAATTCTTGTTGATGATGGAAGTAAAGATAGTAGTTTTAAAAAAATTGTCGAATTATCACAAAAATACAACTATATAAAAGGAATTAAATTATCTAGAAATTTCGGACATCAGATAGCCGTTAAAACAGGATTAACATATTGTTCAGGAGATTACATAGCAATAATAGATGATGATTTACAAGATCCTCCATCATTATTGCCAGATTTTTTCCGATATTTAGATGAAGGATTTGATGTAGCATATGGAGTTAGAAAAAAAAGAAAAGAATCATTTGTTAAAAGATTTTGCTACACTCTTTTTTACAGAATTTTAAAGAATTTAAGTAATACAAAAATTCAATTAGATAGCGGTGATTTTGCAGTTATGAAGAAGAAGGTAGTATTAAGCATGTTAAAATTAAATGAAAAAAACCCCTTTCTTAGGGGGATTAGGGCATGGGTAGGTTTTAAACAAATTGGTATTGAATATGAAAGAGATGCAAGAATTGATGGGGAATCAGGTTACACGTTAAAAAAACTATTAAAAATAGCTACTGATGGAATTTTTTCATTTTCAAATGTTCCAATTCGATTAATTACAATTATTGGATTTATAGGTCTTTTATTTGCATTTATGTATACTTTAATTTTGATATATAAAGTTACTGTGAATGGTATAGAAGTTAAGGGATTTACTTCACTTGTTATAATAATATCATTTTTTAGCTCTTTAATTTTAATTTGTTTAGGTATTATTGGGGAATATATTTCTAGAATTTACGACGAAGTTAGAGATAGACCATTTTCGATTATTGAAAATTTTATAAATATAAATGAAATCGAATCACAAAAAATCTTATGATGTTTTCTTGTCTTGAGGCTTTTCGCAAATAGCAAAAACACTTACTCCAAAAGGAAATTCGATATATTTTAAAAGCCAGTTTTCTATGTGAAGTAAGGTTTTAAGAAAAAAGTTAACAATTGGATTAATTGCATAGAGTTGGCTATTAATCTTAATATTCTTTTTTTTATTTTGAGTTATTTTTCTAATAATTAATGTAGGAAAAAAAAGAAAGAAATTCCAATATGAAATTTTTTTAATTAAAAAATTATTTTTAGAAAGAAGGGTTTTTAAATCTGACCTTTGATATCTTCTAAAGTGATGATTTATTTCATCATGATGACTCCATAATTTCATGTAAGCAGGAACATAAATAACTAATTTACCTCCAGGTTTTAATACTCTACACCACTCGGACAATGCTAAAGTATCATTTTCAATATGTTCAAGAATATCTGAAGCAATAACAATATCAAATGATTCATTTTTGAAAGTTAGGTTAGTAGCATCCATAACTTTTGAGTTAAAGACACCTCTTTTATTGCAAACTTTTATTGCATTTTCACTAATATCTATTCCTATTGAATTGATGTAACCTTTTTCATTCAAAATTTGAAGTAATGGACCACCAGAACAACCTATTTCTAATACTTTTGAAGTTTTAGGTAAATTCATTTTGTTCAAAATTGATATAATACTATTACGTCTAGATTTGAACCACCAATATTTTTCTTCTAATTTATGATAAGTTAATTCGTAATCTATGTCCATTTTTTTATTTTTAGTATTATTCAAAATTAAATAAAATTACTTTATATAATATCAAATTGGTATTCTTTTAAATATGAAGTTACACAATTCAAAAAAAACTCACTCCAAAATAAATATTTCATTAAAAATAAATATTACATTTACTTAAAATTATTTTTTTTAAAATGCCAGATTTATTTGAACTTGATTATTTCTCAATTATTGATATTTCATGGGCGTTATTAGCAATAGTGATTTTTGCATTGATTGTTAATGTTCGTAAAAAAAAGCATAGAGATTTAGATTATTCTGAATATTATACAGTTAATGTTTGGATGAAAATAACTTTAAGTTTAGTTTATGCAGTATATTATATTACGGTAGTTAAAGGAGGTGATACACTAGCTTATTGGGATGGAGCAATAAAAATGCAGAATTTATTTTTTAAAAATCCGTCATATTATTTTGAAGAACTTTTAAACCCTCCTGATTTAACAATGTTTTATAAACACTTTGATTTGCAAACAGGTTTGCCCCCTGGTTGGATTTACAGAGAACCTGAAAGTTGGTTTATATCAAAAATAATGAGTATTTTATCTTTTTTTTCAATAAAAAGTTATTTAGTTGCCACTTTAATTTTAGCGTATATTTCTTCGATAGCCTCTTGGAAATTATTTGAGTTAGTATATAGTTATAAACTTCACACGAAACGAAATATTGCAATCGCAGTAGTATTGATTCCTTCTGTAAGCTTTTGGTGTAGTGGAATTACAAAAGATACAATTGTATTGTTTTCAACAATTTTTATAATCTATCATGCTTTTCAAATTCTTTCTCTAGATAAAGAAACAAAATTGAAAAATTGGTTAGCAATTATATGTTTTGGTTTTTTATTAATGCATATTAGATCTTTTATGCTAGCTACAATTCTTGTTCCAATGGCCATGAGTTATACTGTAAGATTAGTTAACAAATATCGAAAAAACAAATTTAAATTTTATTTAATTAGATTCTCAACTTTTATAATAGGGATTTTATTTTTTATTTTACAGGGAAACCAATTAGCAAACTCAGAACAATTAGCAGAAGCTGCATTATTAAATAAAGATTTTGCAACAAATACGACATATGAAGGGACAAGATATGATATTGGGATTACAGATTATAGTGCTCAGGGAATGATACAAGTGATGCCAGCAGCAATTTTAGCTGGAATGTATAGACCTTTTCCTTGGGAAGCAAGAACTTTGACCATGATTGCGAATGGATTAGAGGATTTGTTTTTTATATATTTAACGTTTCAGTTTTTTAGAAAAGGATTTTTTAAAAAAGTTAGTATGATAAGGAAAAATGAATTTTTAGTATTTGCATTTTTCTTTGTAATCTTGATGTCTTATATGGCAGGTGTGACATCTGGTTTATTGGGTGTGTTAGTTCGGTTTAAGGCACCCGTAATTCCATTTTTGTTAATTTTATTAACTGTGAATTTTCAAAATTTAGAATCAGATATTAAAATAAATTCAGAACTAAATTAACAAACTGAAAATGAAAAAGAAAAGTCATAAAATTATATTATTGATATCTACAATATGTATAATATGTGTGATAGTAGTACTAAAATCTGTTTATATTTATGATTTATTTCATTTAGTTAATATGCCAGTTTTTGATGGTGTTATGAATGAAAAAAATCAATTCCATTCTTTTGTGAGATTTAAAGGGAACTTTAGTTTAATGGAGCGATTAAATCAAGTTGTCTATGAATTTCAAGGTAATCCATTAAGTGGAGGTTTCGGATGTTTTATAGCTCTTTTCGCTCCCAAAATGTTTGCAAATGATTGGGATATCTATATAAGAGGTTTTATTTCGAGTTTTGTTTTTTCTGTTTTTTTGAGTTATTATTTAAAAAGTATAGGGGTATCATTAATTAGATCAATTATTTTTGTAGGTTTAATTTTGAATTTAAGTATTTTCTATGATTTCAGAATTGGATTAGTATCCTATATTCCAGAGGTTTCATCGACTTTATTTTTATTATCTGGATATTTATCTCTTTTGATTTTCACTAAGAATAAATCCAAAAGATTTTTATTCTTTGGATTATTTTTTATGTTTATTTCAATAATCTCTAGATTTAATTTTTTTGTTTATGTATTGATTTTTTTAATACCTTTTATTTTTCCAATTGTTCGATATTTAAAATGTAATAACCTTATAAATAGGTTATTTGTTACTTTTTTGTTTTTATTTTTCAGTATTTTTTTATTTGTTTACGTTAAAAGTAATTTAAAATTTTTCTTAGATTATTACATGAAACCAGTAAGTTATCAAGAAGGGAGTATAAGTTTTTCATTTAAATATTTTATTGATTTCATTTATAATAGAGTAGGTGTATTTTCATTACTTACTTTTATTTATGGATTGATAATAATTACATATAAAACCAATATTTCGAGGATGGAAAAATTAAGGTTATGTTATCCTTTTATCTTTTCAATTTCTTTTTTCATTTTATTCATGAAAGCTACTCAACCACATATTTTTGTTATAATCATAATATGTTTTATTCCAGTACTTTTTATATTCAATTTAAATTATTATTTTGAAAGAATTAACTTTAAATATTTAAAAATAGTTGCTTTAATATTATTTATTTTTATTAATATTAACTTTGTTATTGATTGTAGAACTTCTTTAAACAAAAATGAAGAGTTACAAGCAAGTAAAGAGATTGCGAATTACATTTATTCTTATAATAGAAGAAATAAAAATTTGGAGTATTTATGTCTATTCGATGAACAACAAGAAATTCCTATTGAAGTTTACTTATTCAAAAAGACTAAAAAATGTAGATTAAGTAATGTGAAATTTTATTTACGTAATTGGAATTTTTACGACATAGATAAAAAATTAAATGAAAAATCTATTTTTAATTATTATAAGAAATATATAGATTCTGATTTAGATTTAATAATTATCGATAAAAATTTAAATAAGAGAATTAGTAACTTTGATTTAGCATCTAAGGTAAATCGAAAAATTTTAATTTATTTGATGTTTAATTCAAAATTTAAAATAGTAAAAAAAATAAATAATAATTTTTATGGTGAGCTTTTATTTTTTCAAAAAACAGTAAAATAATTATTTGATTAAATTTTGATGTTTCAATTTTTTTAATGGAGTTATTGTTAGGGAAATAATCTATGTATATATTATGATGAAAGTAGGGATAATCGGTGTTAATGGGTTTATAGGATTAAATTTGTATAATAAACTTATTTTAAATCAAAGTATAGATTTGCACACCTTTTCTAGATCAAAAGGCAAAACTACGTTTAAAAATTTTAATTTCCTCGACGTTAAAGATTTTTCTGAAAAAAAGCAGATTTTAGAAAAATTAGATTTGATTTATTATTTAGTTTCATCTACTATACCTTCGAGTTCTTGGGAAACACCTCTGCTGGAAATAAATGATAATTTAATACCATTTTTGAAATTATTAGATATTATTTCAGTTGGCAAGTGTAAAAAAATAATATTTATTTCGAGTGCAGGTGCAATTTATGGTGATTCAGAAAACGTTTTAGATGAAACAAAATTACCTAATCCTTTTTCTCCTTATGGAATTAATAAGTTGACTATGGAATATTATTTAAACTATTATTTGAAAAAATATAATTTAAATTATGATTGTTATAGACTATCAAATGTTTATGGTCCTGGACAAGAGATAAAAAAAGGATTAGGGCTAATTAATACTTTAATAGAAAAGAGCATTAATAATGAGGATATTGAAATATATGGCAAAGGTTTAAATATTCGAAACTTTATTTACATTGATGATGTGATTGAAATCATTTCAAATTTATCATTTCAAGACTTAAATCAATCAAATACAATAAATATTTGTTCAAATGATAATGTGTCAATTCGAAGTATTATTAAAATAATTGAGCAAGTATCTAATAGTAAGTTAAGTGTGAATTATTTTAAAGAGAGACAAAGTGACATTCTTAAAGTTGTTTTAAGTAACGAAGCACTAAAACGTAAAATTAGTAATATTACATTCACAAAGCTTGAAATTGGAATTGAAAAAATTTATTTAAATTTAAAAGCTGAAAAGAAATAAATGGATAAAGAATATAGTGATCAAACATGGGATTTAGTAATAGAATCTAAAAATAAATTTTTTAATTTAAATTTAAAAGAAATTTGGGAATACAAAGATTTGGTGTGGATTTTTGTAAAAAGAGATTTGATTTCAATGAATAAACAGACTATTTTGGGGCCGCTTTGGTTCTTTTTAGCACCATTGTTTACCGTTGTTATATATACTTTTGTATTTAGTGAAATTGCAAATATTTCTACAGATGGTATTCCAGGTCCTCTGTTTTATTTGGCCGGTACTACGTTGTGGAATTATTTTCAATCATGTTTTATAGGTACTTCATCTACATTTACATCAAATGCAAATTTATTTGGTAAAGTATACTTTCCTAGAATAGTAATACCGTTATCCTTAATTATTTCAGGTCTACTAAAATTTAGTATTCAATTTATAATGTTTTTAGGTTTTGTATTTTATTATTATAATCAAAATTTAATCAATCCAAATTATTATATTTTTTGTTTACCATTTTTGATACTTTTGATGGCAGGTATAGCTTTAGGGACAGGTTTGATTATAACTTCATTAACAACTAAATATAGAGATTTAACTTATTTTATTTCTTTTGGCATTTCTCTATTAATGTATATTACTCCAGTGATTTATCCAATTTCAACGATACCAAACAGTATTCGTTTTTTAGTTGAATACAATCCAATATCTCCAATAATTGAAACTTTTCGTTTTTCATTTACGGGGCATGGTACTTTTTATTTCTTTGATTTGCTTTATTCATTTATTTTTATGTTAATAATATTACTTTCTGGATTAACTTTATTTAATAAAATGGAAAAGACTTTTATGGATACAGTTTAGAAATTTAGCGTTTGAATAATTACTAAAAATTTATTACTTTTGAAAGTTATGAAATTTTCTCACTGAATATTTACACATGAATACTTTAATAAAAGTTGAAAATTTATCTAAGCAATATAGACTTGGTCAAATTGGAACAATTACATTAAAAGATGATGTAATAAAATGGTGGAACAAATTTATTAAAAAGGATTTATCTCTTAATGAATCGATTGAAGTTAATGACCGAACTAGTGTTTCATCCTCTAAATTTGTTTGGTCTTTAAAAAATATTAATTTCGAAATCAATCAAGGTGAAGTTATAGGAATAATTGGTAAAAATGGAGCCGGAAAATCGACATTACTTAAATTGTTGTCTCGTATTACAGCTCCAACGAATGGTAAAATAAAAATTAAAGGTAAAGTTGCTTCATTATTGGAAGTTGGTACAGGATTTCATCCAGAACTTACAGGAAAGGAAAATATTTTTCTAAATGGTGCAATTTTAGGAATGTCTAAAAAAGAGATAACAAATAATTTTGATGCTATTGTAAAATTTGCGGGAGTAGAGAAATATATTAATACTCCAGTTAAGCGTTATTCTTCAGGCATGTATGTTCGATTGGCATTTGCTGTTGCAGCTCATCTAGATAGTGATATTTTAATTGTTGATGAAGTTCTAGCTGTCGGTGATTCTGATTTTCAAAAGAAGTGTCTTGGTAAAATGAAAGATATTAGTTCTAATTCAGGAAAAACGGTTTTGTTTGTGAGTCATAATATGGATTCAATTTCCAGATTGTGTGATAGAGTATTATATCTGAAAAATGGAGAATTTGTTAATTTTGGTCCTACTTCAGTTATAATAGAGCAATATTTAAATGAAGAATCAAGTGCTACAAATGAGAAAAATTATTTTGCTTCAGATACTATTAAAGGAAATGAAATTGTAAAATTAATTCAAGTTAAAGTAATTGATGAGTTAAATTTCACACGTTATAATTTTTCTGTTGATGAAAAAATAGGATTGATTGTTAAATTTCAAGTATTAGAGGAAACATCTGATTTAATTTGTGGTATTAATGTTTTTAATAATATGGACGTACATTTGTTTAGTTCTCATGACACTGTAAATTACAAAAAAGTATATTCTCCTGGTATTTATGAAGTTAAAGTCTACATTCCCGAAAATTTATTTAATGAGGGTGTTCATTATTGTGGCATTGCTTTTATGTCATATTATCCGTTCACTATCCATTTAAATGATGTAGGTTCAATAGGATTTAACATTATTGACAAACAAGATGGATCCACAAATAGAGGGTTTTACACAAATACAATACCTGGTGCACTTAGACCATCATTAAATTGGGTTAAAATTTAAAATTAATTATTAATCAAAAAAGAAATAAATGAAATTTTTAGATATTTTTAAAAAAAAGTTAGATGGTCAAGGAGAAAGAGTTGATATCAATTATTATAAAATGAATTATGCTAATTTCGATATGTATCAAAAATCTCATTTTCATAGATATAATTTTGCTCAAGGTTTTTTAAAAAATAATGATGTTGTTGGTGATTTTGCTTGTGGATCAGGTTATGGCTCAATGATGTTATCTGAAAAATCAAGTGAAGTAATTGGTGCTGATCTTGATTCTGAAGTCGTTGAATTTATTTCTAAAAGATACTCAAAAAATAAGAAAGTAATTTTTGAAAACTTGAATTTGTTAGATCTAAAATATGAAAATATTTTTGACAAAATTATTTCTTTTGAAACTGTCGAGCATTTATCAGAAAATGATATTTCTACTTTGTTTTTGATTTATCATAAAGCTTTAAAAAAAGATGGCTTGTTAGTTTTTTCTACACCATTTAATCAAGAAAGAACGGAACAAGCAATAAAAATGGGTTTTCATTTAACTTTTAATATAGTTGAAGATACAATTCAAAAATGGCTTAATTCTGCGGGCTTTGAATTAATTGACAACTATTTTCAAAATTATGATAAACATGAAGTTGTAAAAGAACTTGAAAGAAAAGAATTTATTATAACTGTTGCGAAGAAGATTGTTGATGAAAAATAATCCAATCACTGTAAGTATCTGTATACCAACTTATAATCAAACGTTTTATTTGAGAAAAGTTCTAGATTCAATATTTGAACAGTCATTTTTAGACTTTGAAATAATAATTTCTGATGATAGTACTAACAACAGCGTAAAGAATTTAATTGATGAATACAAGCAATATGATAATATATTCTATTATGCTCATTCTAAACCATTAGGTTCACCAGAAAATTGGAATTTCGCATTGAAGAAAGCAAATGGAAAATTTATCAAAGTGATGCATCATGATGATTGGTTTATTGAAGTGAACTCTCTAGAAAAACTTGTGAATTCAGCAAAAAACAATAATAAATCGCTTGTTTTTTCTGCAGGTCAATCTATAAGAAATAATATAATAAGTATACATAAGCCTAATAGAAAATTAATTGAAAAATTTAATCATATGCCTATGGATTTGTTAAAAGGAAATTTTATTGGCGGCCCATCAAGTGTTCTTTTTCATAATACAAATAAATTATTTGATAATAAACTGAAATGGTTAGTAGATATTGATTATTATGTGGAATTAATTAGGGATGGATATAAAATTGTTTATTTGGAAGAATTGCTTTATGCCTCTGTTATTGATGACCATAATATTACAAATGATTGCATAAACAATTTTGAATTGAATCTATACGAGCATACACGATTATATTTGAAATATACTCATAGTTTTTATGATAAAATGAAATACTTTTTTATAATCTATTCGAATTTAAATAAAATCAAAAAAACCTCTGTTTTACAACTATATAACTATATTAAATATTGTAAGAAAAATGATAAATAATGAAATCTATTTAAATTCTCCAATTGAAATTGAAAGAGAATTATTGGAATATTTTAATAAAAACAGTAAACTAGTAATATTTGATATTGGTAGTTGTGATGGTTTGGATTCAATAAAATATTCAAGATTCTTTCCTAATTCTATTGTTTATTCATTTGAGCCATTGACTAAGAATTTTGAAGAAATTAACAGGAATATTGCTGTTTACAAGGAGAAAAATATTAAGCCAATAAATAAGGCTTTAAGTGATGTTAAAGGGCTAGCGGAATTTCATGTTTCTTCAGGTAAACCTGAAGATTTAAAAGTGGAAGGTTGGGACTTTGGAAACAAATCAAGTTCTCTACTAGAGCCAGATAAAACGTTAGAAATACATCCTTGGTTAAAGTTTGAGGAAAAAATAGAAGTTGAAACAATTACTATATCAAATTTCTGTAATGAAAACTCGATTAATGAAATTGATTTTATTCACATGGACGTTCAAGGTGCTGAGTTAAAAGTTCTTTCAGGTACATTAGATATGATTTCTAAAATAAAAATGATTTGGCTTGAAGTAGAAAATGTAGAACTTTATAAATCACAACCTATTAAAAAGGATATTGAGTTTTTTATGAAAAATAAAGGATTCACTAAAATAAAAGATACCGTTTCAAATATTGCGGGAGATCAATTGTGGGTTAATTTTAATTTTTTCCCTAAAAAAAGATTGACACATTTTATATGGAAGAAATATGAGTCTATTTTTTTGAAAAAAAAAAAGACTCATATTAAAATTTCACCTGAAGAATATTTGAAAAAATCTTATTCTCAATGCGGAGAAGATTTAATTATTGACTATGTTTTTAAAGTAAAGGGTTTGAAAAATTACACTTTTTTAGATATAGGAGCACATCACCCTTATTATATCAATAATACTTTTTTATCTTATTCAAAAGGTAATAGAGGAGTAAGTATTGAACCAAATCCAGAATTCTATAATTTCTTTTTAAATGAAAGACCTTTTGATGTTAATTTAAATATTGGTATTTCAGATCAAAATGGAGTTTTAGAATATTTTCTTTTTGATAATCCAACATTAAATACCTTTTCAACTGAAGAAAAAGATATATTAATTTCTAAAGGATATAAGTTACTTAATACCATGTACATTAATGTTTTAAACATTAATGATATAATTAAAGAACATTTTAATTCTAAATCACCTAATGTAATATTTATTGATGTTGAAGGTTTTGATTATCAAATAATTTCATCTTTAAATTTTGATAAATATTATCCAGATGTCATATGCATAGAAACTATATCTTATGAAACAAATGGTTCAGGTATAAAAAACAAACAAATAATTGATTTTATTGAAAACAAAGGTTATATTTTATATGCCGATACTAATGTTAATTCTATTTTTGTTAAAAGAGATTTTTGGATAAGATGATAACTATTGAATTAACAGGAGGACTAGGAAACCAACTATTCCAATATGCATTTGGTAAAAGTTTAGCTATTGAGAAGAATATCCCTTTCATTCTTGATATTTCATCATATGAATTTCAGAATTTAAGAAAATACGGTTTAGATAATTACTTAATTAAAGATTTGAAATTAAAAGGCATTTATAAAATGTCATTTAAAGATAGAATTGTAAATTTTTTTTTTAAAAAAAAGACATATTTGGAACCTTATTTTTCTTTTGATAAAAATGTTTATGATTTAAAATATCACAACATTACATTTAAAGGTTATTGGCAATCTGAAAAATATTTTAATAAAATACGAACTATTCTATTGAATGATCTGCGTCAATTAGTTAATGTGTCAAGTGAAACTAAAAAATGGTTAGAATTAATAAACCAAAATTACAATATTGTTTCGGTTCATGTTAGAAGAGGTGATTATATTCTAAATGATTCTACCAATAAATATCATGGAACTTGTAATATTGATTATTATATGAAAGCAATCAATATTATTAAAAATAAAAATAAAGATGCAATTTTTTTATTTTTTTCAGATGATATTAATTTTGTCAAAGAGACATACTCTGATATTGAAAATGTAAAATTTATAGATGATATTAAAAATGATTACGAAGAGCTATTTTTGATGTCAAATTGTAATCATAATATTATTGCTAATAGTTCATTTAGTTGGTGGGGAGCATGGCTAAATGATTTTAAAGATAAAACTGTTGTCGCACCTCAAAAATGGTTTGAAAACGAAGAAATGCAAGCTCAAACAAACGATTTATTACCTGATACATGGATCAAAATTTAATACCCAAAGTTACAGTTTTATTACCTGTTTACAACGGTGCTGAATTTTTGAAAGAAGCAATTCAAAGCATATTAAATCAGACGTTCAAGGATTTTGAGTTTTTGATAATTGATGATGCTTCTACAGATGAATCATCAAAAATTATACTTAGTTTTCAAGATAACCGAATTATTTTTATTCAAAATGATGAAAATTTAGGATTAATAGCAACCTTGAATAAAGGAATTTTCTCTTCTAGAGGAAAATATATAGCGAGAATGGACCAAGATGATATTGCATATAATACTAGAATAGAAAATCAAATTAATTTTTTAGAAAAGAATGAAGATTATGGTATTGTTGGTACAAATTTTAAAATCATTAATTCAAACGTTATAAAAAAATATCCTCTTGAGCATGAGGGTATAAAATTTTCAATGCTTTTTTATTCTCCTTTTCTTCATCCTTCTGTATTAATAAGGAAATCAATTATAATTGAAAATAATCTAAAGTTTGATGATGAATTTCAATATGCTGAAGATTATCAATTTTGGACTCAGCTAGTGTTTTTATGTAAATTAAAAAATATTGATCAGGTTTTAATGGAATATAGAATTCATGATAATCAAATTAGTTCAAAGTACACACAAAAACAAATAAAGATAAATTTCAAAATTCAAAAAGAATATCTTTTAAAGGCAGGTTTTATTTTTTCAGATGAAGAGGTAATTATTTTGAGTCAATTAAATAATACACAATTAAATAATTTAAATTTTGATGTTTCAAAAATGAATCTTATAAATAGTCTTTTAACTCAAAATAAAATATTGTTTTTTTTTGATGAAAGCATTTTAAATGTTTTTTTGATGAAAATTTTTAAAAATCTCGTTTTAGATTGTAAATTTTTAAAAAAATCAGAGTGGAATAAAATTAAAAATAATAAATTGTACGATCAAATTAATTGGACAGTTAGACAAAGATTAAATATTCATTTTAAAAGATTAAAAATAATTTTCAATAAATAATATGCTACTTTATATTCTTATTTTTTTTATTTTTTTATTTTTTTATAAAAAAGAAAAAAGCTTTTCAAGATCTTTTATTAAGTCATTAATTACTATTAGTTTATATTGTTTAATTTCGACTGAATTTTTGTCTTTTTTTAATTTAATTAATAAATCATCTATCATAATTCTGGATTTATTTGTCATAACTATAATAGCAATATTTTTTATAGATATTAAAACAATAAGACATTTAAATAAAATTACTGAAAGGAGATATTATTTATTAGGAATTATATTTATCCCGTTGTTATTTTTGGCCTTATTTTATTCTCCAAATAATTGGGATTCTATGACTTACCATTTACCAAGAATTGAACATTGGTTAAGAAATGGAAATGTTAATTATTATCCAACCCAAAATATCAGACAAATATTTCATCAACCACTATCAGAATATATACTACTTCATTCAAAATTCTTAAGTATTAATGATTCATTCTATAATTTGATTCAATTTTTCTTTTTTATAGGTATACTCTGTCTAGTTCATCAAATTATTGGGTATTATTCAAACAATTCAAATATTAAGTTTTTGGGAGTCGTTTCAGTCTCTTCAACACCAATATTTTTACTAGAATCTTCTACAACTCAAAATGATATTGTCGCAACTTTTTTCTTTTTAAGTATATTAAATTTTTTGATTAATATTTATCGGACTGCTTCTTTTCAATATTTTCTTTTTTTCTTTTTATCATTTTTTTTAGGTTTTCTAATTAAAGCTTCTGTTATTATTTTTGCTTTACCTTTTCTACTTATTTATGGAGTATTAATTTTAAAACATCATTCAATTGCATGTGTTTACAAAAAAATATTAATTGGATGCTTATTGAGTGTTTTGACATTGCCTTATTTTTATAGAAATCATTCTCTAACTGGCTCTTTGATGGGAGATAAAAAAATTGAGCTGATGATGAGGAATGATTCATATAAATTAAAAAATTGCTTAGTAAACTCAATTAGAAATTATGCAATGAATCTTTCGCTTCCAAATGAAAAAATGAATCAATCATTAAATCAAATTGTTGAAAAAAGTCAATTGATGATTACTAAAAAAATAAATGACAAGGAAAATACATTTGGTCCTAAGTTTGATAGTGTTTTTAGAATAAATGAGGATTTAGCAAGTCAATCTATTTTATTCATAACTTTTACAATTACTTTTATATTTTTTGTAATTAATTATAAAAAATATAATTTTCAAATTTTATTTTTTGTTGTAGGATTAGTTTTATCATTTTTGTTCTTTTCATTAATATTTAAATGGCAGCCTTGGGGGGTACGTTTGTTGATGCCTTTATATGTACTAATGTGGATTTTTATAGTATTAATTTTAGAAAAAATAATTAACTCAAAATTGGCTTTATTACTATCATTAGCTTTAATTATTCAGTCTTTACCTTATTTATTTTTAAATGAAAATAAGCCCATTTCAAAAGTTTTTAAATCTCATGAAGATAAATATTTTTTGTTCACTGAGGATTTAAAGTTATTTGGTAAGAATGATTTTTCAACTATTTCAAAAAAAATAGCTAATCTTGATATAAAAAATATTGGTTTGATTTTGAATAATGACACTTGGGAATATCCAATATGGGCATTGAGTAATAACGATTTCAATTTCGATTATATTTGTTTCGATAGTTATTTGACTAAATTAAAAAATAATAAAGACCATCTAATTTCAGCAATAATTATGGATAAAAATTCAACTTTTTCAATTAAAAACATTGACTTTAAAGATTCTATAAAGTCAAAATATTTAGATTTATTTATTCTAAAAAAGCCTGTGTTAAAATCGAAAATGATCACATTTGTTAATTGATTTAAATGATTAAAAAAATTAGATATATTTTTTTTAGACTTAGAGCTATTCTATTTGCTAAAATTGAATTAAAAAGAATTATGAAGTTGACTTTTAAGAGTAAAATTCAGCATAAGGAAGCTTTAAATTCTATAGTGCATATTAATTCAGATGATTATAGTGGCGGTGCAGCAAAGATTGCAAGAGATTTAATTTATTATCAAAATTCTGCCGGCTTAAATTCAAAACTGTTAGTTGCAAAAAAAAACACAAATAATGACAATTTTAAAGAAATTGAACTATTAAATTCTAGAAAACAGCATTTTTTGAATTATGCATCAAAAGAATTGGAATGGTTAGACTTTTTTCATCTATCTACATTTGAATTGATAAATAACAAAGAAGTTCAAAATTCAGATATTATACATCTGCATAATGTTCATGGTAATTATTTTTCATTTTTGGCATTACCTGAAATTTCAAATGCTAAAAATGTAGTATGGTCACTTCATGATATGCAATCTTTTACAGGACATTGTGCCTATTCTTTAAATTGTACTAAATGGCAATCAGGTTGCGGCAATTGTCCGGATTTGACAATATATCCAGCAATTAAAAAAGATACAACTGCGTTTGTTTGGAAAATCAAAAATGAGATTTATAAAAAATCAAATATTCATATTGTTGTACTTTCAGAATGGTTGGAAAAATTGGTTAAAAAAAGTAATTTGGGACATTTTAAAATTCACAAAATTTATAATGGAATTGATATCTCTATTTATAAGCAATATGATAAAACGGAATTGCGCAAATCATTAGGTTTACCATTAGATAAAGTTATTGTTTTATTCTCTGCAAATTTAGGTTTGAATAATCCTTTCAAGGGAGGCAAATACGCAAAAATGTTAATTGATAAATATATTTCTGAAAAAATATTATTTATTAATATTGGTGGAAATGATGAATTAAGTAATTCTTCGAATGTTAAGAATATATCATATATTTCAGATGAATCATTGATGGCAAAATATTACTCTCTATCGGATATTTATTTATACCCTACAATCGCTGATAATTGTCCTTTAGTTGCTTTAGAAGCTATGGCTTGTGGTTTACCTATTTTGACATTTAATACTGGAGGTGTTCCTGAACTTGTTGTTCATAAAGAAAATGGTTATATTGCAGAATATGAGGATTTTGAAGATTTGAAAAATGGATTTGATTTTTTGATAAAGAATGATGATATTCGTTTATTAATGGGTAAAAAATCCGTTGATAGAGTTAAAGAAAAATTTACTATTCAGAAGATGAACGATTCATATATTGATTTGTATAAAAGAATATTAAATAATGAATTCTGTGATTAATGACCTTAACAATAATAACTCCAGTATTTAATTCTATTAGTTATATTGAGAAATGTATTCTCAATGTGATTGAACAGAATTGTCAAGATATTATTCATTTAATTATTGATGGAGGTAGTGATGACGGTACGAAAGAAATAATTGAAAAGTATTCTAAAGAATACAATCATATTAAATGGATTTCAGAGCGAGACAATGGTCAATCTGACGCGATGAATAAAGGATTGAAAATGGTGAGATCTGGCTATATTTCATTCTTAAATGTTGATGACTTTTATGAAAATAATTTATTAAATAAAATAATAAATATTTTTAAACAAAATCCTAATTTGGATTTCATTGTTGGGAATTGTAATGTAATCGACGAAAATGGCGAATTAATTTATATAAATAAACCTAGAAAGTTAAAAGTTTGGCATATTTTAAGTGGTTATTTTTTACCTGTTAATCCATCAGCATATTTCTATAAAATTGAATTACATGATAATTTAGGTGAATTTAATATTAATAATCATTATAATATGGATGTTGAATTTCTATTAAATGTTAGTTATAATTACAACTTGGTTTATTATGACGAATTGTGGGGTAATTTTAGAATTTTACCTAATACTAAAACAGGTAGTGATCAACTGAATAATAATTTGGAGAATAGAAAAAATGAGCTTTTTAAATCGTTTTCTTCAAATTTGCCCACCAGAATACTTTTCTTAGTTAAATTTGTGAAAATATCTGAAAAAAGTAAAAGAATAATAAAAAGAATAATAAAAAAATGCTATTTGCCAATTGATATGATTTATTGGAAATTTAAAAAAATAAAATCTAATTTATAAGGTTGTGAATATTGAAATTAGTATAATCATAGCTACTTATAATGGGATTTCTAAATTGGAGAAAACGTTAATTGCTATCTCAAAATTAGTAATCGATAGAAATAAAAATTTTGAATTAATTATTATAGATAATGCTTCAACTGAAAATGTAATATCATATGTAAAAACATTTTGGACAACAATTAATTCTGAAATTCCATTAATTTTAGAACAAGAATTTAAGCCAGGTAAAGTATTCGCTTTAGAAAAAGGATTTCATTTAGCAAATGGGAATTATATAATTATTTGTGATGATGATAATGAGTTATCAATTAATTATTTAAATATTGGATTACAGTATTTTGAAAACAATCCCCAAATAGGTGTTTTAGGTGGGCGAGGTATTCTTGGTAATATAGAAAACATACCAGATTGGTTTGAACGTTATGCCTATAATTTTGCATGTGCTCCTCAAGCTCTTAAAACCGGTAATGTATACCCTGAAAGAAACGTAGTTTATGGTGCTGGAATGTGGATAAAGAAAGATGCATATTTAAAAACAAAAAAATTAGGTTTTGAATTTATTTTTAATTTTACTCCGGGTGAAAGAAAATTTAATAGTAAGAATATTGGAGGTGAAGATGGAGAATTATGCTGGGCAATAAAGTATTTAGGTTATGAAATTTGGTATGCTGAAAATCTTATATTTAAACATAATATTTCAAGGGAAAGATTAAATTTAGAACAAGCGAAAATATTGAACAAAGGAATGGAGTTTTCGGGGCCTTATAGTTCATTGTATTATAGAATTTGGAACACTAACAATAATAATTTAGTCAAATGTTTTTGGATTAAAGAAATAATTTATTCACTAATACATCTTTTAAAATTATTAATTCAATCTAAAAACTATATAAGTAAATCAGAAATTAAAAGGACATATCTAAATATTAAGATATATTTACTAGATAGGAAAAAATTTGATGAAAAGTATAATCAAATTATGAATTACAAATTAAAATGTATAGAACATAATATGGATGAAAGATGATTTTTTTTTCAATAATTATTCCAACTTTTAATAGAGCTCATTCAATTGATAAAGCTATTAAGAGTCTTTTAAATCAAACTTTTCAGGATTTTGAAATCATCATTATTGATGATTCTTCATCAGACAATACTTTTGATGTTATTAAAAGTATTGAGGATAACCGAATAGTTTACTTTAAAAATTCACAAAATCAGGAGCGATGTATATCAAGGAATAAAGCCATTGATATAGCTAAAGGAGAATATATATGCTTTTTAGATAGTGATGACTATCATTTGACAAATCATTTAGAAACTATTTACAATTCAATTAAAATAAATAATTTCACAAAAGCTTTCTATTTTGTCAATGCATGGAATGAAACTGAAGAAGGGCAAAGAACCGAAAGAACTTGTCCTGATTTTAATAAGTATGATCCATTTACTTATTTTTTACATTTCACTGTAAACCCGCAAAGATGGGCTGTACATAATTCTATTTTTGAAAAAGTTAAATTCGATCCAGAAGTAATAATTTGTGAAGACATGGATACCAGTTTAAGAATTGCGGCAAAAGGTTATCCGATTATACAGATCAATGAGAGAACTACTGTATATGTTGCTGCAGCGGATAGTTTTACCCATGGGGATAAAAATAAATGGGAAAAGGAATTATTCTATTTAAAAAGAATATTTTCAAAAAAAGAGTTGTTACCTTTTTTACCTAAAAAAGAAAAGAATCGGTTGATAAGTATGTGTTATTTTCATATCAGTCAAAAGTGTTTTGGTGCTAATCGAAAATTGAAAACAATTCTAAATGGACTTATATCTTTGTTTTATTTTCCCAATGGTTATAATGGAAAGACTAATAAAATATTATTTGTCTCTATTTTATATTCAATTCCAATTGTTAGTTCTTTAATTAGGTTTATTAAAAAAATGAAATGAAATCTGCAATTCATAGTACCAAATTACCGATTAATTGTGATGAAGAATTATTATTACATTTAAAAAAGCGAATTAATTATAGACAAAAATCACCTAAAATTAAACGAATTAATAATTGTTTTGTAACGTTTGATGGCTTAGTATTAAAATATGGTCGATTGGTAGGCGGTTGTGCGTTTAACTTAAAAAGAAAAGAAGATAAGTCATTTTATTCTTTTTTTTGGAAGGATACTTTCGAAAAATATATTGTAAGTAAATGTGGGAAAAGTATTCCAAATCTTCATTTAGACGAAAATAAAACATACATTTTAATTCATTCAAAATGGTTTAATTATTCATTTTGGATCACAAGTTTTTTACCTAGATTAATTCAAATTGAAAATGAAATTGGTTTAGAAAATGTAACTTTAATTTATCCCCAAACATGGGGTAATATTTCATATGTAAAGGATAGTCTAATGGCATTTAATCTAAGTGTTGAAATAATCCCTCAAGATCATCAATTATTTGTGCCTCATTTATTAATGCCAACCACAAGAGATTATACAGCTTCTTTTTTTCAAGATGTGATTGTTGACACAAAAAATAAATTAACTGAATTTGCGAATATTAAAATAAATAATAAAATTTTTCCTACAAAAATATATTTAAGTCGATCCTTAAGAGGTGTTCGAAGTATTGAAAACGAGAGTGAAGTTATTCTAGAATTAGAAAAGTTTGGTTATGAGGCGATTGTTTTTGAAAAATTAAATTTTTGGGAACAAGTAGCTATGATGAGTAAAGCAACTCATTTTATATCACTACATGGGGCAGGTTTATCAAATTTAATGTTTATGAATAAAAGTGCAAAAGTACTTGAGTTTGTCAATCGAAAATATGCAGAGTTAGAATATACCTTTCCTTTTTGGAGGTTAGCAAGTTGTATTGAGATTGATTATTTTATTCAATTTGGGAATCCAGTTTTATTAGATAATTCTAATTTGTCTTTTGGAAAAAAATCTATTTTAAATGAAAAAGACTATCTTGTGAATAGCAATGTTTATATAGAAATTGAGTTGTTAAAGAATAATTTATCATTAATGGAAAATGTTATTTACGATTAAATATATTATATTTAATCATACAATACAATGCTCGAACAGCATCTTTCCATCCAATTTTTTTGCCCTCTTCATAGGTTCTTCCATAATACGAAATACCTACTTCGTATATTCTAATATTTTTTATCCTTGCTATTTTAGCTGTTACTTCAGGTTCAAAGCCAAATCTTTTTTCATTTAAACTAATATTTTGAATAATTTCAGTACGAAACAATTTATAGCATGTTTCCATATCCGTCAAATTCAAATTTGTCAACATATTTGAAATAAATGTTAGAAATCTGTTACCAATTGAATGCCAGAAAAACAATATTCTGTGTGGTTTTCCTCCTATGAAACGAGAACCATAAACAACATCTGCAAAATCTTCAATTATAGGCTTTAATAATAGATTATATTCATTGGGATCATACTCTAAATCTGCATCTTGAATTATCAAATAATCTCCTGTAGCTTTTGATATGCCTGTATGTAGAGCAGCACCTTTACCTTGATTTATTTCGTGTTTGAAATAGCTTATTTTTAGTTCTGGATTTAAAGCAATATATTTTTGAATAGCTTCCTCAGTTTTATCTTTAGAGCAATCATTAACAATAATTATTTCTTTTACAATTTCATCTATTAGTGAAACATTCTTTAACTTATTTAAAATTAAGTGAATTGTTTTCTCTTCATTATATGCAGGAATAATTATTGAAAGTTTTTTCATGAATATTAATTTTGTCTCTAACTTACATTTTTATATTTACAATATTACATAGAAAATTATAAATTTGTAGATAATATATTCTATTTAATAGAATATATTTATTTAAAATAGTTCATAAATGATAAAAATAGGAATAATAGGTTTTGGATATTGGGGACCAAATTTGGTTAGAAATTTTTCTAGCCAAAAAGAGGGTAATGTTATTGCTATAGCAGAGACTAGGAAAGAAAGGCATCCTTCAATTTCTGTTAATTATTCGAATACTATTATTTATTCCAATACCAGCGAATTAATTAATAATGTAGATATAGATGCTGTGGTTATTGCTACACCTGTATTTTCTCATTATAGTTTAGCTAAGGAAGCTTTGTTGGCCGGAAAGCATGTTTTACTTGAAAAACCAATGACATCTTCAGTAGATGAATCAAAGGAATTAATCGATATCGCAAAAAGTAAGAATTTAGTTTTGATGGTTGATCATACTTTTTTGTATACTGGTGCTGTTCAAAAAATGAAAAAATTAATAGATCAAAAGCAATTAGGTAAATTGCAATATTTTGACTCGACACGTATAAATTTAGGATTGTTTCAGCCTGATGTCAATGTATTATGGGATTTAG
Source organism: Flavobacteriales bacterium (assembly GCA_947453715.1). Lineage (GTDB taxonomy): Bacteria > Bacteroidota > Bacteroidia > Flavobacteriales_D > Crocinitomicaceae > CAIUKX01. The sequence continues at coordinate 12,949 of CANGHX010000007.1, read as the reverse complement.
CACCTCATGATATTTCGATCTTAAATTATTTAGTGAAAAATAAACCATTTAGTGTGAATGCTACGGGTGTATCTCATACCAATAATGGGATTGAGAATGTAGCTTATATGACTATTAATTATGAAGACGATTTTATAGCACATTTTAATTGTTCATGGACCTCTCCGGTAAAGGTTCGCTCTACTTTGATTGGGGGAGATGATAAGATGTTGGTTTACAATGATTTGGAGCCTTCTGAAAAAATTCGCATTTATGATACAGGTTATAATCATACATCTGACGAAGAAAAAAATAGAATTATGGTAGATTATCGTACAGGCGATGTATTTATTCCTAAGCTTTCTTCACAAGAAGCTTTGTTTGGGGTTGCGTTTGATTTTATAGATAGTATAATCAATTCGAAGGAACCATTAGCAAATGCTGAATTAGGATTGGAAGTTGTTAAAGTTTTAGAAGCTTCTCAAAAATCAATCAAAAACAGAGGTAAAGAAATAATTATCTGATGGAAATAGTTACGTTAAACGATCATACACAAAGTTTAAATAATGTAAAACTTGGTGAAGGAGTTAAAATATTTAAATTCGTAAATGCCTATGGATGTTCAATAGATGATAATTCTAAAATTGGGGCATTTGTTGAAATTCAAAAAGGAGCTTCCATTGGCAAGAATTGCAAAATTTCTAGTCATACGTTCATTTGTGAAGGTGTCCATATTGAAGACAATTGTTTTGTAGGTCATGGTGTAATGTTTACGAACGATTTATTTCCTAGAGCAACTAATCTAGATGGCTCTCAACAAACAGACGAAGATTGGACATTAGTTGAAACTTTCGTTAAAAAAGGAGCATCTATTGGAAGTAATGCAACAATTTTATGTGGTATCACAATAGGGGAAAATGCTTTAATAGGAGCAGGTGCGGTTGTTGTAAAAGATGTACCTGCAAATTCGATAGTTGTTGGTAATCCAGCAAGGGTAGTTAAAAGTGGATTATGAATGTTGGATTAGAAATAATTAATCATTAAACATTCAAAATTAAACAATCAAAAAATATGGCAGATAAAATTAATTGTTTGGATTTAAGTGGCCAACACCAACAGATAAAAAATGAAATATTTGAAGCTTTTGAAAAAGTATATGAAAAAACTGCTTTTTCTGGAGGTCTTTTTGTTCAAGAATTTGAGCAAAAATTCAGCAATTATATAGGTTCCGACTATTCAATTGGTGTTGGAAATGGAACTATCGCTTTGCATCTTGCCATGTTAGCATTAGGTATTGGGGCTGGCGATGAGGTAATTATCCCTGCTAATACTTTTATAGCAACTGCTTGGGGAGTTTCACATGCTGGAGCAACTCCTGTTTTTGTTGATTGTGAAGCTGATACATGGGAAATTGATGCTTCCAAAATTGAAGCTGCTATTACCTCAAAAACAAAAGCTGTAATTGGTGTGCATTTATATGGACAACCATTTGATATAGATGCCGTTAAGCGAATATGTGATAAACATAATTTATTTTTAGTAGAAGATGCAGCACAAGCTCATGGAGCAAGGTATAAAGGAAAAACAGTAGGTGTATTTGGTGAAATGGCTTGTTTTAGTTTTTATCCAGGTAAAAATTTAGGTGCATGCGGTGAGGCAGGAGGAATTACGACTAATAATGAGAAATATGTAAAACATATTCATTCATTAAGAAATCACGGTTCAACAGAACGTTATTACCATGATGAAATTGGTTATAATTACCGTATGGGAGGACTTGAAGGAGCATCTCTTTCTGTTAAATTAAATTATTTGGAATCTTGGAATAATAGACGAAGAGAAATTTCTAAAAAATATTACGCAGGAATTACAAATGCGAAAGTGAAATTACAGTCAATTCCTTCGTATGCTGATGGAGTTCATCATCTTTTTGTGGTTACAGTTGAGTATAAAGAAGCTTTTGCAAAACATCTGTCTGATAATGATATCAATGCAGCTTATCATTACCCTGTCCCATGTCACTTACAAAAAGCATATTCTTCATTAGGTTATAAAATAGGTGATTTCCCTAATTCAGAATATTTAGCAACACATTGTGTTAGTTTACCAATGTATTCTGAATTAACTGACAAAGAAGTTGAATTTATAATTGATATAATAAATAAATTTCAATGATAAAAAAGGAAAATATTAATTTAATAATCCAAGAATTTAATAGTAATGATTTTGGAGATATTTTATTAGAAAACGGAATAAATAATTTAATAAATCAAAAAGGAGTCATTATAATTAGAAATGTTTTTGAGGTTGAACTTATTAATGAATTAAGAAAAAATCTTCAAGAGTGTATTGATGAAGATGAAATAAAGTATAGTAAAGAATACATATTTTATGGAATGGTTCACGCATTAATGATAAGAAGAAAATGTTTTCAAAATGTTCTTAACGATAGTCTTGTGATGAATATTATGCGAAACATTCTTGGTCATGGAGCAATTGTGCATGCTTTTAATTCATCATCTTTACCTCCCTTTTCCACTAATTTTGCGGGGAAAATACATGTTGACAGTCCTAGGTTGATACCTGGCTACATTACTAATGTAGTAATGACAATAGCTTTAGATGATTTCACTAATGAAAATGGAGCTATGGAAATCTGGCCTAGTTCATTTAATCAATATATAGCTCCTACTGACAAGGAATTTGAAAAAAACAGGATTATTTTAGACACTCTAAAAGCAGGTGATTTAGTTTTGTTTAATGCTCGTTGTTGGCATAAAGGTGGAGTTAATACTACTGAAAAATGGAGACATGCAATAGCAATAACTGGTTGCAGGTCATATATGAGACAACAATTTGATTTTCCTTCAATGTTTAAAAAAGAGGATGAGTTATTGTTTTCAGATTCATTTAAACAATTTTTAGGATATCATGTAAGAACACCTAAGAAAATTGAAGAATTCTTACTACCACCAAACGAGAGACTTTATAAAATGGGCCAAGAATAATTATATATGTATTTTGTAAAAAAAAATGAAGGAATTAATCTTGAAATAATAGATTTATTAATTGATAAATATTTTTATGGTAGATTTTTAGAAGATGAAAGATTTAGTTTGAACTCATCAAAATTATTAATGAGGGATAACTTTATAGATTTTCTAAAAAAAGATTTCCATAATTATTTTCTAGTTTTTGATAACAGTAATAATCCATGTGGATTAATGTTTTTTAAAGAATCAATATGGGATAAGGAACATTTTGGTTATAATGTTTCAGTAATTGATTATGTTATAACAGTTCAAAATGATTATGAAAAATCTAAACAAATTACATCAATTTTACTGAAACATTTTGATGATTGGTGTTTAGATAAAAAAATTAAATTTGTAACATTTAAAATTCCTTCAAAAGATCTTGCGGTTATTCATGAGGTAGAGAATAATAAATTTTTATACATAGAAAATTGGATTTATAATAGTTTCGATTTGAGAAAATATAAATCTGATAATATTAGTAAATTAAGACTTCGTTATGCCGATAAATCAGATGAAAATTATATGATTGAGTTTTCGAAAGGTTCATTTAATTCTCATAGATTCCACGCAGATAAAATGATTGATATTAATAAAGCTGATTCATTGTATGAAAAATGGATTAGAAATGCATTTGATGATCCAAATCAGAAAATAGTAGTTTATGATCATGGAAAAACACCATCAGCATTTATGATATATAGGATAGTGGATTTTGAAAATTATTTCAATTGTAAATTTGCTATGTGGAATATGGGTCTGGTAAATCCTGATTTGAAAAGAATGGGTATAGGATATGATTTTATTAGAGCTTTGTTTTTATTACATAAAAAAGAAGGAATTGATATGATTGATTCAGGATTATCAATAAGAAATATTCCATCTCTAAATTGGCATAATAAATTAAATTTTAAAATAACTTCAACTTTAGTAACTTTTCATAAATGGTATAAATAAGTATAATGAATTATGGAAAAGAACAAAATAGAGATTAGTATTATTATACCTTTCTATAATGAAGAAGAAAACATTAATAGATTATTTATTGCTTTAGAAATGTTTTTCAGCAATTTAAATGTATTTGGAGAGGTTGTTTTTGTGAACGATGGGTCAACAGATAATTCTTTGTTTTTATTGAAAAAGTTAAAAGCAAATTATTTTGAATCCAAATTAGTCAATCTATCTAAAAATTTTGGTTCGCATGCAGCTTTAAGAGCAGGCTTATTAAATTGTTCAGGTAAATATATTTGCTTCATGAATGCTGATTTACAAGACCCATTAGAATTAATAATTAGTCTTTATAATAAATGCAATGAAGGAAATAATATCGTTTGGGCTTATAGAAATAATAGTAATAATAACTTTTTAGAAAGAAAATTTTCTCAATTATATTCCAAAATGATGAAGAAATATGCTATTTCAAATTATCCAGATAAAGGTTATGATATTGTTATGTTTACCCAAAATGTTCAGAAATTACTAAACAGTAATATCGAAGCAAATTCATCCATTCATTTGCAAATTCTAACTTTAGGTTTTAGGCATGATTCGATCGGATATGAAAAACAAAAACGCCAAGAAGGTAAATCTAAATGGACTATTTCAAAAAAAATTAAGTTGTTTATAGATTCTTTTGTTTCCTTTTCTTATTTCCCTATCAGAATTGTTTCTGTATTAGGAATATTTTTTTTTGTAATAGGATTAATTTGGACACTTTATATTGTATATTTAAAAATAGTGTACGATGATTTGATGATTGGATGGCCAACTTTAATTTCAGTATTAATGTTAGGATTTGGTATAACAAATATTTCGTTAGGAATAATCGCTGAATATCTATGGAGAACGTTAGATTCATCAAGAAAAAGACCTGTTTTCATTATTGATGAGGTAATTAATTTAAATGAAATTCATGAGTAAAAAAATATTAGTTACAGGTGGAGCTGGGTTTATAGGCTCTCATTTGGTAGACCATTTATTAGAATTAGGGCACGAAGTAGTTGTATTGGATAATTTGTCGAATGGAAAGTTAGAGAATTTACAATCAGCTGGTTTAAATTCAAAATTCAAATTTATTGAAGGTAGTATATTAGAAGTTAAAGTCTGTGAAGTAGCTTTAAAAGATGTTTCAATTGTATTTCATTTAGCTTGTTTGGGTGTTAGACATTCTATTCATAGTCCTTATGAAAATCATAGAGTTAATGCTGAAGGTACATTGAATATTTTATTAGCAGCAAAACAGGAAAATGTCAAACAATTTATTTATGTTTCCACTTCTGAAATTTATGGTAGAACAAGCGTTTTTCCAATAACAGAAGCCAATCTTACTCATCCATTAACGGTTTATGGAGCAAGTAAATTAGCAGGAGAACATTATACAAATTCATTCTTTGAATGTTATGGAATGAATACAACTGTTTTGAGAATTTTTAATAATTATGGACCTCGTGCACATTACGAAGGAGATAGTGGCGAAATAATCCCTAGAACAATCGTTAATGTCTTAAACGGAATTTCACCAGTAGTGTTTGGAGATGGAAGTATTACTAGAGATTTCTTTTTTGTGAAAGATACAGCAAAAGTTTTAGTAACTTTGATAGATAATGAAGAAATTAAAGGTAAAACGTTTAATCTAGGTACAGGAACTGAAATTACAATGAAACATTTGGTAGAGAAGATAATTCAATTTATGCCAGAATTTAATGTTTCTATGCAATTTTTAGCTGATCGACCAGCAGATGTTCCTCGTTTATGGGTAGATGCTAGTTTGATTAGAAAAACTATTTCCATTCACACTGAAGTATCTTTTGAGGAAGGTTTATTAGAAACGATCAGTTTTTATGAAAAATTAAATAAAAATGCAGATTTGTCAAAAAGCATTAAAACTATAAATTGGGTTAAAGAATGATTCCAATAGCAAAACCTTATATTACTGAAGAAGAAGCGCAAGCAGCTTATGATACCATTTTGACGGGTTGGATTACTCAAGGCCCAAAAGTTGCCGAATTTGAAGAGAAATTTGCAACCTATACGGGAGCAAAACATGCTGTAGCTGTATCAAATTGTACAACAGCATTACATCTTTCAATGATAGTTGCTGGAATATCAAACGGAGATGAGGTTATTTGTCCTTCAATGAGTTATATAGCAACTGCAAATAGTATTAAATATGTTGGTGCAATACCAGTATTTGCAGAAGTTAAAGAAGATTACAATATTGATATTGAAGATGTCAAAAAGAAGATAAATTCAAAAACGAAAGCAATTTTAATTGTTCATCAAATAGGTTTACCAGCTGATATTGATGAATTTACTCAATTATGTAAGGAGAAAAATATTGTTTTAATTGAAGATGCAGCTTGTGCAGTTGGGTCTTCTTACAAAGGAAAAAAAATAGGGAGTCACTCAGGTTTAGTTTGTTTCTCGTTTCATCCTAGAAAAGTAATTTCTACAGGCGATGGAGGAATGATCACAACTAATAATCAAGAATATTCAGATAGATTAAAATTGTTACGGCAACATGGTATGAGTGTTAACGATCGAGTAAGACACCAATCATCGATAGTTATTTTTGAAGATCATTTAGAAGTTGGGTTTAATTATCGTTTGACAGATATTCAAGCTTCGGTAGGAATAAAACAACTTGAAAAATTAGATTGGATTGTAGAAGAAAGAAGAAAAATTGCCCGAAAATATTTAGAAGAATTAAAGGATATTGATTGTATTAGGCTTCCTTTTGAAGATGAAAATAAAAATTATAATTTTCAATCTTTTTCAATCTATTTAAAAGATAATTGTAAAATAGAAAGAAATGATTTAATGCAAAAATTATTAGACAAAGGAATTTCCACTAGAAGAGGTATAATGACAATACATAGAGAGACTGCTTACAAATCATTGAGTTATTCTCTTCCTGTTTCAGAAGATTTAGCTGATAGAAGTATTATTATTCCGCTATACATACCAATGAATGATGAGGATATTAAATATGTTGTTGAAAATTTAAAAATGCTTTTAAAATAATTATGTTTTTTTATTTTTTTGTATTTATTTTATTAATATTTTCTAGCTATTTAGTAGGTAATCTTTATGTAAATTTATTTTTTCAAGAAAATGAAAAGGTAAATAAAATGAATGATATTACATTATCAAGTTTATATGTTTCATTAGGTTTAATTATTATTAGTTCATCAACAGCAATATTTTTCACTTTTTTTAAAACGTTATATATTTGGCCTTTTATTTTGCTTTTAATCCCAGTTTTTTATAAAATATTTAACAAATCAGTTTCAAAAAAAAATAAAATTTATTTAAATTATAAAAATTTATTACTCTTTTTTCTTTTAGCTTCTATCGTTTTTATTTTTCATTTAATTATATTTTATAATTTACAAAGCAATCCATTTTATGACTATCTGTTTTTTGGAAAGGTTTCAAATGGTTTGATAAATTATAATACAGAAAATTTTTATAATTCATATGGTGAATTTAATAAGAATTCAAAACAAATATTATATCATTTTTCAGAATTATGGTTAACTGGTTTATTATCAATGTTAACAAAATTATCAGCAACAAAAATTTTATTTTTTATAACTTTCCCTATTATAAGCTTTACTTCAATAATTCTATCAATAGCAATTTTCTCTCATTTCACGTCAAAAAGGATATTATATATATTAGGAGGGGTTGGCTTAATTTATGGAACTAAATTATTTTTACCAATTTCAACTGAGTTTTGGTCATTCGTTGAAATATATAGGGGGATACCTATGATTTCACAATCAAAATTGAATGTGATTTTTTATTTAGGTTTAACTTCAGTTTTGATGATGATGAATGATTTTAATAAATATTCATTTATTGTTTTCTCTTTTATCCCAATTTTTTACCCTACTACAATCCCAGCATTTTTGTTAATTTCATTTGGATTATTTGTCATTAATTTTATACCTAAATTAAATTTCAAAATTAATAATAGCAATAAAATAAATTTTTCATGGATAATTCTTTTAGCCATAGTTTTTATTTTTATTTATAAAAAAATATTTCTTTTTGATGAAACGACAAATTTTAAATTTCAAATTTATTCAGTCAAACAATACTTGACTGCATTTATTGAAACTTTTATTAAAGTTTTCATTGAACATTTTATCATATTATTTCTTTTTATATATTTATTTTTCAAAACAAAAGCTAAAATAATCTTTAAACCATTAATAATTATTAGTTTATTGGGCCTGGTAGGTTCATTTGTTTTTGTTCAATTGTATTCAAGAGATGTTCCAGATATAAATCAAGTTGTCAATAATGTCAGTCCAATATTAATTACATTTCTACTAATAGAATTTTTAAAGTATTTAAATCAAATAAATATAAAAATTTTTATAATAATTTCTGTTTTATTTGCTTCTTACAATTTGAGTTATCAAATTTTGATAAAAGAAAAATTAACAAAAGCTGAGCCAATAGTACAATCTTATAATTTTACATCTAAAATAATTTCAGAGTTAGAAAATAATTATCCTAACAATACGACTTGTTGTATAAACAAAATTCAACCAGCTCGATGGTATTTTGATTCAGCAAACCCGTTTAATTTTGTATTAATGAGTCCTAAAATAAACCCTCCTCTTTCAATTGGAATCTTATTTTATGGAGATTTAAGCCTTTATTTAAATAACGATTTAAACAATTATTATCCGCCAACTACTTTTTTTAAAAAAAATAAATTGACAATTTTTGCAATTTTAAAATATTTGGATTCAAAAAAAGTAAATTATTTATTAATCGAAAATTCCAAATCGATTTCGAATGAATTTTTGAAAAATTTTGAACTTATCTGTAAAGATAAAAAAACGCAAAACACTTTTTGGAAAAGAAAATTTAATTTATGAAAGAACCATTTTTTTCAATTATTATACCAACATTTAATAGGGCAGATTTTATAAGGGAAACCATAGAATCAGTTCAAAAACAATCTTTTATGAGTTGGGAGTGTTTGGTGGTAGATGATGGATCGATTGATAATACTGCTGAAATAGTATCACAAATTATTATAAAAGATGATAGAGTAAGATATATTTACCAGGAAAATGCTGAAAGAAGTGTTGCAAGAAATAATGGTATTAATAATTCGAATGGGAAATATATTTGTTTTTTAGATAGTGATGATTATTATAAGGACAATCATCTTTCAGTTTTGTATGAAGAAATAAAGAAAACAAATGAAGATATTGCTCTTTACTTTGTTAATCATTTTGTTTATTCGGATAATGAATCAATTGTTTCATCATTAAAATACGATAATTCCCCAAATTATTTTATTCAAAATTCAACTATTCCAGTTAGGATATGCATTCATTCTACAATCTTAAATGATTTAAAATTTGATTCTGAAATAGTTATAGTAGAAGACACTGTGTTATGGACTCAAATTAGCCTTAAATTTCCTGTACATCATATAGAGAAAGAAACAGTGTGTTATAGATGGCATGATGATAATTCTGTAAATATTAAAAATAATTGTTTTTTACCTAGATTGTTAGGGTTAAAAAAATTATTTTCAGATTTGAATGTTCGTTCATTAATAAACAGTCGAATGAGAAATATCGCTATAAGTAATTGTTACTATGGTATAGCAAAACACAATTTATATAAAAGAAACTTTCTTTATATGTTGATAAACATTTCAAAGTCAATTATATTAGATATTAAGTGTAAACAAAACAAAGCAAAAATTTATTTGATTTATGAGTATTTTAGGTAGAATTATTTATTCGTCACTTTCCACGAAGGAACAAATTGAAAAATACCAACAATTAATCAGAGATGAAGAATGGAAGTGGTTAAAACAAGAAATACCTGAAAACTCAAAATTTTTAGATGTTGGTTGTGGTTCAGGATATACCATGCAAATGGCTTCGGAAGACTTAAACTGTGAATGTACAGGTGTTGATCCTGAACCAGGTGCTCATGGAGTAGGTAGATTTTTGAAATCAATAATTAAAGATGAGATAATATTGAAAGGTTTTGCTGAGAATTTGCCTTTAGAAAATAATAGTTTTGATGTAGTGTTCTCTTCACATGTTTTAGAGCATGTTAATGATGAGCAACAGTCATTAAAGGAAATGAAACGTGTTTTGAAAGATGGAGGTTTATTAATTATTGGAATGCCGACTGCAAAAATGGCTTTTATTAATTTTTTTTCTTCTATTGTATTTACTACACATATTAAAATGTATGAATTCTTCAGATTTCTTTTAACGAAGAATATTCTGAAAAATTTTATCAAAATTTTTAGAGTAAAATCGCATTCATACCCAAGAGCAAATTCAATTTACTACGATATATTTCATTATAGAGTTTTAAATTGGAAGAATATAATATCAAAAGAATTCAAAATTATTAAAGTTATAGAACCTTTTTTATATCCTTATCCTGATTATCCTCAATGGTTTAAATCAAAGCATTCTAAAAATGGTGCAAGTTCTGTTTTTTTTATTTGTATTAAGAAAAATGAGGATGAATAAAAAGTATTATGCAGGACTTGATAAATTAAGGTTTTTTGCATTTATGTTAGTTTTTTTTCAACATATTTTCTCAATCACGTTTGATTTTATTTTTTCTAAACTACGTATAGATAAAGTGCCAAATTTCATTAAATATTCAGGTAGTATTGGTGTTCAGTTTTTTTTTGTTTTAAGTGGTTTTTTGATAACCTTATTGTTAATTGATGAAAAAAATAATTTCGGAAAAATTAATTTAAAATATTTTTATCTAAGAAGAATTTTTAGAATTTGGCCTTTATATTATTTTCTAATGTTTTTAGTTATTTTTATTTTACCTTATATTTCTGAGATTTTTTGTTTTAATGGTAACAAGTATTTGAATCTTATATTCTTGAATAATTATGATATTTCAGGACAAAAAATGTATTCAGGTATAACTTGGAGTATCGCTATTGAAGAGCAATTTTATTTGTTTTGGCCTTTGTTATTTATTTTTTTTAACAATAATAAAATAATCTTAATTATTTCAATTATTATTTATATAATTTCAGCTTCTAAGCATCTAATTTATCCAAATGATATTTATTTTGATACAATTGGAAATTTATGTTATTTAATGGTCGGTTGTATGGGGGCGTTATTATTTGAAAAAGTTAAGAATTTTAGTTCCTTCTTATTAATATTAAATAATAATCTATTTAAATATAGTTTAGTTGCTAGTTTTAGTCTTTTAATTTTATTAAATGAATTTTATCCATTTTTAACATATACTTTATTACCTATAGTATATGTTTTAATTATTTATTATATGATATATTATAATCATCTAATAAAGACATCATTTTTTTCTAGATTAGGTAAATATACATATGGAATGTACTTATTACATCCATTGCTTATTCTTTTTGTTAAGATAGGATTCGATAAATTAAAGTTGAATTATTTAAACGATAAATCAACTGATTTAATATTAATATTAATTTCATTTTCTTTAACAATAATTATTTCTATTCTGTCATATAAATATTTTGAGTCTTTTTTTCTTAAATTTAAAAACAGATTTTATAATTCATGAAAATCCTTCAAATCATCCCAAGTTTAGCTAAAGGAGGTGCAGAGCGTATCGTTTTGGACACGTGTATTGAATTGTCTAAACGGGAAGAAATTGAGGTAAAATTGGTTACCTTTCATGATGTAAATGCCTATTCTTTTTTATCAAAAACTATCGACTGTCAGACCATAAAAAGTTCGGTTTTGCCATCACTGAAGGGTAAGAATAGGATAGATATAATGGAATTACAAGATTTAATCGAAAATTTTCAGCCAGATATTATTCATTCACATTTATTTGAAAGTGAAATTGTGTTGAGTCAAATTGATTTTAAGAATGCAAAACATATAGTGCATTTTCATGACAACATGATTCAACTAAAAAAAATAAAGTCTAACAAGAAAATAAACAAACAAACAATCACCAATTGGTACGAACGAAAAATAGTAGTCAAAGCCTATAAAAAAAGGAGTACTCGTTTTATCGCAATTTCAAAAGATACCGAAAATTTCATTCATAAAAATCTCCCGTCTACAATACCAACTGATTTGTTACACAACGCTATCAACACTTCTGTTTTTCATGTTTCAGTAAATGAGCAAAGAGAAAATAGAATGGTGATTATAGGTAGTTTAGTTGATAAAAAAGGACAATCATTAGCCATTGATGTTGTTTCAAGTTTAACTCAAAAAGGATTTCCAATTCAATTAGACATTCTTGGAGATGGAAAAAATAGAATTCAATTACAAAATCAAATCGATGAACTAAAATTAAATGGCAATGTAAATTTGCATGGCAATGTTGATCATCCAGAAGAGTTTCTAAAACGTGCAAAAATCTACCTACACACTGCGATTTACGAACCTTTTGGTTTAGTGCTTTTAGAAGCCATGTCAGCTGGTTTACCAATCGTTTGCACCGATGCAGGAGGTAACAGAGATATCATTGAACACGGAAAGAATGGATACATTTTTCAAGAAAGAAATCCAGAAGTCCTAGCCAACCAAATCATCGAATTACTAGAAAACGAACCCAAACGTCAAGAAATAGGTCTGTACGCACAAAATTTTGCTAAAAACTACGATATTAAAAACTACGTAGATCGTTTGTTAGAAATTTATAATAGTTAATAGTACAAGAGCCTGAAAATACCACTTCGTGCCTGGGGGAAATCGGAAAGTTATAAAATTTCACTTCGAATTCAATTCACTGCGGATAAAAACTAAAAATGTATTTAAATACTAACTACATGACAAAAAATATAAACAATTGATTATCAATAAATTAAATCAGAAAATATTTGTTTAAGACCTTAGAAATCAGTATCTTAGATGATGTTTCGAAGCAGTCATTCAAGTCCGATTTCCAAGGTT
>CANGHX010000006.1 GCA_947453715.1 Flavobacteriales bacterium | reverse complement strand
GTCCAATTACTGATTGGAAATACACGAACGTTCTCACCTTTATCAATTTTACCATTATAGATATTCCATAACTCAGGACGTTGTTTTTTAGGATCCCATTGTCCAAATTCATCTCTTACTGAGAAAATACGCTCTTTTGCTCTTGCTTTCTCTTCATCTCTTCTAGCTCCACCAATACAAGCATCAAATTCGAATTCTTCAATTGTATCTAGTAAAGTATACGTTTGTAAAGGATTTCTACTTGGGAATTTTCCTTTTCCATCTTGAAGATTTCTTTCTTTGATAGTATCTTCTACTTTACGAACAATTAATTTTTCACCTAACTTTTCAGCTAATTTATCTCTGTATGCAATCACTTCAGGTGCATTGTGACCTGTATCTACATGGACTAATGGAAATGGGAATTTACCAGGACGAAATGCTTTAAGCGCTAAATGAACTAAGCAGATACTATCTTTACCACCACTAAATAATAAAGCAGGACGATCAAATTGACCAGCAACTTCACGTAAAATGTAAATTGCTTCTGCTTCTAATTCATCTAAATAATTTATTTTACTCATTTTTTTATTTTGATATTATTATCTTTTATTGGAACGAATGCATTGTTGGGACGAATTGCATTGTTGGGACGAATTGCATTGTTGGGACGGTTTGAATTGTTGGGACGGTTTGAATTGTTGGGACGAATTGCATTGTTGTGACGAATTGCAATTCGTCGCTACGAATGCAATCCGCATTCTTTTTTACTTGTATCTTCCCACCACCATCTTCCGGCTCTGAAATCTTCTCCTTCTTTTATTGCTCTTGTACACGGTTGACATCCAATACTTACAAAACCTTTATCATGAAGAATATTATATGGAATATTGTGCTTTGATATTTCCGCTTTCACTTCTTCAAACGACCAATTCAATAATGGATTCACTTTAATAATATTTCTCTGATCATCTTTCTCTACTATCGAAAGGTCTTTTCTATTATCAGAATGTTCTGCTCTTAAACCAGTAATCCAAACTTCGACTCCTTTTAATGCTCTATTTAATGGTTCAACTTTTCGAATATTACAGCATTCTTTTCTGTTTTCTAAAGATTCATAGAAACTCAAAGGACCTTTTGAAGTAACCAATTTTTCAACCGATTCATTATTCGGAAAATAGACTTCAATCACTTTTCCATATCGATCTTTTGTTCTATTTAATACGTTGTACGTTTCAGGAAACATTCTTCCTGTATCCAAAGTAAAAACACGAATTGGAAGATTATTAGCAAAAATATGATGTGAAATAACCTGATCTTCCCAACTCAAACTAGTTGAAAAAGCAGCTTTATCTCCATATTGAGTTGCTATTTCCTTCAATACTTCTTCCAAAGAAAGTTCTTCGATATTGTTTAATTTCATTCTATAAATTATATTAAAAAATTATCACCCTCCTCAATCCTCCCTCAAGGGAGGAAGTTGATTATTTTTATCTTTTGGTAACATTATATATTCTATGCCAATCTTCATGCGAAAGTTTAACTTCACTAGCTGTAGCTGCATTTTTAATTCTTTCTTTATTTAAACTTCCTATAATTGGAAGAGCTCCTAATTTATGAATCCAAGCAACAGCAATCTGTTCAATATTAGAATCATACTTTAAAGCTATATCGCTTAATATATCTCTAATTGCTAAAGCTTCATTATCATGTCCGTATAAAATTCTTCCGTCTGCTAAAGGAGCCCATGCCATTGGTTTAACATATTTCTCTTTCGCAAATGCTAATCGGCCATCATGAACAGCTGAAGAATTAAATAAATTCAATTCAAAATGATTTGTCACAATATCCAATGATAAATTAGAAAGTAATTGATGTTCAAACACATTGAAATCAGAAATACCGATGTGTTTTACTTTTCCACTATACACTAACTTGTTTAAAGCTGAGACAACTTCTTCCGCTTTCATTAACGGATCATAATCTTTCAACAATAAAACATCAATGTAATCTGTATTCAGTTTTTTCAAAGAATCTTCAACTGTTTTAACTAAATACTTTTCAGTCAGTTGATTATAAATTATTTTACCTGTTTGAGGATCATTCGATTTATATCCAACTTTTGAAAACAAAACAAATTCATCTCTTTTCAATGATTTATTCGCAATCGCATTTCCGAATAATTCTTCAACTCTTCCTAGTCCATATGAGTTTGACAAATCAAATCCTGTAATCCCTAAGTCTAAACAGTAATTTGTAATGTCTTCAATTTTCTCACTAGTCAAATCATTTGCTTCACTCCATCTCCAAAAACTATAAATAGAATCTGATGTTACTGGTCCTGAATCACTTAAATATACTTTTTTCATATCTTTTATTTATTAATATTTATTTTAAAATAGTCATAATTATAATCCTTAAACTAACAATAATTATTATAATTCCAACCATTAACATCATTGCTTTTACATTTAATTTTCTCGACAGGTATGCTGCAATTGGAGCTGCACAAACACCTCCTAAAATTAAACCAACAAATGTTTGCCAATGAGAAGTACCGATTAAAGTAAAAAAAGTAAATGAACTTGCTAACGAGACAAAAAACTCAGCCAAATTAACTGAACCAATTATTAGCCTTGGATTTTTTCCTCTTGCAATCAACGTTGAAGAAACAACAGGCCCCCATCCTCCTCCACCGATTGCATCTAAAAATCCTCCTGCAGTTGCTAACCAACCTACATGACTGACTTTTTTACGTCTTGTGTTCTTTTTGACAACCTTGTGTATAATTATGATCCCCAAAATCAATGTATAAACTCCAACCACCGGTTTTATATATGTATTATAATTTTCAAACTCAGACAAAATGTATGCACCTAGAATTGAACCAATAACTCCAGGAATTAAAATGGTTTTAAATAATTTATTATTAACGTTTCCAAATCTTAAATGCATAAAACCCGAAACACCACTAGTGAATATTTCAGAAGTATGAACACTCATACTTGCAACTGCAGGAGTAACTCCAAAAGACAACAAGAAAGTTGTCGCACTCACACCATAAGCCATTCCAAGTGCACCATCGATCATTTGAGCAATAAATCCACCGATCATAAAATATACAAAATCGATATTTAAGGTTGAAGCCAATTCTCCCGTTTTACTCCAAATTGATTCTAAAGGGATAATTGTAAATAACAAATGTCCTGCAAGCATAATTCCGATAATCGAAGCTGCATAGCCAAACACTTTTTTAAAACTAAAATGATACCAAGCTTTTGCTTTATTTTCTTTTAATTCACTTGTAATCTTATCTAATTGTACAATTTTACGTTGAAAATCACCTTTCAAATGATTTCTTATTTTACTTAAATTCTCCAATGAATTATCTATTTCATTTGGAATATTGTCATTAAATATTTCTTTTAATCGTTTTGCGACAGTTGGTGACTTGCCATTTGTCGAAATTCCGATTTTTAAATTTCCTTTTGTAACGGTAGAACCAAGGTAAAAATCACATAATTCAGGTTTATCCGCTGCATTGTATAAAATCCCTTTCTGGTTTACTGTTCTTTTAATCTGCTCGGATAATTCAACATTATTCAAAGCAGAAATAACAATTTGAATCCCTTCTAAATGTTCATCTTTGAACTCAGATTCAATCAATTCAACTAAAGGATAAGATTCTACGAATTGTTTCAACTCATCGATGAAGGAAATAGCAACAACTTTCACTCTGCTCAAAGGAGAATTTGAAATTACAGATGATAATTTCTCCAAACCTATTTTTCCACCACCAATAATTAAAACATTTAATTCGTTCAGTTTTAAAAAAACTGGGAATAATTCGTTTTTATCTTTTTTAGTTGTATTCATTCTATAATTCTTTCTTTTAAATTTGATTTGAAGTGATTAGTTGATTGACTATTTTGATTTTTTTAAAACATAACCAATTCCTGCAGTAAAAATCCATAGGTTATTTGATGTATTATAATATGCTGGAAAACTCAAAATTGTTCTCTTATTTTTTAAAAAATAAAATTGTGGTCCAAAACCTAACATTGGTGTTACAAAACTTTTCACTTTATCTTCTTGAAAACGAAGAGAAGGCATGAAGTTTATAGCTACCGCAACTTTACTAAAATTGAACTTCACATTTGGACCACCCAAATTCAGAAATGCTCCTTTTCCATCTGTAGCAACTGCTATTTGTCCTTCTATATTAAAAACAGCCGTTTTCTGTTCTTGCTGTTGAGCAAAAACAGAAAACGTACTGAAAAGGAATAAAATGTTTATAAACTTTTTTTTCATTCTTTTATTTTACTTTTTAAAAGGTGCATCAAATGTTAAACTAACATAATATAATGCTCCGATATTTGGTCCTGCAGCATATTGGAAATAACGTCTGTTAAAGATATTCGTTCCACCTACTTTAATATTTGTATGCGCTTTCTCTAATTTGTAAGAAACTTGAGCATCAAAAGTACTATATGCAGCAACTCTACCGTTAGCTAATGGACTTTGCCAATCGTAAGCATCTTGCCATTTCCAAACAATATTAAATCCTAAATTTTTAACTATTTCTCTATTTCCAAATTGGATGTTAGCTGAATATTTTGGCGTATTGAATGCTGTTGTAAAAATATCAGTTTTTTCTTTCGCTTGGAAATCATTGTAATTAAAGTTTCCTGAAATTGAATATTTCCCTAAGAAATTATAGCTTAAACGAATTGCAGATCCATAACCATAATATGTATTTGTTGCATTTGTATAAACTCTATATCTTGTTTGATTTGCTTTATTATTCGCATCTGTTGCTGCCTCAATTGTACCAACAGTGTGTCCATTTGGAACTGCAACTTCAATTTGACCTAAGAATCCTTTGTATTCATTAAAGTAAGCATCAGCATCAATTACAAAATGATTGTTAAAAAATACAGCTTTATAACCTAAATCCAACGCTTTCACTTGTTCAGGCTGCATTCTTTGTAAATTAGCAACTACTAATTTACCTTGTTCTTTAGCGATTGCTTGAGAAGAAGTCAAACCACCTTTAATATCTGCTTTTACAGCAGCTTGAAATGCGTCAATTGAAGTTTGCGTATATGAATTATCTAAATAATTTAATCCTTCATTCACTTTTTCTAATCCACCAACACGTCTTACACCTCCATTATTCACATAAGATAATGCTTCGAATAGTGCTGGGAATCTGTATCCATTCTGTCCAGAGATACGAATTGAACTCTTTTTATTAGGAGAATAAACCGCTGCAATTCTAGGATTCCATTTTCCATCAAAGTCAAGGTTTTTATCATATCTTAAAGAACCTACCAACTTTAATTTTTGATCAAATAACTCTTTACTCACTTGAGCAAAACCTCCAAATTTAGTGTACGTTACATTATTTCCACCTGGAGTATTTCTTTCCGATAACGGTTTTGTAAAATCAACAAAGTTATTTCCATCAGGTAAAATAGTATACAAACGAGCATCGGTACCAACTAAAACATTCACAAAGTTTTTTGTTACTGAAGATAAATCATATTGTACCTCTCCATGATACATTTTACTTTTTTGCCATAATGCCGCACCACCTGTAGTATTTGTTGGATCTTGAGCTGAAACGTAAGGATACAAAGTAGGATGATCCCAGTTATTTATCCCAATAATTGTTTCTTTACGTTGATTAAATAAATCTGAACCTGGTTCTGGTCTTCCAGCATCTGCTGCTGCTCTTGCTGCTTCATGTGCTGCAGTTAAATCCCCACCATTTGACGTATATGCTGAGTTTAATGCTGTTTGATAATCTTTAGCCCATTGTTTATTTGATTTAAATGTTAAATCTAAATTATCTGCTAATGGTTTTAAATTGTATGAGTTTTTAGTATCCTCAGAATTTGCATATACTTTTGCTGTCAATTTTTTTCCTTTATACTCTAAAGCGTGACTTTGAAGTAATAAACCATCCAATTGAATTTTATTTCCTCTTTGGAAAACTCCATCCATAGTCCCTAAACGGTATACATAACTAATTTGAGCATCGTTTTTAAATTTATAAAATAATCCTGCATCAAATTTGATTGTTTTCACTGTAGGATTCACTAAATCTTTCTCACTATAACCTGTTCTTCGAACATTAAAAACCTCTTTAGTCGCTCCATGTTTCAATGTATCGGTAACTGTATTGTTTTTTTCATCTCCATAACGATTCCATCCATCATAAGCAGGATTAATGTCTGCAGAACTGAATTGAGGATAATTTGGATTTGATGTAGTTAAATTATAAGGATTTTGATCTGTCAAATTAGATGAAACCCAATCAACCCCTTGAAAATAAGAACCATTCACTTTATAGGCAATTCTTTTTGCTGAATCAACTGTTCCTGCTACACGAAACGCTGTTTCACCTAGAAAACTTAAACCATGATCTTTATTGTCTACATGATTAATACCAGTTCTTTGATAAACACTTGCTCCTTGGTTTAAATAAGGGTCTTTAGTTTGTAAATTCGCTAAACCATTAATTGAATTAATACCATACAACGCTGAAGAAGTTCCAGGTATAATTTCAACACTTTTGATATCCAATTCGTTTGGTCCGATTGTATTACCAATTGAAACACCTAATGTTGGAGCCTGTAAATCAACACCATCTACTAACTGCATGAAACGAAAGTTATTTGGAGAGTTGAAACCTCTCGTATTTGGTACTTTCAAAGTTAAACTTGAAGTTGTCAACTGAACACCTTTTACGTTTTCAATTGCATCATAGTATGTCGGAGCAGGAGTTTCTCTCAATGCTCTAATATCCAATTTATCAATTGCTACTGGAGATTTTAAGATATTCTCACTAATTCTCGATGCAGATACAACAACTGTATTGGTTAAAATCGATTTTGGCTCTAACTGAAAATTCAATTGTGATTTTTCATTTTCGATTTTAAACTCTTGATTTTCATATTCTCCAAAACTTATTAATATAAAAATAGGAAAAGCATTTGCTGTCTTAATCGTGAATTTACCTTCTGCATCTGTTGTAACAGAATTATCGGTATCTTTAATTTTTACAACTGCACCAACCAAAGGTTGGCCAGTCGATTTGTCATCCAATTTCCCTGAAAGTTGAATCAATCCATTTTGTGAAAAGACTGTTTGAACTCCAAAGAGCGTTAGGAATAAAATAAACGCTTGTAATTTTGTCTTCATTCTTGTTACTGTTTTAAATGTTAATTGTGTATGTGTATATATTTGCATGTAGCCAAAAGAAATTACAGTACTATTTTCTCAAATAAATAACTGCTGTCATTATAAATTGCTGAAATTTCAACCACTGAACCAATTACTATAATTCCTGGCCCAGAATTTTTATTTGCTTCAGCGATTTCAGAAATCGAATCAATTGTTCCAACAACAGTTGATTGTGAAGGCAATGAACCGTTATAAATAATTGCTATTGCTTCGTTCTCTTTTCCGTATTTTTTATAAATATCAACTATCTCGTTCAATTTAGAAATACCCATTAATATAACGACCGTCCCAGAAGATTTTGTCGCTACTTTTATTTCTGGATTTAATTCACCATTTGATAAAGTTCCAGATAATACAAAGAAACTATTACTAACTCCTCTATGAGTTACTGGAATCCCAGCTAAAGCAGGAACTGAAATTGAACTTGATATACCTGGAATCACTTCCGTTTCAATCCCAAAAGCTTCAACGTAGTGTAATTCTTCTGAGCCTCTTCCAAAAACGAACGAATCTCCACCTTTTAATCGAACTACATTTCCACTTAAAAAAGCTTTATCCACAATTAATCGATTGATTTCTTCTTGAGAATATGCTTTAAACCCTCTTCTTTTTCCTACAAAAATCTTTTCTGCGTTTGGCGCTTCATTTAACAACTCTTCATTTACTAAAGCATCATACAATATTACATCTGCTTTTTGAATTGCTTTCAAACCTTTTATAGTTAGCAATTCAATGTCACCAGGACCAGCACCAACCAATGTAACTTTCGGATTATTTTGTTTATTTGTATTCATTTCAAATCTTTTTATTTATAAAAACTAATTTTATATAGTTCTGTATATGTTATAATTAATTATTTTATTTCGCAATTTTAAACCATTTTAAAAACCTAGAATGATTTTTATGCTTTTTCGTTTTCAACAATTGTTAATAAAGTTGAACGGTATTTTATAGCCTCATTTAAGAGGATTTGCATTCGTTTATTATATTCAAGTGCAAAGACTTCTGAAGGTTCATTTTTATTGATTTGTAGGATAAAATCTGTAAAGTTTTCATATCCCTCAAATTGAAATTGATTTTCAAAGTTTTTATCAAAATCAGAAATAATTCCTGACTGTGTATTACAATGAACCTTTGCTTGAAGCAACAACCCTTTAGCTGCATGAATTCCAGAAGCATATGATTGATAAATTGCATCAGCAAATCGTCCTTCATTCAAAGAAGTTTTAGCTGCATCCAACTTTTCTTCTGCATCATAAAACAAGGTCGAAACTAAATCAATTAATACTCCAGCACATTCTCCAACTCCAATTTCTGTCTTGAATTGCTCTGTTTGTCCCCAATCGATAAAATCTTCTGGTTTTAATGTTGTTGTATCAGCCAAAGGTTTTAATAAATCATAGAAATACTTATTTCCTTGTCTGTCATAATATTCATTAAATAATTCATCTCCTAGTTGGTTCTCTGAGTAATCATTCAATAAATAACGAATGATATCTAAAACTCTTTTGCTTGGGATTTTAATTACTTTTTCAGCAATTCTTCCAAATCCATTTCCTAGTTTACCTCCACCTAATAATACTTGTAAAGCAGGAACTGTTAATCCATTTACCTTTTGAGAACTACCATGGAATCCAATGTGTGCCAAACCATGCTGACCACATGAATTCATACAACCACTTATTTTTATTTTAATCTCTTGATTATAAATATATTCAGGGTATTCATCTTGAATTAACTGTTCAATCACTTTTGCAACATGAGTTGAGTCTGAGATCCCCAAATTACACGTATCTGTTCCAGGACAAGCTGTAACATCAGCCACACTATTATAACCAGATTTATGTAAATTAATTTCTTTTAATCCTTCATAAACAGCTTTCAAATTCTCTGGTAAGATATACTTTAACAAAACACTTTGATCAATTGTAAACCTTGCTTCGTCTGATGTATATTTTTCTATAATTAAAGCTAATTTTCTTGCTTGTTCAGTTGTGAAATTTCCAATCAATACTTTTACGAAAGCAGCAAAATATCCAGCTTGTTTTTGTTCAACTACATTTGTTTCAACCCATTTTTTGAAATCAGCATCTTCAATGTCATTCAAAACTTCTTCTTTTGAAAGAATAAACTTTGGAACTTCATTAAATTCACCTTGTGGAATCAAAACGAAATCTTCTGCTTGGTATTGAATCGCTTTTCTTTCAGCTTCTACTAAACTCAAAAACTCTTCAATTCCTACTTTAGCAATTAAATATTTTATTCTTGCTTTATGTCTTGAATTACGCTCTCCATGTCTATCAAAAACTCTAACTGCTGCTTCCAAGAATGAAATTAATTCTTCTTCAGGTAAAAACTCATATCCAACTTTCGCTAAAAATGGCTGAGCCCCTAATCCACCACCAATCAAAACTTTAAAACCTTTTACCTCAACTCCTAATTTACTTTCTATTTTAGGAATAAATCCAAAATCATGTATAAATGTAAATGCATCATCTAAATCATTTGAACTAAAAGCAATCTTAATTTTTCGACCTAATTCTTGTCCAAATGGTTTTCTTAAAAAGTATCTAAAAACTAAATCAGCGTATGGCGCAACATCAAACGGTTCATTTTTATCGATACCTGCTAATGGACTTGCTGTTACATTTCTTACAGTATTACCACACGCTTCTCTCAAAGTCACATCGCTTTTTTCCAATTCAGCCCATAATTGTGGAGTTCGATCTAAACTCACATAATGGATTTGAATATCTTGCCGCGTTGTGATATGTAAATTCCCTGTGCTATATTCATCAGAAACATCACATATCCTTCTTAGCTGATCTGCAGAAACTCTACCAAAGGGAAGTTTAATTCGAATCATTTGAACACCTTGTTGACGTTGTCCATAAACTCCTCTAGCTAAACGTAAAGCTTTGAACTTATCTTCATTCAATTCTCCACTTTTATAAGCTGCAATTTTATCTCCTAATTCAATAATATCTTTTTGAACTAATGGGTTTTCTAATTCTGATAAAAAGCTTTCCATTTGATATTTTATTTAATTTGTTATTTCTTTATTTACTGTCAAAAAAAAATCCTTCGTTTTGTAGAAGGATTTTTGATTATTTATTTGCAAAAGCAACCAATCATCCTTCAAGAATGTTACAACACATCATCATGTTAAATAGTTTAATTGCTTTCATTTTACGTTATCTTATTTCCTTAAAACGTGACAAATTTATGGACAGATTTCCATATAAACAAACGTTTTTGAATATTTTATATAAATCCTATCGATTTAATAGATTATAAGTCAATATTAATACGGGTTTCAGGATATAAAAAAAATAAAAGAAAATTATTTGATAATCACAAAACGGTAAATTTCAACAGGAATTGACATGAAAATTGAACGAAAATCAAACTTCATTTCATTTTTTAAAGCAACATTTTTGGATGGAAAATTGTCAACATGAATGATTGAAATGATAGAATTTGCCAATTGATTTGAAATTGCCCAATTTTTAAAATGTTTTGCTATTTCAGTTGCAAATCCATTCCCCCATTTATTAGGTAGTAAAGAATAGGAAATCTCAAATTCAATTTTTCCATCTAAATCCCGAGGAATTATACCTCCTACTCCAATTAGTGTATTTGATGCTTGATCAATAACAGCTAATTGACCAAACTCATTAGATTCATAACGTTCAATTTGACGTGTAATCCAATTATCAGCCTTTTGAAAATTAGTTAATTCAGAATTTACAGGACCTAGAAATTGTTCACGATCATTATTTTCAAAAAATCGACTCCATAACTCAACATCATTTAATGTTAATTTTCTAAAAGAAAGCATCTCAGAAGCATCTTGTTCATAATAACTTAAGGTAGATTTCATAATATATTTTGGATTGATTAACTATTGACTAATCGCGATTGACTAATGACTAAATTAGTATTTACAAAAAATATACATCCAAATTACCCTAGCGAAACGAAAATTGAAAAAACTAAAGAGACTTAATATTAGGAACAATACTATAAAAATGTTGCTTAAAGGTGCGTTGAACAAGGCTAATATGAAATAAGCAATAATCAGTTCCAAGACAGCTAAACCATAACTCACATATAATGCACCAATAAAATAGCCAGGCTCTTTTTCAAAAGTAATTCCGCATGAAGGACATTTTTCATGCATTTTAGGTGAACGAAAAGTAAAAACATTCCCTTTTTCAGAAAAAATAGCTCCTTTTTCACATTTAGGGCATTTTTCATTTAAAATACTATTGAATTTACTCGCCATACAATCTCGTTTGTTATACAAATGTGGTGTTTTAGTTTTAATAATTCCCTATTTACCAAAAGAAAAGTATACTTTTGTATCAAATAAAAAAGAACATGACGAATAACGATGTATTAAAGAAACTAAGAGTAGCACTTCAATTAAGAAATGACGAAATCATTGAGATTTTAAAATTGGTTGAATTTAAAGCTACTGAAAGTGAAATAGGTGCATTATTCAGAAGTGAAGATCATCCAAAATATAAAAATTGTGGAGATCAATTTTTACGTAACTTCCTGAATGGATTAGTTATACATATGAGAGGAACGAAAGAAAATCCAAAACCAAAAGTAATTGATTCTTTTGATAAGAAATAACAATTCTGATTGCTTTACCAAATTTTGATAAAGCAATCAGCTCTTTATATTAAATACTAAACTCATACGTTGCCACCTCCTCTTTTCCTGATTTTAGTTTCAACACATAATCTCCCCTATCCCAACCTTTCACATTAACATTGAAACCAAATTTAGTTTTCCCTGCTAATACTGAAAACGACAAAGCCAATTTATCTTTTAATTTTCCTTCTTTCGTATAAACTTCTTGTGAAATAAAAGTTGCGTGGTCCACTTTGAATTCTAAATCCCCCTTGATATTGTAAGGGTAAATATTAATTCTACCATCAGATTCAATTCGTGAATATGTGGCACAACTATAATCTACTACTGGTTGTTTCGTCGCTTTAAAAAGATATTTTCGCAATTGTTTCAACTCTTCTGAATCAGATGAAATATTCGAAACTGGACTATTATCACTTACAGCCCAAACGATATCTTGAAATGTATGATTTGGAATCTTTTTACTTTTCATTTGAACAAATAATGAATCGAATTTTGGCATTTTATTTTTCCCAAATGAAAATACACGATCTTTCATAGGTGAGCGATCATGATGTTCACAACAATAGCCACTAATCTTCGATTCAATTTCCTGACCTGGATTCAACATTACATATTGATCTTCCATACTAATTAATGTTTGTTCACCTTTATCAGCTGGATAAAACAATGAACCCTGAGGAATATTCACTTTCATTGCAGAAACAGATGTGTTCTTTAATTTTAATAAAATACATGCTCCTGAATGTCCGCCTACAGATTTAGCAGATGATTTAATTTGTCCTGAAGAAATTGCAGCATGAAAATCTACTAAACGAACAGAAGTGTTTTGATTGCTTGAATGAAAGGAGAAACCAACCATTGAAGAAAAAAACAAACACTTAATTGGAGAGAAATAAGGAATTGTTTTCATAGTTCTGATTTTCAAGTATAATGTAATAAAAACTTAATTGTTACAACTATAAATTTGAAAGAGAGACAAATCATCAATAAAAGTGAGTAATTATTGATATTTTATTTAATTTTGCATCGATTATGATACAGTATAAAAAAGTTGCGTTTTACACGTTAGGTTGTAAATTAAATTTCTCAGAAACATCAACTATCTCTCGTTTATTCGAGGATGCTGGTTTTGCAAAAGTAGAATTTGAAGAACATCCTGATATTTATGTAATTAACACATGTTCTGTAACAGAAAATGCAGATAAAAAATGCAAGCAACTTGTAAAAAAAGCATTATCAATTAATCCAAATGCATTTATTGCAATCATTGGTTGTTTTGCACAATTAAAACCAGTAGAAATCAGTAAAATCCCTGGAGTCGATTTGGTTTTAGGAGCAAATGAAAAATTCAATATCATCGAACACCTCCACAAAGTTGAATCAAAAAATGAAATTGCAAAAGTTGAATTTGAAAACATTAAAAACACCAAAGAATTTGTTCCTGCATTTTCATATGGTGATCGTACACGCTCTTTCTTAAAAGTTCAAGATGGTTGTGACTATTTCTGTACATTTTGTACGATTCCATTAGCTAGAGGAGCAAGTAGAAATGCTTCAATCGATTCAACGGTAAATGAAGCTAAAAAAATTGCAGAAACAGACATCAAAGAAGTTGTTTTAACAGGTGTAAACATTGGAGATTTTGGACAAGGAAGCGATGAAAACTTCTTTGAATTAGTTAAAAAACTAGATCAAGTAAATGGAATCGATCGATTTAGAATTTCTTCGATAGAGCCAAATTTGTTGAGCAATGAAATTATTCAATTTACTTTAGCAGAATCAAATAGATTTGTACCTCATTTTCATATACCTCTTCAATCTGGAAGTAATCGTTTATTACAAGCAATGAGACGTAAATATTTACGCGAATTGTATGCTGAACGTGTCGAACAAATAAAATCTATCAACCCTGACTGTTGTATCGGTGTCGACGTAATTGTTGGTTTCCCAGGTGAAACAGATGAAGAATTTATGGAAACAATGGATTTTTTAAAAGAAATAGATATTTCTTATTTACATGTTTTCACTTATTCTGAAAGAGCTAACACGACTGCTTTAAAATTAGGCGAAGCTGTTCCTATGAACGTTCGAAGAGAAAGAAGTAAAATGCTCCATATCTTATCAGACAAGAAAAAAAGAGTGTTTTACGAACAAAATGTAGGTCAAACAAAAACGGTTTTATTCGAACATGAAGAAGACAATGGGATGATGTTTGGATTTACAGAAAACTATGTAAAAGTTAAAGTTCCTTTCGATGCTTCCTTATCAAACACTTTTAAGACAGTTCAACTGACAGAAATTGATCGTGATGGTCTGATGAAATGTGAAATACTTCAGGATATTCAAGTATAACTTTCATTTTTAGATCAATATACTGTATCTCTGTTAATCTTATTGACAAAAAACAATTCCAAATGTAATCTAAGTCACTTTTTATTAGAATCTTTCCCTGTAATTTTGTTTCAGAAATAGATACTAATATTAAGAACATATGAAAGTAGAACAAATTTACACAGGATGTATCGCTCATGCGGCTTATTACATTGAGAACAATGGAGAAGCAGCTATTTTTGACCCATTAAGAGAAGTAGAACCATACATTAACAGAGCGAACAAAGACAATGCAAAAGTAAAATATGTTTTTGAAACACATTTTCATGCCGATTTCGTAAGTGGGCACTTGGATTTAGCAAGTAAAACAGGTGCTCAAATTGTTTACGGTCCAACAGCTAAACCAGGATTTGAAGCGATTGTTGCAGAAGATAATCAGTTGTTTAAAGTTGGAAATTATACTGTTAAGGTGATTCACACACCAGGTCATACGATGGAAAGTACAACGTATTTGTTAATCGATGAAAATGGAAAAGAACACGGAATTATTTCTGGAGATACATTGTTTATTGGAGATGTAGGAAGACCAGATTTGGCTCAACATGTTATTGCTGATTTAACAGAAGATAAATTAGCAGGTTACTTATACGATTCTTTACATACGAAAATCTTACCATTGAGTAATGATTTAATTGTTTATCCAAATCACGGTGCAGGAAGTGCATGTGGTAAGAAAATGAGCAAAGAAACAACAGATACACTTGGTAATCAAAAGAAAACGAATTATGCTTTGAATACAAGTTTATCAAAAGAAGATTTTAAGAAAGAATTATTGAGCGGATTGACGACACCTCCAGCCTATTTTCCAAAAAATGTTATCATGAATATTACTGGTTATGATAGTTTGGATGCTGTATTAAAAAGAGGTTTAACACCTTTATCAGTAACAGAATTTGAAAAAACAATCAACAATGATTCTGTTTTAATCTTAGATTGTAGAAGAGCAGAAGAATTTGCAAATGGTTTTATACCAGACAGTTTAAATATCGGATTGGAAAGTAATTTTGCGATGTGGGTTGGAGAATTGATTTCAGATATCAAACAAAAAATTGTTTTGGTTTGTCCAGAAGGTAAAGAAGAAGAAGCTATCATTCGTTTGGCAAGAGTTGGTTATGATCATGCGATTGGATATTTAAGTGGTGGGTTTGAAGCTTGGAAATCAGCTAGTCGACCTTATGAAACTTCAGAGCGAATCAGTGCTAAATCATTTGCAGAACAGTTCGATAACGGAAATTCAATTGTGGTTGATGTTCGTAAAGTAAGTGAATTTGAATCTGAACATGTTGAGAATGCGATTAATATACCATTAAATCAATTGGAGAAAAACATTCGTGAAATACCTTCTAAACAGTTTTATTTGCATTGTGCAGGTGGTTATAGAAGTATGATTGCAGCTTCAATACTAAAGAAATATGGCATAGAAAACTTCGTTGATGTAGAAGGTGGATTTGCAGAGATTCAAAAGACAGCAGTTCCAGTTACGGAATATGTTTGTCCTTCAACGTTGTTGTAAAAGGTAATATATAGGCATAAAAAAATCCCCATAATTTTGGTTATGGGGATTTTTAGTTTTTTAAAAACGAATATTAGTTATCTAATAAATCAGCTGTTTCGCTAGAATTACCTTCGTATTTAGCATCTCCAAACGCTAAAATTGGATAGAAAATAAATCCAAGAAAAATTAAACCAACTGTAAAACCTTCAGTTTTTCCGAATTTTTTAGATAATAAATTTGCTCCCCAAATCATGAAAATAAAGTTTACATAAGGAATCATTAAAAGAAAAATCCACCACCAAGGTTTGCCAATAATTTTTGTGTAGATGTAAGTAGAATAAATTGGAATTAAACATGCCCAACCATCTTGACCTGCCTTAACATAAATTTTCCACATACAGATAATGTAGAAAATAACAAAAATTAAAACAATACCTAAATAGGCTGAAATAAAGGTAATAAATGCTGCGTCATTCATAAATAAATAGTTTATTAAATTAATATTAGATTTTAAAAATAGTTTTAATTTTTAGATTGTGCAATTTTGAAAATAAAATAAAGAAACAAATTCTTTTTGAAGTGTTAAGATAATGGATCGTTTTATTTATCAATTAAAGATTATCGTTGTCATCCTCCTCAATCCTCCTTCAAAGGAGGAAGCAATCTATTCGGGATTATCACCATTTTTAATTCTTCCCGATAAAAAGTCGGGACAAGCTCCTCAAGGGAGGAAATTAATTTACAATGTTCTAGAAAAATCAATCAACTTTTTACCGAAGTTTTCCCATGAATTTTCTGCTTTTTCAAGCGCTATATTTGCCGCGAAAACGGATTTATAATTTTGGAGGAAATATTCTTTAATTGTCGTTGCAATTTCTTTTGAATCTGCATTTTCAACAATTAAACCAGTTTTTTCATGGTGAATTGTTTCTTTCAAACCGCCAACATTTGTTGCAATAATTGGTAAATTATAGTGATTTGAAATAGAAGCTATTCCTGATTGAGTTGCTGATTTATAAGGAAGTATACAAACGTCAGAAGCAGAGAAATAGACTGCTACATCCTCGTCACCAATGTATTTATTGAAAAGAGCAATTCTACTTTTTGCTTTTGATTGATCAATAAGTAATTGGTATCTATCAAATGAACCGTAAACTTCACCAGCTATGACTAATTGGTATGAGTCATCTAATTGATCCATTGATTGAATTACCAAGTCTAATCCTTTGTAATCTCTAATAAAACCAAAAAATAAAAGTGTTTTTTTAGAAGAATCTAATCCTAATTGTTTTTGCGCTTCTTCTTGATTAATAGGAGTCGGAAAATGATCATAAACTGGATGATTGATTCTCATGTATTTAGCATTAGGTTTTATCGATAATAAATCGTTTAAAACAGCATCTGACATGACAATAAAACCATCGTTATTATTCAAAAAGTATCGATTACAAAATCCATCGAAGAACCTTTTTTCATGTGGAATTACATTATCTAAAATGCTAATTCTTTTTGTCTTACCTTTTAATCTTTTGCAAACATATCCCAACGATGGACCAAAAAATGTCATCCAATATCTTGTGATTATAATATCCGGCTCAAATTGTTTTACTTTTCTAGCGGATGAAATGTACGTGAATGGATTAATAGAATCTAAAACTCTAATCGCTGGAATTTCATCTACTTTATCTTCTGAAGTCACAAATTGTGTTTCACCTGGGAATAAAAATTCAGGATATTGACGTTTGAACGTAAAAGCCTTAAGGGTATATTCTTTCTCTAACGACCTATATAACAAAGCATTAAACTGAGAAATACCTCCACGATAAGGAAAAAATGTTGAAAGAAATGCAATTTTCATTTTAAATATAAGTGTTAGAATTTCTTTAACAAAATAAGAAGATTGAATATCGTGCCTAAATGGAATCCACGCAAAAAATACTTGCAATCATATTTAACTTCGTTCAATGTCATTTTAATTCAATTTAGCGGCAAGATTTACTGAAATCCGTAGCCAATGCATTTGTAATAAATTTCAGTCCCTTTTTCTACTTCTAATGTATCAAAGTTGTTAATTCTAAGATCTTTGTAGTATTTATAAATCAAACCAACATTTTTAGAATAGACTTCAAATTTTCGTTTACAATCTACTAACGTGTAATAACTTTCTTGATCCACTGTTAAAGTTGAATCGTATTGAACAGAATTTAAAAAATATGGTTGATGTACTGCTGTATATTCACACTCTAATTCATCATTTTGATTGAAAGCATTCATGTTCCATTTTTTATTTAAGACAGGAGCATAAACCAATTTTATTAGACGTTGATTTTCTTCAACTAATTCAGCTTTAAAGTTTTCGATAATTGCAGTCCATAAATCAGATTGCAACCAAATCCCATTTGAGCTGTCTCTTTTAAAACGAACAAATTCTCTAGCTGTTCTTCCATCATTATCGATGTACTCTTGACCAATCCATGTTTTTAATTGATAATTAATTGTGTCATGTTGAACCGCTGCATCAATGTCATGGCTAATTTCAGTTACATTATACATTACATATCTACCTGGTAATAAACCAAAATATTCATAATGCATTTTAATTGGTTCGTCTTTATCTTTTTTACAAGATTGAAAGAAACCAACCAATAATATTAGAATTAGAAGATATTTTCGATATGCGAATTGTAATTTCATTAAGCTAATATACAAATAATTTGATTGAAGATTAAAGTTTAATCATTCGGATTTATCCCTTTTGCTTTCATCATTTTCATTTTTGCTTCTAAAGCTTTTCCTTCTAAAGGTTCGCCATGGTAATAATATTTTCGAGCAGTTTCATTTCCATCTTCATCATATGAAACGAACCATCCATGATATTCACCTAATTTAAAACGTTGCTCTAACATTCTTTTACCATTCGGATGATACGACATCCAAACACCTTCTTTCTTGTTGTTTTTGTAAGATCCTTTATTTTTCAATGTTCCACCATCAAAATATTCTGTTTGTTCCCCTTCTAATTTTCCGTTTAAATAATTAGACTTTGAACAAATACGTTCAGAACGATCGTTTGCATCTTCTGAAATGTAATAAATAATTCGTTCTCCATTTAATACATCCGCTTTATATGTTTCAGAAAAAGTTTTTCTTCCAGATGGGCCAAAACTCAACCAAACACTATCTTTTTTCATATCACGGTAAATTCCTTTACTCATAATAATTCCATTTTCGTGATAAAACTCAGCCTGTGAACGATTTGATTTTGGATCGTGAATAATAATAGCTTGCAGTTTGTTGGATGGATAATAATATTTGAAAGTCCCAACAGGTTTGTCATTTAAAAATTGACCTTTATATTGAAAAACAGATGATTTAGGATATTTTTTTTCCCAAGGACCTTGCTTTTTCCCTTTTTCGTCAACTTTGTTTACTTGTGCATTTAAAATTGGAGAAAAAACCAACAATAAAAAAAATAACTTATTTCTCATAACGTAATAATTCTGAAAATTCTTTTAAACTTAAACATGTCAAATCTGCTTCAATTCCGATTGGTTCAACTGTTTTAATTCTTACTGTTTTCATTCCAAGATTCTTGCCAAATTTTATATCTGAATCCGTATCACCAACCATTATTGATTTTGAAAAGTCTATCGAAGGAAATTCTTCCTTTGCTTTTAAAGCCATTGCTGGTTTTGGTTTTCGTGTAGAATGTTCGTCAGATTTTAATTCCGGTGCATAGTAAGATTTTGTAATTTTCCCCTTCGCTTTTAAAACTTCATCTTCCATGTAACGGTGAACTTCTAAAAGGTTACGCTCTCCCATTATACCTTTTGCAATTCCTTGTTGATTGGTAACAATTAAAACATTAGAAAATAGCCTGTTAAAATCAGAAAATGCTTCTAAAACACCATCTAAAAATTTAAATTCATCTATACAAGTTACATAACCACCCATGATTCGGTGATTAATAACACCATCTCGATCTAAGAACAACGTCCAAGATGAATCAACATTCCAGTCTAACGCCATTAATCAATTATTTTTTCAACCAAATAATGATTTCTTGTCGAAGAATTTCTACCAGATAATTCAGCTAAAAAACCTGCTAAAAAGAATTGAACCCCCATAATCATAGCTGCTAAAGCAATGTAAAATTCTGTTCGTTGAGAAATTAATTTTCCTGATTGATTAATAAACAGTTTTCCAATTCCAAGATAAGCCGCAAATCCAAATCCCACTATGAACATCAATGTTCCAATAGCTCCAAAGAAATGCATTGGTTTTTTTCCAAATTTGCCCATGAAAACAACTGAAAGAAGATCCAACGGCCCATTTAAGAAACGATTTAAACCAAATTTCGTTGTGCCATATTTACGAGATTGGTGTTGAACTACCTTCTCTCCTATTTTAGAAAACCCTGCAAACTTGGCAAGTGGTGGAATGTAACGGTGCATATCACCATATAATTCGATACTTTTTATTACTTCATTTTTATAGGCTTTCAATCCACAATTAAAATCATGTAAATAAATACCTGTCAATCTTCTAGCAGCCCAATTGTATAATTTTGTAGGAATTGTTTTTGTAATTGGATCGTAACGTTTTTTCTTCCATCCCGAAACAACATCAAAATCATCTTCCATAATCATGCGATACAATTCTGGAATTTCATCTGGTGAATCTTGTAAATCGGCATCCATTGTAATAACAACCTGACCTTGAACAGCTTCAAATCCTTTTTGTAAAGCTGCTGATTTACCATAGTTTCGTTGAAATTTTATCCCTTTAACCTCTGGATTTTGTTCTTTCAAACTTTCTACAACTTTCCAAGAACCGTCCTTGCTTCCATCATCTACAAACATTACTTCGTATGATAAATTATTTTCAGTCATTACTTTTTTGATCCAAGAAAATAATTCTGGTAACGATTCAACTTCATTGTAAAGTGGAACGACAATCGATATGTTATATTTAAAGTCCAATTTTGCTTCTTTTTATAGAATGTATACAAATATAAAAAAAGAATAGTTGCCTCGATTTCATTTACATTTAAAAAGCTAACATGATAATGTTAAATTTTGGATTATTTGTATTTAATTAAGGGACAAATGTTTAATTTTTTGATTTTGGATTTCGATTTTGCTCTATCTAAAATTTCAATTTTGGTCGAAATTTCTTATATTTGTGCGTCTAATAAATTATACTATGGCAAAACAAACCGTTAAAGAATTAGAAACTTCTGTTGATTTTGAAACATTTAAATCAGAAGTTTTAGCAGATTTTCGTTTAGCTTGTGTTTCGAGAGAAGCTTCATTACTTGGTAGAAGAGAAGTTTTGACCGGTAAAGCAAAATTCGGGATTTTTGGCGATGGTAAAGAATTAGCGCAAATTGCGTTAGCGAAACAATTTCAATTAGGAGATTTTAGATCAGGATATTACAGAGATCAAACGTTAATGATGGCGATTGATCAGTTAACTGTTCAACAATATTTTGCAGGATTGTACGCTCATACGGACGTTGAAAAAGAACCGCTTTCAGCTGGTCGTCAAATGGGTGGACATTATGCAACTCGAAATTTAGATGAAAACGGTGAATGGAAAAATTTAATGGAGCAACGTAACAGTTCTTCTGATATTTCTCCAACAGCTGGTCAAATGCCACGTTTACTTGGTTTGGCTCAAGCATCTAAAGTTTATAGAAATCACCCTACTCTTTCTGAATTAGAAGAATTCAAAAAATTCACAAATGGTGGAAACGAAGTTGCGTTCGGAACAATTGGTGATGCTTCAACATCTGAAGGACCTTTTTGGGAAACGATCAATGCAGCTGGAGTTTTACAAGTTCCGATGGTTATGTCAGTTTGGGACGATGGATATGGAATTTCTGTTGCTCGTCATCACCAAACTACAAAAGATAGTATTTCTGAAGCACTTTCAGGAATGCAACGAACAAAAGATAAACCAGGTTATGAGATTTTCTTGACGAAAGGTTGGGATTATGTTCACATGTGTGAAACGTATGAAAAAGCGGTTAAAATTGCTAGAGAACAACATATTCCAGTTTTAGTTCACGTAAAAGAAGTAAATCAGCCACAAGGTCACTCTACTTCTGGATCGCATGAGCGTTACAAATCAGAAGAACGTTTGAAATGGGAAACTGAATTTGATTGTATTAATAAATTCAAAGAATGGATTTTGAATTTCAATGCAGATGGTTTATCAATTGCAACTGAGGAAGAGATTGAAGAAATTCAGAAAGAAGCAAAAACATTTGTAAGAGATCAAAAAAGTGCTGCTTGGAAAGATTACAGCGATGCAATCAAAACAGATTTAAATACAGCATTATCTCTATTGAAAGCTGTAGCAGCTGAAAGTTCAAACGGTGTTTTTATTGAAAAAGAGATTGAAGCGCTTGAAAGAGCAATGGAGCCAATTCGCAAGGATATTTTGAATACATGTAGAAAAGTATTAAAAATGGTTCGTGCCGAAAAAATTCCAACAAGAATCGCTTTATCAGCTTGGATTAAACAGCAAATAGATACAAATTTCGAACGGTATAGTTCGCATTTACATTCTCAATCAGCAAAAGCTGCATTAGCGATTGAACCAGTTGCTCCTACTTATGAAGACACTCCTTTAATGGAAGATGGTCGAATTATTTTGAGAGAAAATTACCGTAAACTTTTTGAGAAATATCCTCAAGCCTTAATTTTCGGTGAAGATGCAGGTAAAATTGGTGGTGTGAATCAAACATTAGAGGGTTTACAAGAACAGTTTGGTGAACTAAGAATTTCAGATACTGGTATTCGTGAATGTACGATTATTGGACAAGGAATTGGTATGGCAATGAGAGGTTTACGTCCTATTGCTGAGATTCAATATCTGGATTATTTGTTATATGCTGTTCAAGTTATGTCAGATGATTTAGCAACTGTTCAATACAGAACCAAAGGTGGACAAAAAGCACCGCTAATTATTAGTACACGTGGACATCGTTTAGAAGGAATTTGGCATTCAGGAAGTCCAATGGGAATGATTGTAAATGCATTAAGAGGTATTTACGTTTGTACGCCTAGAAATATGACTAAAGCTGCTGGTTTCTACAATTTATTAATGGAAGCAGATGATGCGGCTCTAGTAATTGAACCGTTGAATGGTTATCGTACGAAAGAACCTACTCCAACAAATATTGGTGAGTTTAAAATTCCGTTAGGTATTCCTGAAGTTGTTCGTGAAGGCACAGATTTAACAATTGTTTCATATGGTTCTACTTTTAATTTATGTGAGGTAGCAGCGAAACAATTAGAAGAAGTTGGTATCTCAGTTGAATTAATAGATGTTCAAACGTTGATTCCATTTGATATTAATCATATGATTAAAGCATCACTTGAAAAGACAAATAGATTATTAATTGTAGATGAAGATGTTAGTAGTGGTGCTACAGCTTACATGTTAGATAAGATTTTAGTAGAACAAAAAGCATTTGTTCATTTAGATTCAGTGCCTGAAACATTGAGTTCGAAAGATCACCGTCCAGCATATGGAACTGATGGAGATTACTTCTCAAAACCAAGTGTTGATGATATTTTCGAGAAAGCATATTCAATTGTAAGTGAAGCTGATCCAAAAGCATATCCTCCGATTTATTGAAAAAGAATTAAAAGGTGGTCATTAATGTCAACCACCTTTTATATTTATTCTATATAAATTTCACATTTTTTTTATGCTATTCTAATCTTGTATATTAATTTAAAAGAAGAATTTAATTGCACTAAATTATACTGATACATTCTTAAAAATAAATAATGATTTCAATTCAAAAAATTGGTAAAAATAAGTCTGCTTTTTATACTTATATTATTCCTGTTATTTTGGTTGTAATCAATTTAATATTGAAAATTCGATATGTGAATTATCCATCTTTAGCATTGGACGAACCTTTTTCATTGTATTATTCTCAATTTAGCATTAAAACAATTATCAGCCAATTAAGTTTAGGTAATAATACTCCTTTGTATGAAATTTTTCTCCACTATTGGACAGGTATTTTTGGTATAAGTGAATTTTCGGCAAGATTACCATCAATAATTTTCAGTAGCCTAACAGTGTATTTTATTTATAAAATTTGCTATAAATATTTTAATTTTAAAGTTGCTATTATTGCATCTATATTTTTTACTTTTTCTAACTATCAATTGTTTTTTGCACATGAAGCTAGAGTATATCCTCTTTTCATGTTGCTTACAATTATATCTATGTACCAATATATTAAATTGATCTATATAGAACATTCCAAAATTGATATTATAATTTATATTTCCATTTGTGTATTATTATTGTACAGTCATTTCTTTAGTTTGTTTGTTTTATTTTTACAATTCACAATTCTTTCTTTTTTTTATAGAAGTAAGAAAAAAGAGTTTTGGAAATTTGTAAAATACTTTGGAGTAATTTTCGTATTTTATTTGCCTTATATAGGTATAATATTAAATCGATTTTTAGATTCGTCTAATGGAACTTGGGTAGAATCAGTTAAAGATTTACGACCTCTTCATACCTTTTTGGGAATATTAGTTAATAATTCACATTTGGGATATACTGTTTTTTTAGTGTTTTTTTGGTTATTTTCGCAGCATTATATTGTTAAGTATTTTACAAATAAGTATGCTCAAATCAGTGTAATCATATTAAGTTCAATAACGATACTATTAAGTTTATCTATTAGACTTCCAATATTTCCATTTGAAATTAATTTTTCATCTCCTCTCATAATAATACCATTTTTAGCATTTTATCTTATTTTATTTATTCACTTTCAATTAAATAAAAATTTTTCAATAAATTATAAAATTGTAGTTTCTTGGTTTTTTATTCCAGGTTTTATAATGTTTGTAACATCATTCTTCATCCCGATGTTTATAGATCGATATTTAATTTATTTCACACCCGCATTTTTCATTATAACATCCATTGCTTTGTGTAAAGTTGATCGTAAATATTTCATAAGTCTAAGTATTCTGACTATAACATTAATGGTGGTTACTTTTAGTCCATTAAGTAATAATGAGCGAGATGTGAAAACATTAGTTAAAAATGTGAAAGAAATGCAAAAAAATTCTAAAAGTGCTGTTTTTATTTGTCCTGACTATTTTGGATATAATTTTGCATATTATTATAACATAAATTATTTTAAAGCTTTACCAGAAAGTAAACCTGATGTGGATTTGTTAAACTCGCTCAAATCAGATAATATTTTTCTTGTAAAAAACTTTAAATCTGTAGATTCAATATTTAAATCAAATAATTTCAATAAAATAATTTATCTCGATGCTGCTGCCGATTTCGCCTATAGTAACAATAACATAAAAACAAATTTAAATAAATTGTTTAAATACAAATCAACCACAATTGATTCACTTAATGTCCCTGGAATTTTTAATATCTATTCATACAAAATCCAGAAATAGTTAGATTATTACATGAATTAAAATCATTACGTCGCTGATTGCTTTTTAATTACTTTCCAAAACAACTTTGGTGAAAATCGCTTTAAAGTTACTGCCTTGATCTCTTTATTACCAATCAAAACTTCTTTTTTCTGTTTATAAACAGCTAATATCAATTGATTCACACACGTTTCAACAGACATACCCGTTTCTTGATTATGATCCATTACACCATGTGATTTTCCTTCTGAATTTAACGCATGTAAAGAGATATTGGTATTGATTTTCCCAGGGTATGCCAACGTTACATGTATATTATTCTTTTCTTCCTCTAACAATAAACTTTCATAAAAACCTTGCAATGCATGTTTTGAGGCACTATATGCTGAACGAAGAAAGAAACCAAATTTTCCTGCAATACTTGAAATGACAATAATGTGACCCGATTTTGCCTTTTGCATGAAAGGAAGTACTGCTTTTGTAAGAGCAATATTCCCAAAATAATTAATCTCCATAATTTTTCGATCAATTTCAAGGGACGTTTCCCAAGCTTCAGAACGTTGACTTAAGCCACCATTATTGAAGAGGAAATCTATTTTACCATATCTATCAATTACTTGCTTCGTTAATTCAGGAAAATTAGAAGAATTCTCTAAGTCTAATGATAAACAAAAATGACGATCAACATACGGCAGATTGTTTTTAATTTTTTCTAGAGCGTTTAAATTTCGAGCTGACAAGATTATACTAGCACCTTGATTTGCAACATGTCTTACAATTTCCTCTCCAATACCAGATGATGCTCCTGTTACCCAAACGACTTTTCCTTCAAAATTATCCATGCTTCCGTTTTTATTTTTGGCTTATTCTAAAATTAATTCAACTTGAACAATTTCTTCAATTTTCATGATTTCACCCTTCAAATTCATATCAATTAACCTCTTTCCTTGTACAAATGCAGGAACGCCTGGTCCGTAATAAAAAACAAATTTATTTTCATCTGTAAAAATATACTTTGCCTTTTTTAATTCTTCTTCCACTTCTTTGTCCTTAAAACCCATTTTCTTCAAAGCCTCCATTAAAAAACGCTTTGTATCTGCTTCATTGATATTTTTCGTATTCAAAAGTGTGACAATTTCATTTTCTTGATCAACTTCTATGACTTCAATTTTAGCTATTCCTTTTAAGGGATCTCCACCAAATAGATTTGGGAATTCTTCTTCATATTCTAGTGGTTCAGCAATAGAATATTCAACACCATAAGGAAAATGAAAATAGTAAATTTCTTTAAAAACCAACTGTTCTATCCCTTCTTTTGAAGAATAAATCTTCATAATAGGATCTAACATATTTTTCAACGTTTTCAAATTTTCACTTTCGTCAGTTTTCAAAACTTCCAACAATTGACTATAAAAATCTTTCATTTGTTGACTAATCTCTTTCCAATTCTTGATCCCCTGAAATACACCTACTTCATCTGTCGTATAAATCACTTCATTTTTTTGGAATTTCTTGAAATTCGACTGGTATTTTGAAGGAATCATATTTAAATTGGAATATTCATTTTCAAATTCCCATTTGATAGTGTAAGAAGTTTCAGTAGAATCAATCACAGTAAAAGTAGCTGTATATTCACTAGAATCGGCTTTAGACAAATCTTCCTCTTTCCAAGTCTTTTTTGATTTTTTCACTAAGAATGAATATACATCTCCTTTAGACCAATATGAAACTATTGGAATTGCAGTAAGCTCATCATTTTCTTGAGAAAATAATGTAAATGTCACTAGAAATAAAAAAGTGAGGAGAATTTGACTTTTCATAAAATTATATTTAGGTTATTTAGCTGTATTTTCTAGCATTGGAACAAAACTACAATCACCATAATCTTCTTGTTTTGTTTCTGTTTCAGAAATTTTGGTTAGCAAAATCATTCGTTGCGTTGGTCCATCTCCTAATGGAATAACCATCTTACCTCCTACTTTCAATTGCTTTACCAATTCTTCAGGAATAAATGGAGCACCACATGTGATTATGATGCGATCAAATGGAGCAAATGTTGGCATTCCTTTAAAACCATCACCAAAAGTTAACCTTGGATTAAAATTAAAATGATGAATCATCTTTTTCACTTTTACAAACAATTCTTTTTGACGTTCAATTGAAAAAACCTTAGTTCCCAATTGACATAAAATACAGGTTTGATATCCTGAACCTGTTCCAATTTCTAATACTTTATCCCCTTTCTTTACATCTAATAATTGTGTTTGAAAAGCAACTGTAAAAGGTTGTGAAATCGTTTGTCCTGCACCAATTTGGAAAGCAATATCTGTGTATGCCTGTTCAACAAAAGCTAAATCTAAAAAAAAATGTCTTGGTACGGCATCAAAAGCTTCAAGTATTCGTTGATCTGAAATACCTTTAGACTTCAATTCAACAAGGAGTTGACGTCTCATGCCTTTATGTTTAAAAGAATCTTGCATTTGACAAAAATAAAGCATTCTTTTGAATACGAAAGATTCATTTTCTAACAACTTAATGTTAGTCAATTTATTTCACTTAAAACCTTTTTGAAAAGTGCAGTAATTTATTAACTTTGACTTGCTTTAAAACGAAAATAAAATGGCAATACCCAAAAAAGAATTAGAATTCAACATCAATGACGATTTAATGCGTCTAAAAATAGCTGAACTTGAACGTAAATTAAATGTCGTTTACGAAGGTGGTGGCAAAAAAAGAATTGAAAAATTACACGAAAGTGGTAAGTTAACAGCAAGAGAGCGTATTGATTTATTATTAGATCCTAACACTGATCGATTTGAAGTTGGTGCTTTTGTTGGTGATGGAATGTACGAAGAACACGGTGGATGCCCATCTGGAGGAGTTGTAGTTGTTATCGGTTACGTTTCTGGTAAACAATGTATCGTTGTTGCGAATGATGCTACAGTGAAAGCTGGTGCTTGGTTTCCAATAACTGCAAAAAAGAATTTACGCGCGCAAGAAATTTCAATGGAAAACAACTTGCCAATCATCTATTTAGTGGATTCGGCAGGTGTTTATCTACCAATGCAAGATGAAATTTTCCCTGATAAAGAACATTTTGGTAGAATCTTTAGAAACAATGCTATCATGAGTTCTAGAGGAATCGTTCAAATTGCTGCGGTTATGGGAAGTTGTGTTGCAGGTGGAGCATATTTACCGATCATGTCAGACGAATCGTTAATAGTCAATAAAACAGGGACTATTTTCTTAGCTGGATCTTATTTAGTAAAAGCTGCTATTGGAGAAACCATTGATAATGAAACATTAGGAGGTTCTGTTACACATACTGAAGTTTCAGGAGTTTGTGATTACAAATCTGAAAATGATCAAGAATGCTTAAAAACAATCCGTAGTTTGATGGATAAAATCGGTCATACTGAAACGGCTGGTTTTGATCGTAAAGAAAGTAGTCTTCCTAAATTTGATTTGAAAAAAGTTTACGGAATTCTTCCAAGTGATCGTGCAAAACCATACAGCATGCATGAATTAATTGAGTGTATTGTTGATAATTCTGAACATACTGAATACAAAGCTGATTACGGAAAATCTATCGTTTGTACCTATGCAAGAATTGATGGTTGGAGCGTTGGAATCGTTGCTAATCAAAGAGATATCGTAAAAAGCGGAAAAGGAGAAATGCAATTCGGTGGAGTAATTTACTCTGATTCAGCTGATAAAGCTGCACGTTTTATTATGAACTGTAATCAACGTAATATTCCTTTAGTTTTCCTACAAGATGTAACTGGTTTTATGGTGGGATCGAAAAGTGAACACGGAGGAATCATTAAAGATGGAGCAAAATTGGTAAATGCAATGGCTAATTCTGTTGTACCAAAATTTACAATTGTTGTTGGTAATTCATATGGAGCAGGAAACTACGCAATGTGTGGTAAAGCTTATGACCCAAGATTAATCGTAGGATGGCCAACAGCTGAAATTGCAGTAATGAGTGGATCTGCTGCGGCAAAGGTTCTATTACAAATTGAAGTAGCATCATTAAAAGCAAAAGGAGAAGAAATTACTCCTGAAAGAGAAGCTGAATTATTCAATCATATTAAAGATAGATACGATAAGCAAACATCACCATATTATGCTGCTAGCCGATTATGGATTGACGCTATTATAAATCCAATTGATACAAGAAAAGTAATTTCAATGGGAATAGAAATGGCCAATTTGAAAAAAGCTGAAAAAGCATATAATGTTGGAGTAATACAATGTTAATTTTTTATAGTTAAACTATCATTCACCTAAAATAAAATTTAAAAAACATGCATTTAGACTGGCAAATAAAACCTTACTCAGAATTAAACTTGAACGAATTTCATGATATCATTCGTCTTCGTTTAAAAGCTTTTGTAGTGGAACAAAACTGCACTTATCTAGATTTGGATGGTAAAGACAAAAAATGTTATCACTTAATTTGTAGAGACGGGGTTGGAAAAGTTGTAGCAACAGCTAG
The DNA here is from genome assembly GCA_947453715.1 of Flavobacteriales bacterium. GTDB lineage: Bacteria > Bacteroidota > Bacteroidia > Flavobacteriales_D > Crocinitomicaceae > CAIUKX01. The sequence goes on along the minus strand of CANGHX010000006.1, from coordinate 8,269 downwards.
AATATTGCATCCTGGTATTTCATACCCTGAAGTTTCAATAGGTCGAGTTGTTATTGATGAATCAATAAGAGGAAAAGGAATTGGTCATGAATTAATGAATAAATGTTTAACCTTCGCAAATGAAGAATTTGGAGCAGTTCCAATTAAGATCTCTGCACAGCAACATTTAGAAAGTTATTATACGAAGCATGGTTTTATTTTTACGGGTAAAGCTTATTTAGAAGATAATATTCCTCATATTGAAATGTTATATACACCATTAAACTAAAAAAATGAATCATAAATTTTTAATTGCAAGTTCTGTTTTATTCATTGCCGCGAGTTGTTCAACTTCAAAAACAACTGGTAATTCTTCAACAGTTTCGACGACAGGATCATCAGTTACTCCAAAAGAAGTAATCAAAGAAAATCCTTATAAAACAATTACAACTTCTTACATGGACAAATCAATTCGTCCGCAAGATGATTTCTTTCTTTTTTGTGATGGTGATTGGGTGAAAAACAATCCTGTTCCTTCTACAGAATCAAGATGGGGAAGTTTTAACGAATTAGATAAAGCGAATCAAATTAAATTGACTGAAATCCTTGATAAAGCAGTCCTTGCGAATGATAAAAAAGGAACTCAAAATCAAATTTTAGGAGATTATTACAGTTCATTTATGAATATGACTGTCAGAAATCAAAAAGGTATCTCTCCTATTCAAGCTGATTTAGATAAAATCAAAAACATTAAATCAAAACAAGAAATTATTTCGTTCATTTCTGAATCACATAAATATGGTGTAGGAATGTTGTTTGGTTTTGGTGTCGATCAAGATTTAAAAAATGTCAATAAAAATAGTGCTTACATTGGTCAAGCTGGTATAGGTTTACCAAATTGTGAATATTACATCAAGAAAGATAAGTCTGAAATATTGAAAAAATACGAAGAACATATCGTAAAAATGTTTCAAACTTTGAAATACGATGAAAATTCAGCTAAATCAATGGCTAAATCTGTTATAGCTTTTGAAACATCATTAGCTCAATCAATGATGACACCTGCTGAGAATCGAATTCCTGAAAATACTTACAATCCTCAGAGCAAAAAAGAAATCGACAAGAACTTTGGTAAATTTGATTTTGAATCTTACTTGGTTGGTATTGGAAGTCAGAGCTTTGACACAATCATTGTTGGTCAACCTAAATTCATTTTAAAAGTTGCAGATTTGATGGCAAATGAAAAAATGGAAAACTGGAAAAACTATTTATTATGGTCAACATTGAATCATTATTCAGGCTTATTAAATGATGAATTTGTAAAATTAAACTTCAATTTTTATAGCGGTGTGATTCAAGGGAAAAGCGAAATGAGTCCAATGAATGAACAAGCTATTGATGAAATTACAGGTTTACCAATTGGTGAATTATTAGGTAAAGCATTCGTTGATATCTATTTTTCTGAAAGTGCAAAAAACAGGGTAGATAAAATGGTAGACAATCTTCTTTTAGTTTTCAAACAACGAATTGAAAACCTAGATTGGATGTCTAAAGAAACAAAAGTACAAGCTACTTTGAAATTGAATGCAATTGGAAGAAAGCTAGGTTTCCCTGATAAATGGGAAGATTTCAGTATCTTAAACATTTCAAAAGAAGATTACATCGCTAATGTTAAAGAAATTGCTTTGTATGCTCATAAAAAGAATTTAGCTGATTTAACTAAACCGGTCGACAAAGCAAAATGGGGAATGCCAGCGCATATGGTAAATGCTTATTATCATCCTCTTTTAAATGAAATTGCTTTCCCAGCTGGAATTATGCAACCTCCTTTCTTTGATGTAAATGCTGAAGATGCCGTAAACTATGGAACAATAGGAATGGTAATCGGACATGAATTCACACATGGTTTTGATGATATGGGTTCAAAATTTGCTGCAGACGGTTCTTTTAGAAACTGGTGGACAGAAGAAGATTTAAAATTATTTGAAGCTAAAACAAGCTTACTTGGAGCTACTTTCTCAACTTTTTGTACTCCTGATGGTCAATGTGTAAATCCAGAATTAACAATGGGTGAAAATATTGCTGATTTAGGTGGATTAACTTTAGCTTTCAATGCATATAAATTAACAAATGAATATAAAGCAAATGAAATCAGAGAAGGATTCACTCCTGCTCAACGTTTCTTCATTGCATATGCTCAATTATGGAAAATTAATTATACTGAAGCAGAATTAAAAAATAGACTAGCAAACGATCCACATTCACCAGGAATGTACCGTGTAAATGGTCCATTAAAAAACTGTCCTGAATTCTTCGAAGCTTTCGGAGTAAAAGAAGGTGATAAAATGAGAAACTCAGCAGATAAAGTTTCAAAAATTTGGTAAAAGAAAAAGGGCTTGAAATATAGCCCTTTTCTTGTTTTTAATTAATATTCAAAAGTACTTTCTTTTGATTTATTCTTTCAACCTTTACCGATTTGCTGTAATTTAAAATTGCATTAATCGTATCATTTTTGGGTTCCATTTTAAACTCTTTGATTTGAGCAACTTGAGAGTATACTTTTAACATAGGCAAAAATTCTTAATTTACTTTAATAACGCTTTTGTAAATTGTTTATTATAAATTTGCAAAAAAATAGTTCAAATACCTTTATAAAATTGCAAAAAATAATATTAAATATTCTTCATTTCTTTTATCCAATTTTTAAAAAATTCATGGATAAACAAACTTATTACTACCTAGTTTGTGGTGGAGGAAATACAGTATTAGGTTTGATTGTTTATTTTATTGGAGATCACTTTTTATTTCACAAGGTGGACATTGACTTGGGTTTTATCGCTTTTAAATCTCACATTGCATCATTAATATTATCAATTATAATAACCTTCCCTATTGGCTTTTTATTAAATCGATACATCGTTTGGCATGATAGCAATTTAAACCCTTACAAACAATTATATCGTCATTTTGGTTTTGTCATGTTGTTTTCTTTAATGAATTATGTACTACTAAAAATGTTTGTTGAATATTTCAACTGGTGGCATTTTCCTAGTCAATTTCTGACAATCTCCATAATCGTAGTTTTCAGTTATTTTGCCCAAAAATATATTTCATTTAGAAAAACTGCTGAATAATCTCAAATTTTCAGATTTCCTATTTTAATAAAACAAACTGATTTATTAAAAATAATTTACCTTTGCAGAAAGCTAAATGTAAATAACTGGATATGAATTTAAAAAACTACACTTCATTAATAATATTTGCACTCTTCTCAAATATCATTTTTTCTCAGACACAAAGTATTGCTTATCCTAGTGTAGGTAAAGGAGTAGCAACTACCTTTGTAACAGATTATCATTGTTTAGGTATCAATTCATCAGCTTTAGGTTGGGGAACTGGTTATGAAAAGAAAAAATTCACAATGGGAACAAGTGAGTTTGGAATGGGAATGTATTCTGATAGTTTAAATTCAGCAGATTTAAAAAAAATCTATCGTTCAGCTACAAACAAATTTCTTCATAAGGACACAACAAAATTTAATTTCAATGCTCAAAAATTAGCAGCAGGAAATTTTGCACAAGCCGGAGTAACAATGTTTGTTGATTATAATTGGTTAGGTTTCTCTTTTCAAGGTAAACGTTTTGGAGGAATTGCATTTAATATTAATGAAAGTTATTCATTTAGTGGTAATTTAAACCAACAAACAAGTGATATAATCTTTAGAGGTAAACTTTCTTCCTACTTCGATTCGTTGAAAGTAGTGATTGGATCTGATACATCTACGATTGCAAATAATCCGAATATTTCTTCAGATACTCTTAGCCATGTTATACAAGGTAGAATTAATGTTCCATTAAAATTAAGTGATATTACGAATGGTTCAAGTATCCATTTAGTTTGGAATCGTTCGTATAACTTTGGATATGGTCGAAAAATCATCGGAAAAGACTCCATTTTTGAAATTTATGGTGGTATCGGTGGTCGTTTCATACAATCTATGGCCATGTTTAACATGACATCAGATAAAGATGGATTGAGAATGTATTCATCATTAACACCATCATTTAACATCAATTATGGTAGTATTGCTTCAATAAATCCTTCTAATTTTCAATCAAATGGCGGTGGACTTCCTAAAGCTGTAGGAAATGGTTATGGCGTCGATTTATCTGCAAGTGTTATTATCTATAAAAAATTAAGAATTGCTGCATCAGTCAACAACATAGGAAGTGTTACTTATAATCGAAATGTATATCAAATAAAAGATTCAATTTTAGGAAACTTATCGTTGAGTGGATTAACAAATAATGATATTACAAAATCAGTTGATCAACTTTTAAAAGACAATGGAATATTATCTTTGGTAGGAACAGAAAAGTATGTACTAAAAAACGCTTCAAACTTTCGTTTCGGCGCTAGTTTTCAACCTTTCAAATTCTTGCATTTTGGATTTGATATGATTGCTCCATTTAACAAAGAAATACCTGGTAGTATTCAAAATGCAGTGTATTCATTTGGTGGAGAGGTTAAAGTTTTCAAAAGAATTGCTTTAAGTGCAGGTTATTTTGGTGGTGGTATTTATCAAAACAACATTCCAGTAGGTATCAATTTCATTTTAAAAGATGGAGCATATGAATTTGGAATTTCGTCAAGAGATGCTTTGCGTTTTTTCACTTCAAATGCTCATAGTATTTCAAGCGCCTTTGGTTTTGCTCGATTTAGATTTTAAAAAATATTACTTCACAAAAAAGGCTCTTCGAATAGAGCCTTTTTTGTTTTTCTTAAAATTATTTAAACCAATAAACCACTATCCTTTACAGCAATCAAAAATGATTCATTTAATTCTTTAACAGATTTTACTAATGGATTAAAAATATTCCATTCTGAATAATCCTCAAGAGATGCGTATGCAATTGTTTTTTTCTCAATATCATTCTTCACAACCATTTTAAGTCTATTGAAAAAGTCTATTGACAATTGTTGACCTAACGCCTTCATTTTCTTTACAGATCTGTCTATAGAGCATCCAGATGGACTTTCAACATCTTCATCTACCCCAATTATAACAAATTGATTTTCAAGAATAACAACATCTGCTTTCAATGGTGTTCCATGAGAATCCCATGATTGAACAAATGGTTTCAATTCATTTAAAATGACTTCAGATTCAACTAAAGTCAATTCTCTAGAAGCTGGATAGATCCAAACTCTTGAATTATCGGATAATTGTGGAAAATAACTCATTTTATAAATCCGCTGCTGTAGCAATTAATTCTGCAATATCTAATACTTTAATTTCTCCTTCTTTATTAAAGTTTTTAACACCATCTGTCATCATTGTATTACAAAAAGGACAACCAGTAGCAATTATTGTTGCATTTGTTTCAAGAGCATCTTCTGTTCTTTCAACGTTTATTTCTTTATTTCCTTTTTCTGCTTCTTTAAACATTTGAGCTCCACCTGCACCGCAACATAAACCGTTTGTTTTACAACGTTTCATCTCAACTAATTCAGCATCTAATTTCTCAATTAATTCTCTTGGAGCTTCATAAACATCATTTGCTCTTCCTAAGTAACAAGGATCGTGAAAAGTGATTTTTTGACCTTTAAAAGCACTTCCTCCTTTAATCGCTAATTTACCCGTATTGATCAAATCTTGAATTAGTTGAGTATGGTGAATTACTTCATATTTCCCTCCTAATTCAGGATATTCATTTTTTAACGTATTGAAACAATGAGGACAAGCTGTAACAATTTTCTTAACTTCATATCCATCTAATACTTGAATATTCATCATTGCTTGCATTTGAAACGTAAATTCATTTCCTGCACGCTTCGCTGGATCACCAGTACAACTTTCTTCAGCACCTAAAACAGCAAAATTAACATTGCAATTGTTTAAAATCTTAACCAATGCTTTTGTTATTTTTTTTGCTCTATCGTCAAAACTTCCTGAACAACCAACCCAAAATAATATGTCAGCTGTTTCTCCATTTGCCAATTTTTCGGCCATTGTAGGCACTTTCAAAGGAGTACTCATAATTCAGTTAATTATTATTTTTTAATGTATCACTACAAACATTAACAACAAAAGTATCAATGTCAATTACTTTAGAAGTTGAATCTTTGTATGAAACAATGATTGAAACTTCATCAAAAATATCGCTTGCTTTTATTGTATAATCGCCTTCAGTGTAATCTTTTGTAATCTGAACACCTTTGCCTCTTATAACAAGGTTTTCATAAAATGTACCTTCAGCAAAATTGATTTTCATTTTATATACCTTATCACTTTCAATACAAGAAGGATGTCCTTCAATTTCAATATCAACCTTTTTTTCATTCAATTTAAAACTGAATAAAAAGAAAATAGATATTATTAAAAGTGATTTCATAGTATTCTTATTTTTCGAAAACCTGAATTGTTACTTCTTTCTCGATTAAATCAGTAAATCTTCCTTCATATCGAGTTGCACGAACCATATGATTATCAACCCAATGGTAATTCCCTCCTCTAGGTTTACCCATTAATAATCCATGATATTTAAAACCATGATCATTTAACCATTTTTCAGTCACTTCTCTGTGCTCTTCTGTTCTTGAAGTAAAAAAAGTGATAATATGTCCTTCTGAGTACCATTTATTTAATGTTTCCAGAGCTTCAGGATACAATTCAGCTGTAGCCATTCTTTCTGGTTCTTCATTAGGAATATCGTCACAAATCGTTCCATCAATGTCAATTAAATAATTTTTAACATCTTCCGGTAAAACAGGACTAATCAAATGTCCATTTTCTTCTTTTTGAACTAATTTCATGCTTTTTACTTTTTTTGATTCTAAACTTTTCTCTTCACAATTCTAATTCACAGTTTATAGCCAAAGTTATAGTTGTAGTTTATTTATTCTTCTGAAGCCCAATTCAATCTGTCAGCTTGAGAGAATTGCCATGGAGCTCCATTATTTTCAATATTCGTTAACATCCCTGTTAATTCAGTCGGCATTTTTGAATCTTCCATTACCAAATATCTTCTTAAATCAACGATAATTGATAAAGGATCAATATTCACTGGACATTCTTGAACGCAAGCATTACAAGATGTACATGCCCATATTTCTTCTTCAGTAATATAATCACCTAATAAGCTTTTACCATCTTGGTAATCCTTTCCATTTTTTCTTTTCCCTTCTCCAACTTCAACCAAACGATCTCTCGTTTTCATCATGATATTACGAGGTGATAATAATTTTCCTGTAATATTCGCTGGACAAGAAGAAGTACATCTACCACATTCTGTACAAGAATATGCATCTAACAAATTTTTCCAAGTCAAATCTGTAACATCTTTTACCCCAAAAGGAACATGCTCTGTTTCACCTTCTGGTTGTGCAGCATAAGGATCAGCAGTTGGATCCATAATCAATTTCACCTCTTTAGTAACAGATTCCATGTTTGTAAACTTCCCTTTTTTATCAAGATTAGAATACCAAGTATTTGGAAAAGCTAATAAAATATGTAAATGCTTTGAATAAGGTAAATAATTCAAGAATGCAAACACCATTAAAATATGTCCCCACCATCCTATTTGTTCAAATATATGTAATGTATGTAAATCCGTAAATCTACTGAAGAATAATGGTCCAACAAAACTACTTATTGCAAAGCCATATCCTTGACCAGTTTCAACAATTCTTGCTTGCTCGTCAGCACCATTCATTGTGAATATACAAGTTACTAAAACAATTTCCATTATCAAAATTAAATTAGCATCCTTTTTAGGCCAACCTGCTAATTCTTTCATATTTAATCTTGGAAGTTTTAATAAATTTCTTCTTGCTAAAAATGCAACTGTTGCAATTAAAGCTAAAACTGATAATACTTCAATAAAACTGATTAAAAAAGTATAAAACCCACCTAAACTATCATGAAAAAATCGGTGACTTCCTGAAATACCATCAACAATAATTTCAATCAATTCAATCTGAGTTATAACAAATGCACTATACAACGCAAAATGCAACAATGCTGGAATTGGTCTAGTAAACATTTTCTTTTGACCTAAGGCAACCAAAATCATTGTTTTCCAACGCTCACTTTTATTATCTGTCCTGTCGATATCTCTACCTAACAAAATATTTGAACGTATTTTTAAAACATTTACTGTAAACAAACCAAAGCCTGCTACTAATAATAATGAAAATAAAATAGAAGTAATCATCTTAATTTATATTAATCGGGAATTGAATCTAATAATTTACGAAATTTTCTTTCTTCATCTTTTGTCAAAGGTAC
>CANGHX010000005.1 GCA_947453715.1 Flavobacteriales bacterium | reverse complement strand
TTTTTAAACTATTTCCACTAAATTTGCACTCCATAAATAGAATAACATCGTTTATCATGAAAATACAAGAAATCCGCGAACAATTCTTTCGCTTTTTTGAATCTAAAGGACATGCAATTGTTCCATCTGCGCCAATGGTTGTTAAAAACGACCCTACGCTGATGTTTACAAATGCCGGTATGAATCAATTCAAGGATTATTTCTTAGGAAATAGTGTTGCTAAAGATAAACGTGTGGCCAATACACAAAAATGTTTACGTGTTTCTGGTAAACATAACGATTTAGAGGAAGTAGGTGTAGACACTTATCACCATACGATGTTTGAGATGTTAGGAAACTGGTCATTTGGCGATTATTTCAAAGAAGAAGCTATTTCTTGGGCTTGGGAATTATTAACGGAAGTTTATAAAATTCCAAAAGATAGATTATACGTAACTGTATTCGAAGGAGATGCTTCTGACAATGTTCCAAAAGATGAAGAAAGTTTCGCTATTTGGAAACGCTTCATTGAAGAAGACCGAATCATTTTAGCTTCTAAAAAAGATAACTTCTGGGAAATGGGTGATACAGGTCCATGCGGTCCTTGTACTGAAATTCACGTTGATTTACGTTCTGAAGAAGATAAATTAAAAATTGCTGGTAAAGATTTAGTAAATAATGACCATCCTCAAGTTATTGAGATTTGGAACAATGTTTTCATGCAATTTAACCGTAAAGCGAATGGTTCGCTTGAGCCACTTCCTGCTACTCATGTAGATACTGGAATGGGATTAGAACGTTTAGCAATGGCATTGCAAGGAAAACAATCCAACTACGATACGGACTTATTCCAAACGTTGATTCAACACATGGTAAAAGTTTCTGGTATTGCTTACGGACAAAAAGAAGAAACAGATATCGCTTTGCGTGTAATCGCAGATCATATTCGTGCAATCGCGTTCTCAATAGCTGATGGACAATTGCCTTCTAATACAGGTGCAGGTTATGTTATTCGTCGTATTTTAAGAAGAGCGGTTCGTTACGGTTACCAAACATTAGGTTTGAAAGAACCATTCTTGTGTGATTTATCTGTTGTATTAGGAGAAATCATGGGGAATCCATTCCAAGAATTAATCGCTCAAAAAGACTTAATTCAAAAAGTGATTCGTGAAGAAGAAGCAAGTTTCTTTAGAACTTTGGAATTAGGAATTAAGCGAATGGACAATGTAATGGAAGCTACTCGTAAAAATGGTAGTTCAATCATTTCAGGAACAGAAGTTTTTGAATTATATGATACATATGGTTTCCCTGACGATTTAACTTCTTTAATTGCAAGAGAAAATAACTTAAGTATTGACGAAGAAGGATTCAAAGCAGAACTTCAAAAACAAAAAGATCGTTCAAGAGCTGCTTCTACAATCGAGACAGATGATTGGGTTCAATTAAAAGACGATACAAACGTTGAATTTATCGGTTACGACAATACAGAATCTGAGATTGAAATCATTAAATACCGCAAGGTTAACCAAAAACAAAAAGAATTCTATCAATTAGTATTCAACCAAACACCTTTCTATCCAGAAGGTGGAGGTCAAGTTGGAGATACTGGTTACATTGAATTTAATGGCGAAAAAGTTTCGATCAACGATACGAAGAAAGAAAACAATTTGATTATCCATTTAGCAGACAAATTACCTAGTAATCCTGCTGCTAAATTCACAGCTAAAATCAACGTTAAAAAACGTTTGGATTCAGCAAATAATCACTCAGCGACTCACTTATTACACCATGCTTTAAGAACAGTTTTGGGAACACATGTTGAACAAAAAGGTTCGTTGGTAAATGCTAATAATTTACGTTTTGACTTTTCTCATTTCTCAAAAGTGACAGATGAAGAGATTGCTCAAATTGAAAAATTAGTTACTGAAGCAATTAAAGCGGGTTATGCATTAGACGAAAGAAGAGACACACCAATGGAAACAGCACTTGAATTAGGTGCAATGGCTTTGTTTGGTGAAAAATATGGGGATTCTGTTCGTGTAATTAAATTTGGAGAATCAGTTGAATTATGTGGAGGAACACACGTTTCGAACACGAATCAAATTGGAATTTTCAAAATCATTTCTGAAGGAGCAGTTGCGGCTGGTATTAGAAGAATTGAAGCGATTACAGGAGAAACAGCTGAAAACTATTACAAAGAAAAAGCTACAAAATTAGATTCAATTGCTGAAACATTGAAAAATCCAAAAGATTTACAAAAAGCAATTGAAGATTTGATTTCTAAAAACAATACATTAACCAAACAACTTGAGCAATTCCAAAAAGACAGAGCTAAATTGGTAAAATCTGAATTAAAAGGTAAAATCAATTCTATTGGCGATGTGAATTTCTTGGGAGAAATCGTTGAATTAGACGGTGGATCAATCAAAGATATTTTATTCCAACTAAAAGGTGAAGTTTCAAATTTCTTTGGTGTAATAGGTGGAAAAGAAGAAGACAAATGTACTTTAAGCATCATCGCTTCAGACGAAATCATTTCTTCTAAAAATATAGATGCTGGAAAAATCATTCGTGAAGTTTCTAAACACATCCAAGGTGGTGGTGGTGGACAAGCTTTCTTCGCTACTGCAGGTGGAAAGAACTCACAGGGATTAGAAGCAGCAATTGGCGATGTAAAAGCGAAGATCTAATTCATGAAACATGTTTTATTAATTAATTATTATTGGCCTCCCTGTGGTGGTTCTGGTGTTCATCGATGGTTACGATTTTCTAAATATTTTAAGGAAAACAATTGTCATTTAACGGTTTACACTCCAGAAAATGCAGCTTGGACGACCATTGATGAAGAATTAGTAAAACAAATTCCAAATGATGTTACGGTTATTCGAAATAAGATATTTGAACCTCAAAAATATTTAAGTAAGAATCTAAACCCTGCTGGTCATGCAGGGTTAGCTCGAAAAAATAAATCTTTTTTACAAAGTTTAATCATTTGGATTAGAGGGAATTTATTCATTCCAGATGCACGTGTGTTTTGGATTAAACCTAGCGTTCGATTTTTGAAAAAATACTTGAAGGAACATCCTGAAATTACAACAATCATTTCAACAGGTCCACCACAATCGATGCATGTTATCGGTCTAAAGTTAAAAAAGCAATTTCCAAAATTGAAGTGGATTGCAGATTTTAGAGATCCTTGGACTCAAATTGATTTCTATCAAGAATTGTTACCTGGAAAATGGGCTGATGCTAGACATAAAAAATTGGAAAACCAAGTTCTAACGAATGCCGATGAAGTAGTAACAATTAGTGACGCTTGTGCTGACGGTTTACAAGAATTGGTCAATCGAAAAATACATGTCATTACAAATGGTTATGATTTTCCTGAATTCGATCAAAATAAAATAGAATTAGATAGCGAATTTTCAATTGCACATTTAGGTTCTATGCCCTACTCTAGAAATCCGAGAGTATTGTGGGAGACCTTAAGTGCAATAACCAAATCTAATGAAGAATTTACCTCGTTTTTAAAGATTAAACTGGTAGGATCAATTGATATAAAAATTGTTGATGAAATAAAATCTTTTGGACTAGAGAAGTATGTAGAATTTATAACCAGTGTTCCGCATAATGAAAGTATTGAAATTCAACGAAAATCTCAACTCCTTTTGTTAATCGGGAATAATAGTGGAAATGTAAAAGGAATATTAACAGGTAAAGTCTTCGAATATCTAGGAGCTAAAAGACCTATTTTCTGTATTGGTCAGAAAGAAAGTAATTTAGAAGCAGTAATCAATAAAACTCAATCTGGTTATTTTATTGATTATGATGAAAAAGAAAAATGTATTGAAACATTGTTGGCTACCTTTGAGTCATTTAAAAACAAAACATTAACTATTCAAGCAATTAATACAGAAAAGTATACTTCTAACTTTTTATTTCAAGACTTTACAAAATTATTTTAATCCCTCGATTCTGCTTTTAGCAAGGTCAGTAATTCTTTCTTTCTTCTTTCAAAAGGGAAATTATTTTGAATGATATCTCTGGATTTCAAACCAAGCTCTTTTTTATTTTCAATTGATAAAGCTTTAGAGATAATTTCAATCAATTTTACAGCATCTTTTTGTTTCAATATTAAACCAATGTCATTAGTAATCATTGGCATAGCTCCTACATTTGAAACAATTGGTATACATTCACATAACATTGCTTCGCATAATCCATTCGGAAACCCTTCGTTTAATGAAAGTTGAAGATAAAATTGTTTACTCGAAATAAATTCGCTCAATTGCTCATTTGGTATCGCATCAACCAAAATAAGATTTTCAGACACCTGATAATTTTGATCCAATCCTTTCCCTCCTACGATATAAAATTTACAATTTGGAAAATGAGGTGCTACTTCCAAAAGTAAATCAATTCCTTTTAACTGAACTCCAAATCGAGAAAACAAATTAGCTCCTACTGTTACAAATGAATTTTCTTCTTTCGAATCAACCGAATTATACCATAACTCAGAATCATATCCATTGTAAATTGTTTGAAAGTTGGTTTTACAATTAGGATAATGAAATTGAACTCCTTGTTTCGAAAAATCATTGGGTTGATAGGTATAATTACATAAAATCAAGCTTTCGTCTACGGGCACAAGTTTGTAAGCATATTTATAACTTAATTTTAGAAAAGGTCGCATCAAATAATTATTAAAACCTCCATAATTAATTGAAGGAAAAGAAACACAATCCGTTCCTCCCAAAACTATAATGCTTTTTTTACTTAATAACCGAGCAAATAAAACCGGTATCAAAGAATGATAACCTCCAAATTGAATAATGAAAAATTCTACCTGTTTACTATTCGAAAGAATGAAAAAAATTTGCTTCAAAAATTCTTTAAACAATAAAATTTTACTCGTTAGTTTGAAATAATTGACTTTAACATCATATTCACTTTGTAATATTTCAATGTCTTTCTTAACAAAAGAAGAAAGACCAGGATGAAAATACAAAAGCTTATTTCTCATCGAATAAAGGTTAAAAGCTTGTATTTAAAGTTGAAAATAAAATTAATTAACTTACTTTTAATAGACTTTGATTTTACCTCATTATCACGAACTAATATTACTTTAAAGTAATTATTTTCTTTTGTATGAATCGCATAAGGTTCTATCGAATACAATTGAAAACCATTTGGATAGGTATTATTCAACAAATCCTGCATAGATAACGATTGATCAATAATTTGCAGTAAATGTGGTTCGTTTTTTCGTATCCAATTTAAGAAATCTGGATGAGGAATATTGATTAATACTTTTGTTCCTTTATGACATACATTAGCCACTTTTTCAAATAAATTCTTGTGTTGTTCAACAGGAATATGTTCTAATACATCAGGAAAAATTATAAAATCGAATTTCTCGTTATGCGTAAAATCAGACATATTAGTACAAACAAAAGAAACATTTTTACTTCCATAATTTTTGTTAGCAATATTGATGCTTTCATCCGAAATATCACAACCAACAAAAACACCTTGTTCTTTCACTTTTTTAATGATCAAACTACTTACAGTACCAATTCCACAACCAATCTCTAATACTTTAGATGAAGAATTCAAACCAAGATCTAATAAATTATTGTAAATGATTCTATGTCTCACAGAAACTCCAAGATTTTTTTGCTGAACCGAATAATTATTGTAAAATTCTGAAACTTCTGAAGATGTGTGTGTTTTCATAAATATATGATCGTTACTTTTGTTTAAAATAGATGATACAAAAATAACAAAATTTAAAAATAAAGGTGTTGAATTCAATTAGGTTATATCAATAAAGTCATTTTTCTAATATTTAATACCGAACAAATTTAATTATTTTCTTTTTTACTTTGAATTATCTGTTAGTCAAGAAAAAGAGAACAGTTAAATCTGATTAATCACGTTTTATTAATTGTTCGATTAAATAGATGTGATAACTTTCAAATCAATTTTCACAAATTACCAAACAGACATCTGGTTGACAATTTTTTTTCGATATTTTATGAATTCGAATTTATATATTCTGGATCAAATGCAATAACATCTTCTGGTGTACCTAAAACGTGAATTTTGGAAGTTGGGATTATAGAAGTATATACTTTGTTACCTTGATCGATTAAATATTTATACATTGGTGCGATGTAACTTTCTTTATAATCCCTAATAATATCCTGTTTATTTTTATCTAAAATCGATTTAAATATGGCCCAATGATTAAAATAGTACAAGCCGATTGTTCCTAAATTTGATATCCTAACTTTCTCTGAAACAGCTTTTACCTCCAAACTATCTTCTGATTTCAATTGAACAAAACTCCACTTATCACCTACTGCATCAAATGCTGGTAGGTAACCTGCTCCGTCTACAGGTATATCATTTTTTTTTAGTTGATCTTCTTCGATATAGGTATCAATATTATAAATGAGAACAGCATCATTTTTTTGAATAAATTTATCAGCAAATAATGTGGTAGTAGCTTGACCATCAGTCAACTCGTCTAAAGCAATTATTTCAAAATGATGAATTCCTAGTTGCTCACATTCCAATTTGATAAATGTTTCATTATAAGCACCTTTTCTACAGATAAAAATGAAAGTCTCATCGAAAAAGTCAATTAACGACCTCATCGACCAATAAAATAAAGTATGACTTTTAGCTATTATTTCATGTTTGGGTTTCTGAATACCAATTTTGGTAAAACGACTCCCCATACCAGCCATCGTAATAATTACTTTCATAGTATTATTATTTTGAAATGAGATTTAAGATTTCATCATAATTTAAGTTAGCAAATTCATCTGGTCTAATTGCTTTATCATCTACATAGAAACCACCTTTTCCACACCAAGGCTTACCAAATAAAAGTTCATCATAAGGAACTTGATAGTGATCTAACCATTCAATCAATACTTTTGCTGTATTAGCATTAATTTTGCCTAAATTCCCTTTATAAGTTCTCATTTGGCGAGAGGTAAAAAGTATGATGTAAAATCCATTTTTCTGATATTCAACCAATTGTTTTAGCACTTCATATTTAGGTTGTACTTCTGAATAAGACTGTTCACTTGATTTTATTTCACATAATGAACCATCAATGTCCATCACAATAACTTTTTCTTCTTGAATCATGAATAAATAAAATAAGGATGAAATAATTCTACCGCTTTACATAACATCATCAATTGACGCTTTGGCTTATCTTTATGTAACGGCAACATACTGAAAAACAATAAAGCTTGAATAATTTTAACTTTGGCTATGTCTTTTTCTTCAACACAAGTTGAATAAAAATAGTCACAAATTGGAGCGTAAAGTTCGCTTTCATGAAGGTTATATAGGAGTTGACTTCCATTAGAAGACACGAATAAATCGAATTTATCACTTACAATAACATCGTATTTTCCATCAAAACTATGTGCTAATTTTGCCCATTCGTATAAATTATCTCCAAAAATAGATGAAGAACCAAACTCACCTCTTGGATCTACAAGTTTGAGTTGATTTAATTTAATATCAAACAATATATTTGCGAGGAAAAAATCTCCATGAATAATATTAAAAGGTCTTGGTTCTAGTAGTTGATAGTGATTTAATACCCTTGCGAAAGATTTAATATACGTATCGATGGCTGGGTAGTTAATCCCATTTATAGTAATTTCATTGTGAAAATCAATCAGCTCTTGTTTTTCAAAATCTTTAAGACGAGCTAAGGTTTTTTCAATATAAATACTATTTAGAGCTGATAAAGTAGCTAAATCTGAACTTTTTACTGCTACAAACTCACTATTTAATGCTTTAAGTTGCTGAATAATTTTTTTCCAAACATCCAGTTTATGATTCCCAAAAATATACAATTCATGTAAAGTAAGATAATTTAAATACTCCATTTGGATAGAGGGGGCATTTTTATCTAATGAAACAGAATATATTTTTGGAATATATTTTTTTAGAGATTCAGGTAAATGAAGGAACCAAGAACATTCATTAATGAACTTATCTGTATTCTTACTTGTTTTGGTTAATACTTTATTTAAAGTGTCAATTTTTATCTCATTAAATTCTCTAGATTCAACATTGAATTTATGCTCAAAGTACATATCTGAATGTCCAAAATCAATCCATTCTTTAGAATATACTGCTTCAAATCCAAATTGATTGAAATAATCTTCTAAGTATTGATAAAAAGATCGATTTGGATTTTCATGAATAATTTGAAGCAAATTTTCTGGTGAAACGATATGAAATGCACCTACAACTACCTCATATTCTGTTTTGGCTTCTAAAATCTTTTTATCTATAAAATGAATTTGTTCTAGATCAAATGATAAAACGGTCCATCGTGCGCAATCTTTCGCATGAGCATAAAAAACCACATTTTGTTGATCTAAAAAACTCGACATGTAAGGTAAATAGGTATCACCAAAAATAAATGTCGTTTCACTTAAATTTTTCAATTTCGATAAACAGTAGCTAAGTGTATAAGCTAAATCTTGGACCCTATCTAAAGTAATTAGTTGTATATCATATTGCTTATTCTCAATGTATTGCTGAATCAATTCAACATTACGGTAAGCAACAATGTAAATGGTTTTATAGTGATTTTTATTTTCAAAATAAATAAAGTCTAAGGCTGTTTTCCCTTCAAAAGGTACAAGTGCTGAAGGAAGAGCTCCAAAAAACACTTGCAACTCAGGACTTATTAATTCTGCACTAAATATGACTAAATTACTTCTCATTTACTTTGAATAGGTTGAATAAACAGCTTTCTATAAAAAGAAAATCTATCAATTAATAACAATTGAAGCAAACTTAAAAATTTTGAAAATAATTTACTTCTATTTTGCTTAAAATATAATTTTGAAGAAAGAAATAAAAACAAATTAGATGGAGTGAAGGTTACGGGTTCAATTTCATTAAATTTCACTAATTGATCATCAAAAACTGAATTTTCAATGATTTTTTCACCTCTCCATTCAGTATCGAATATAATATTTTTAGAAAAAGAAATAAAATGTTGATCAATAAATTCAACTAATTCATAAGCTGATTTACAGTTAGCAAAAGTTAAATTATATTTCTGAAAAGTGGGCATTAATCTTTTAAGAAAGATATATTTATAAACCACTTTTTCATCAATTTTTTCATGATAAAAATAATATGCACATGGAATGGCTAAATGTACAGAAGTATATGCTAAATTGATTTCTTTATACTGAGGAATTTGTAATATACTTGAACAAAAATCTAACATTTTCGAAGGTGTAGCTACAAAATAGAAATCTGCCAAAGAATTTTTTGCAAAATAAGAAATAGAAATTTTATTTTCGCGATCAAATTCACCTTGATTTTGATGTTCTTCAATTAATAGTTTAAGATTTACAAATTGATCTGTTCTAATTTTTATAATATAAGAATCATCTGCTAAACCATTTAAAAATTCAGCACCTTTTTGAATTGATAAAAATTGTTTCAAAAGACCTATTTGTCCATTTGGATGAGCTTGATTAATATATGATTGTGTAGTATCTTTAGATTTTAAGATCTGAAAATTATTACTCGTCTGAATTTGATTAATTTCAATTGATTCTGATTCCCAAGTTGATAAAATAACGTGTTCAAATAAATAACTAAATTCAGATAAAATTCTATTAATATTCGGAATACAATTATATTCTACAGTTTTGGGTATTTTTTTCTTGTTTAAATCATATTCCAAATAGGAAGCTCCCGTAATTCCATTTGATATTATTGGTCCTTGAATAATTAGTGAATATTTTCTCATTTAGACTTCAATATATATTTATTAAGAAAAACATTTACTTCTTCAATAATTTTAAATCGATAACTAAGAAAAGAAAATAAAATGAGAATCAACAACATTTCTATAGAAATTCTAATTAGAGAATATAAATTAATTAGGATTGTATAATGAATAGAAAGTAATAATGTTAAACCTAAAAAAATCACTCCAATAGACTTGGAAAATGGATGAATATTAAATCGAATATAATTATACAACAACATCATACAATTAAAAAAAACAAAACCAATTAATGTAGAAAATGCAGCACCATTTATTCCATAAATTGGTACCATAATATTATTTAATAATAACTGTAGCGCTAGTTGCAATACCAAACCTATTGTAAGAATATAATATTTATGTGAAACAACCACAATAGCTGAATTGATGCCTGACAATAGATTGAATAAAATGGAGATTGCAATTATAATCATAGGCAATTTCCCAATTAGATATTCTTTAGGTAAAAAAGAAAACAATATATCAACTCCAGAAATTAGTCCTAAAAATAATAGTGACCCAACAAAAAATAAATATTTACTACTCTTCTTGTACAAGGAATTGATGTCATATAATTGTTTGTTTTCCCAATAATGAGCCAGTTTAGGTTGTGCAATTCGCTCAATATTTCTTAATGGAATTTCTAACAACATTGGTATAATAATACAAGTCGAGTAGATTCCGACTTGAGCTTGATTTAAAAAATGGGCGATTTGCAACTGATCAACAAAACGTGCTGATAAAGAAATGAATGAAGTTAAGGTCATTAATACTGATGAAAATATTAAATCTTTTGTATTTAAATTTTTAAAAAATGACCAATCAACTTTAAATGTAAACAGCTTCAAACGAATGAAATAAATTGCAATCAATAACAACTGTAAAAAATACACTAATAAGTTCCCAATAATGAATGATTCATGATTAATCCAACCAAAATAGAATGCAAAAAGAACTACAAATTGAAGAATCCTAGTAAATACTTCATTTAAAAAAACCATGTAAGTTGTTCTAAATAAACAATTACAATAAATTGATAAAATTAAACTAATCGAAATTACAAGTCCGGTTAAAATTGCATGGAAATAATAAGTTGTTAGTCCATCTGAATAATTGTAATAACTAAAAACGTGCGATTTAAGAGCTAAAAGAATTGAAAAAACTAATAAAAATCCAACAATATTTATCCAAATTATTAATCCAAATAAACCGTGATTTTTGGTAGATTCACTTTTTATTTTTGGAAAATATCTTAAAATAAAATTTGAAAATCCAAGCGACATTAAAGTTGAAGATACAAATGCAAAAGAATATAAAATTCTAACAAGACCTATGTCTTCTGCATGAATAAAATAAGGCTGGAAATAAACTATCAGATACCCCAAAAAAGCTCCTATATAACTCAGAAAAGTATTGGTTACACCTTGTTTTTTTATGCCTGACATAATTTTTATAAAATTATATTTTATTCACTTTTGTACAACCAAATAGGAACCTAAATCGAACAAAAAGGTAAATTTGTTCCTCAAGAAATATTATTAAAAATCACTAATTTTGTGAGCTTCATTATATGAAAAAGTAAAAAAATTATATCGCATCTTCTTCATTTTTCTTCAAAGAAAATCCGAAAATAAATATACAACCTCCAATTAGACCAAAAGAACCAATTAACGCTAACGTTTCTGATTGATAATATGCTTTTGGTTCAAACTTCCATGAAACTGTATGTTTCCCTGCTGGAATTACAGCTGCTCTTAACACATAATTTGCTCTTAAACTTTCAATCTTCTTTCCATCAACGTAGCAATTCCAACCTTCTGGATACCAAATTTCACTAAAAACAGCTGTTGCTTTTACATTTGATGACGACAGATAATTAATAGTATTCACATCATACTTCAATAATTTTATAGTTGATGTTGAATCTAAAGAAGGTGCTGAAACAGCTGCTGCAAACTCTTTATTAATCACCGCTTGATTTTTAGAATTGATCGATTTTAATTTTGACATCTCTTCATTAGTCGAGTTCGCTTTCAACACATCTTTTACAAACCAAGCATTACCATTTGCACCATGATTCATTAATGCAGATTGAGCTGGATTTACAATTAAATATTTTACATTTAACATATTCAAGACCGGCATCGAATCTGGCAATGTAATGTCACTTACAGAAATCGTATCAAACACTGCTTGTGCTTTATCTTGCGTAATTTCCATCACAGCAGAATACTCTCTTAATTTTCTATTTTTCTCCGCACTAACAATTTGATTCAATTTCATCATTTCATCAGAAATATAAAAATCAATCATTTCTTGATATCTTTTCAATTTAGCACCATGATATCCGCCAATACTTTTATGAAAATAACTTGTTCCTGTTTCATTGAAAGGATTAGCAAAAGTTAACACTCTGTAATCTGTATTCATATTCAAAGTTCCAAAATCAGCAATCGTCTCTAAAGAACCTTGATTCTCCATTGTTTCGTAAGAAGATGATAATTTCATTTGACTTAACAATGAACCCTTTTTGGCTTCAAAACCTGAAATATTTACTTTTTCTCTATTCAATATTGAAATATCAGACGCTTGTGGGACATAAGGTAAAGATGCAACCGTTTCTTCTTCATAAGAATTATAATGCATGCCATCGCCGTCATTATTTAAATATCTTTTACTCACTGACAAATTATCCCCAAATACAAAAACGATAGAAACAACCGTTAAAATCATTCGATTAATCCTTGTTAAGAAGAACAATAATACGATACCAGACCCCACAGCTAGTAATAACAATGTTCTGCCAATTTCAGATTTATATATAGAAATTCGCGTTTCAATTAAAGCTTGTTTCATTTGGGTAAACATTGTCAATTGTGTAGGATCTTTCACTGACTTCATTGCCTCGTCAAATTGACCGATTTCTTCAGAACGCATAAACGAACCTGAAACTGATGGAAACATATACAATACTATCCCAAATAATAAAATACTTCCTGTTGTAATCAACAATTTTTTCTTATTTACGATTTCTTCTTTTCTTTCCAATAAATAATTCAAAAACAATATCCCTAAGGCTGGAAAAATGACTTGAATTAAAACCAAAATCATTTTAGAATCCCTGAATTTATTATACATTGGAACTTTGTTGATAAAGATATTATTCAATCCACCTGGATCTTTAGAAGCTAAAGCCATTGCTAATAATACAATCGCTAAAAAAGCCCATTTTATTGGATCTTTGTAATAAACCATTCCAAATAAAAAGAAAGCAAACATTACAACTCCAAAATAAAACGCACCTCCAGACATCCTTTGACCTCCCCAATAATGATTCATTTGGCTAATTTGACCAGAAAATTGAGGGTCAACATTTTCCATTGCTTTCTCATCATTCGCTATTAAATCATCTTTTGCACCCTTTGCATTCGGCGCTATTATTGAAAGGATTTCTCCTTTTCCATAATTATATTCTAAGATATAATTAGTATTTAAACCTTCAGCTACACGTTGTTCATTGTTCTCCCCTTTCGGTGTTATTGTTAAATCCGTTGCGCCTCTTGTAGTATACTTACTATATTCTAAAGTAGAAGTAATATTTCCAATACCTGGTAAAACACCTATCCCTCCAGCTATTAACAATACTCCGACAGCTTTACCTAACTCAACAAAAGATTTTTGTAAAGACAAGCGAATAACTTCCACAATTCCTACTGCACCCAATAAAAACACTAAATAATAGGTCATTTGAAAGTGGTTACATGTGATATTTAAGCCAAAAAACAAACCAAAAATAGCGGCTCCGAGCATTAATCTTCCTCTAAAAGCTAAAATAAAACCTCCCAAAGCTGGAGCCATATAGGCAATTGCATTCACTTTTGAATTATGACCAGCACCAATGTACAATAAATTAATCGTTGACAAACCAAATGCCAAACCACCTAACATTGATAACCAAGGATTTACTTTCAAACATAAACCAAAAATATAAAAACCTAGCATAGCCAAAAACAGTAACCCAACTGGATGAGGTAAACCTAATTGAAACATTAAATTGACTTTAGCCAACAAATTATTTTCATATTTCGTTGAAATTTGATAAGCAGGCATCCCACCAAACATTGAATTTGTCCAAAGCGGTTCTTTTCCATGAGTAATACGAAAATCATCAATTTCTTTAGACATACCTTTATGTTGACGTATATCATTCTGCTTCAATGAATATCCCTCAAACACTGGAGAAAAATAGATACTTGAAACAATAACAAAAACTAAAATAGAAACAATGTGTGGAAGTAAAGATTTGAAATTTATTTTCATAAGTAATTTAATTTAAAATCGGATTAAACAATCCTTTTTTTCGAATAATAAATTCAAATTTAATTATTTATTTTAATCTAATCTCACGATACAATTTTATTTGCTTTTTAATAATCTTTCAGTCTTTTTAAATTTATCAGTTTCAATGTTTAGAATATAAATTCCATTTTCCAAATTAGAAAGGTCTATGTTAAATTCATTCGTTAATAAACTTTTACTCATTTGTAATTTAGAATTGACATCATACAATTGAATATGAATATTTTCAGACGAAAAAAATTGAATTTGATATTGATTATCTAACAAACACAATATTTTATAATTTATTGATCCTAAAGTTGAAACCAAAGCATTATCTGATAAATTATTGACATTCACATCTATTGAAAACATATCTGAATCACAAGAACTTGAGGCTATTAATGTAATTGTATAAGTCCCATTCGAAGTAAAAGTGTGAGTTGGATTTTCTTCAATAGATTCACTAGTTCCATCTCCAAAATTCCAAGAAAATTGATCCGCTTTCAAACTTTGATTCAATAATGCTACCGATTCATTATTTTGATTCACTACGAAATCCGAAATTGTTAATTCGCTTAAATCATGTAAATTCCAAAGTCCTAAACTATCTAAAACAGTTAATGCAGCAACATTTTGCAATATACTAGCATTTGTTTGCCCAATTGTACTATTGAAACTTGCGCCGACAGGAGATTTTCGAAACAATGAAGCATAAAAAGTACAAGCTGCCAAATAAGTTCCTTCAGTACTCGGATGAGATCCGTCAGACGAATACAAGTTTATCGAAGGATAATTATCTCTGACATATCTCCAAGCTGAACCAACTGGTGACATTGAACCTTGAACAGAATCCATGATACGTAAATAAGCATCTCTTAATCTCCCATTCATTCCATTAAATGTAGAAATCGAATCCCATTGTGGATCACCATTTTGTCTTCCCCATGTCATGTACATCATAATTTGAGAACAGAATTTATTAACATAAATACTATCCGCTAATTGAATGGCATAAGGTATCGTTCCTGTATTTACTTGACTCGTAGGAAAAGATGGTTCTTGACTTTGAGCTTGAAGCACTACAAAATCCCATTGTTTGCTTTTAATTTTTGTAAATACTGCTGGAGTATTTGTTTGAACTTGAAAAGTTGCTCCCCCGGCAGTTTGAGAATCATAGGTGATTTTATCTCCAAGCGATAATGTTAAACTGTTTAAAGTTCCTGGTAAATCATTAACATAAGTGTAACTATTCCCAATAAATAAAACGGACAAACTATCTTGGCAAAATAATAAATTAGATAAAATAAGACTTAATAAAACCAATAGATTTTTCATATGTATTTAATTTGTTTAACTAATTGACTAAATTAGTGATTCGAAGTTGCTTTAATTTTTGATGAATTATTTTTTAACTAGCGCCAATTATTGCACTTCTAAGATTAACAAAACGATCAAATAAATGAAAAATATTTCTCGATTATATTTCTATAAAATAAGTATATTACTTTCATTTTGTTTTCATTACAACTTTTCTTTTTCTCAATTCACCTTCGAATTTTCAAACAATATCCCTGTTACTATTGGAGTCGACACGTTAAATTCCGCTTGGTCTGGAGGATTTAATAACGTCCAATTCTCCGCTTTAGATTATGATTTTGATGGTGACGACGATTTATTTGTGTTTGACAGAAGTAGTAATAACATTCGCCTTTTTGCTCACGAAATAACAAATGGTACTTCAAGCTATAAATTTATTTACAACGGTAAAAATTATTTTCCACCAGATTTAAATTATCGAGTTGCCTTGGTAGATTTTAATCAGGATGGTAAAAAAGATATTTTCACATATGGTATAGGTGGAGTCAAAGTTTACAGAAATGATGGAGATATAATTAATGGTTTGCAGTGGACAATTTTTAAATCTTTAGTCTATTCAAACTATACAGGTAATTTAACAAACCTTTATGTTAGTTCAAGTGACGTCCCTGCGATTGTTGATGTAGATTTTGATGGTGACATTGATATATTAACCTATTCTATTGGAGGCCAGCATGTAGAATATCATCAAAATCAAAGTATTGAGAAATATGGAATACCAGACTCACTTGATTTTGAATTAAAAAATGAATGTTGGGGGAAATTTATGGAAGACGCTTTTTCAAGTTCAATCGTTTTAAATGACCCAAATTATCCATGCATAAATAGCAGTGTTACCAATCCATTGAAATCTAGCGAACAAGATACTACAGGAGCTGTTCGACATTCAGGTTCAACTATTTTGGCTATGGATATTGATCATTCTGGAGTACTAGATTTAATCATTGGAGATGTTTCAACTCCCAATTTAAATCTTTTAATTAACAGTGGAACGACTCCAAATACAAATTCTGCTATGTCAAGTTTGGACACTCAATTCCCTAGTAACTCAACACCTGTTGACATACAAATTTTTCCAGCTGCTTTTTGGGAAGATGTCGATTTTGACACTAAAAAAGACTTGATTGTGAGTGGAAATGCTCGTAATTCTGCTAATAATCAGAAAAGTGTTTGGTTTTATAAAAACAATGGAACGAATCAAAATCCAATTTTCAATTATCAAATGGATGATTTTCTTCAACATGAAATGATTGATGTTGGTTCTGGAAGTATTCCTGTATTTTTTGATTATGATCAAGATGGATTAGAAGATTTATTTATTACAAATTTTTATCGTTATAAATCCGTATTACAAAAAGAAGGTTCGATCGCTTATTACAGAAATACAGGAACTTTAACTGCACCAAAATTCACTTTTGTGAACGATGATTTTTTAAACTTAACTCAAGCTAATTACAACTTAAGATTTGTTCCAACCTTTGGCGACATTGATAATGATGGTGATAAAGATTTATTTCTAGGACTAGAAGATGGCAAAATAGCCTTTTACCAAAACTTAAATAGTGCTACTCTAACGTTTGCTGCTCCAATTTTGAATTACACAGACAACCTTGGAGCAATTATCAATACCGGATCTTTTAATTTCCCACAATTATTCGATTTAAATAAAGATGGATTGCTCGATTTAATTCTTGGGAAAAATTCAGGAGAAATTGTTTATTATCAAAACATTGGCACAACAAACAATCCTTCATTTCAACTTATCAATTCTAATTTAGGCATGATCGATATTGACCCGAATAGTTCAAGCGACTACCCTACTCCACATTTTTTCAATTACAATGACACAACCTATTTATTTACAGGTGCGATAAACGGACAATTGTATTTTTACGATAGCATCGAAATCAATCTTCAAACTGGAAATTCGTTTCATTTGGTTTCTAATGACTTTTTAAATATACCTACAGAAGCTTACAGTTCATTTTTTGTGAATGACATTAATCACAACGGAAAACTAGATTTATTTGTTGGTCAAGATTTAGGTGGACTTTATCATTTAGAAGTTGATCCTAATAGTTCAGCTTCAATTATTGATAATAACCTTGAATTTCAATTTACTCTATATCCAAACCCAAACAATGGGTATTTTAAAATTCACCATTCTTTCACAAACGAAGTAACGATTAAAATTTATGATGTTTTAAGTAATGAATTATCAAAAATAACGACAAATAAAAAAGAAATTCAGTTTGAACTCACTCAACTAAAACAAGGTTATTATTTCGTTCAACTATTAGATTCAAACAATGTTTCTATCGGAATAAAGAAAATAATTATTGCTAATTAGTTAAAGTCAGCTAACTAAAATCTCATTATTTTCTCTAATACGGTCGGATTTTCTTGATAAGTTTTTAGTGGTTCTTTTTCAAAAATCCCATACATTGTCGAACCACTTCCTGACATAGAAGCGTAAACGGCACCTTCTGAATATAGATCTTCCTTTATTTTAGCTAATTCCGGATAAATTTTAAAAACAGTCGTCTCAAAATCATTTTTCAATTCACTTTTCCAAGTTAGAATTGGCTGATGAATTATTTCTTCAATACTCTTTTCATTCTTTGAAAATTCGATCGCTGAAAATGCCTCTTTCGTACTAACATGAATCCCCATATTGATCAATTTTAAATATAATCCTTTTAAACTAAAATCAACAGTCGTTAAAACCTCTCCTCTTCCCTTTGCAATTTGAGGTTTATCAAGAATGAAAAAAGGGCAATCGCTTCCTAATTGAGCAGCGTAATTTTGAAGTTTTTCCGCTGATAAATTCAATTCAAACAATTGATTCAACTCTTTCAATACAAATGTTGCATCAGCTGAACCACCTCCCAATCCTGCTCCCATTGGAATAATCTTTTTCAAATGCATATAAACATTTGGAATGGAATGATATTTTTGAATTAAACGAAATGCCTTTACACACAAATTCGATTCGATATCACCTTCAACGTTAATTCCTGATTGTTTAAATTCAAATTTTTCTGCAGAAAGTATTTCTAGAATATCATGAAAAGGCAATTGAATCATTAAAGTTTCAAGCTCATGATACCCGTCATCTCGCTTAAACAGAACGTTTAAGCCTAAATTTATTTTAGCAGAAGGAAAATTTATCATACTACAAAGGTAAAAGAAGTAAACTATTTTCGTATCTTTCGGGCTTCAAATTGAATAAAATGGCAACATATTTAGACTTCGAGGAACCAATTAAGGCATTAGAAGAGCAAATCGATCAAACAAAAGAGATTGGTATTAGCACGAATATCGACATGACTGACAAGGTGAAAGAACTTGAAAACAAGTTAACTGAAACGACAAAAAGCATTTTCGCGAATTTAACTCCATGGCAGCGAGTTCAAATGTCAAGACATCCAGATAGACCATATACATTAGCTTACATCGATGCAATTTCAAATGGAACTTTCCAAGAATTACATGGAGACAGAA
This sequence comes from Flavobacteriales bacterium, assembly GCA_947453715.1. GTDB lineage: Bacteria > Bacteroidota > Bacteroidia > Flavobacteriales_D > Crocinitomicaceae > CAIUKX01. The sequence continues at coordinate 19,679 of CANGHX010000005.1, read as the reverse complement.
GTGTGAAAGATGATAAAGCAATGGTTGGTGGTTTCGGTTTATTAGATGGTAAAACAGTAATGTTTATCGGACAGCAAAAAGGAATCAACACTAAAATGCGTCAATACCGTAATTTTGGAATGCCTAACCCAGAAGGTTACAGAAAAGCATTACGCTTAATGAAATTGGCTGAGAAATTTAACAAACCAATCGTTACTTTAATTGATACTCCAGGAGCATTTCCAGGTTTAGAAGCTGAAGAAAGAGGTCAAGGTGAAGCAATTGCTCGTAACATTTATGAAATGATGCGTTTGAAAGTTCCTGTAATCTGCATTATTATTGGTGAAGGTGCTTCTGGTGGTGCATTAGGAATTGGTGTTGGAGACAAAGTGGTAATGTTAGAAAACACTTGGTATTCAGTAATTTCTCCAGAATCTTGTTCTTCAATCTTATGGAGATCTTGGGATTACAAAGAGAAAGCAGCAGAAGCATTAAAATTAACTTCAACAGATATGAAACAATTGAAGTTGGTAGATGATGTAATCAAAGAGCCAGCAAGTGGAGCTCACAGAGAACAACAAGAAATGTTCTTAACTGTGAAAAATTCAATTCAAGAATATTTAAAAGAATTAGAAGCAATAGCACCAGAAAAACGTATCAATGACCGTATTGAGAAATTTTGTACAATGGGTGTTTGGCAATAATTTATATTTAATAAAAAATACACTTAAAGGATCAGATTTTCTGGTCCTTTTTTATTTGGAAAATACTCTCAAAAAATAAAGACAAACCTCTAGCAATAAACACTTTAAAAACAAAAGATAAAATACGGCAAAAAATATTCACACATAGTTATAAAAACACTATGTAATTGGTGGAATAAAAACTATCTTTGCGGTTTTTCAATTTAACTTTATTGAAAACAACGTTTAAAGAAATAAAACATACAATTTTTATGCCAAAAATTAGTCTATTACTGTTTGTACTTTTTACCTCAACTCTTTTTTATGCTCAAACAACTAAGTTTGTTCGTGGACGTTTAGTCGACCAAAAAACAGAACGTCCTGTAGAAGAAGCAGATATTACATTGCAAAATGTACAAACAAAAAAATCATATACTGTTGAATCAATTGACGAAGGAAATTTCGAATTCAAAAATATTCCTTATGGAACATATTATTTGAAAATGACCGATAAAGATTATCAAAATAAAATCTTAAATACATTTACACTAACAGAAGAACATCACGATAATTACACATTCAATGTAAATGAACCATTTACTGTTTCACTGAAAGTAACATGGATGTTTAATTGGGGAGATTATAAAGGAAAAGAGCATTATTGGTCACATTTAGCGGCTAAAATCCTTTTAACACTTTATGGAATTTGTCTTTTCATGATTTTCTTTTATAGTGTATTGCAACTTTCACTTTCTATTGCATACGCAAGAAACAGAAAGAAAAAAGCGTTAGAAATTAAACCTGTTTTCAATCCAGAAACTACTCCAAAAGTTACAATTCAATTACCAATGTACAATGAAATGTATGTTGCTGAACGTATTATTCAACAAATTTCTGAGTTTGAATATCCTTTAGATAAATTCCAGATTCAAGTTTTAGATGATTCAACTGATGAAACGAAAGACTTAATTGCTGCTAAAGTTGCAGAAGTTGCTGCTAGAGGAATTAATATTCAACATGTTCACAGAGTTGACAGAACAGGTTATAAAGCAGGAGCACTCGATGCTGCAATGGATAAAGTTGAAGGTGAATTCATCGGGATTTTCGATTCTGATTTCATGCCTGAAAAAGACTTCCTTCAAAAAACAATGCCTTATTTCCAAGATCCAACAATTGGAGTTGTTCAAACTCGTTGGGGACATATCAATAAAGATTATTCAATTCTAACAGAGCTTCAAGCTTTTGGATTAAATGGTCACTTTGCAATTGAACAAGGTGGTAGAACAGCTTCTGGTCACTTCATCAACTTCAACGGAACTGGTGGTATTTGGAGAAAACAATGTATTGCAGATGCAGGTGGATGGGAACACGATACTTTGACTGAAGATTTAGATTTAAGTTATAGAGCACAAATATTTGGATGGAAATTTAAATATTGTGAAGATGTTATTGCTCCAGCTGAATTACCAATTACAATGTCAGCTTTAAAAAACCAACAACATCGTTGGATGAAAGGTGGCGCAGAATGTTTCATTAAAATGTGGAAACGTTTGTTGACTGCTAAAAATGTGAAATTCATGGATAGAGTTCATGGTTTATCTCATTTATTTAACTCTTCATTATTTATGTTTATTTTAACATTATCAATGTTGAGTTTACCGATCTTACATATTAAAGATAGTTTCTCTGATTTAAATTATTTTATACAATTTGGATCTATTTTTATCTCAAGTACTATTTTCTTAATGTATTTCTATTGGCTTTCATACAGAGATAAATCTGGTAAAACATTTAGTGATTTAATTCGCTTTATTGGACGCTTCTTTCAATTCTTAATCATCTCTATGGGATTATCTTTAAGTAACACTGTAGCAGTAATTGAAGGTTATTTAGGAATTAAAAGTTCATTTGTACGCACACCAAAATTCAACGTATTGAAAAAGGGAGAATCTACTAAAAACAAGTACGACAAGAAAAGTCTTTCTATAATTAATATTGGTGAAGGATTATTAATGTGTGTATTTGGTTTCACTGCTATCAATAGAGCAATATATGGCGATTTAGGAATGGTTCCTTTCCATTTAATGTTAGCTGTTGGATACGGCGCTGTATTTTTCTATACAATTGCTGAAATAAGAGAATCTAATAAATAAGATTACAATCATTATAAGAACTAAAAAGGAGAAATTATTCTCCTTTTTAGTTGTTTAAAGTAATGTAGTTTAATGAAACCTTTGTTTTAAATAAATCCTTGCTCTTTCTAAAGAATTTTCTTTAATATCCTCCCAGAAAAAGTTGACATCTCCAATATGATAATTCCGCATCATAAATGATAGATAACGATAGGGAAAATGTGGTTTAGTAACCCAAATTGCTCCATCAATTAAATGAGTATTAAAACTTTTCACATACAATCGATCATTTGAAAATAAGAACCCTTTATGTGATTCTCTGCCTGAATTTGGCGTTAAATCCCAAGTAATCGGATTAATACAAGCTTTACCTTTATGCCATTTATAAGAAACTTTATCTATATTTCTTTTATGTGTATTCCATGAAACAAATCCACCAATTTGATTAGGACTTGTCATAAATGGAATCGTTTTAAATTCATTTACTGCAAATCCAATACCCGGAATATAAGCAGCAACTAATTGTTTTTGAAGTTCTTTTCCATCAAAAAAATCTCTTAATAACATTGACAAATGAGTAGAACCTTGACTATGACCAGCCAAAATAATACCTTTTCCTTTATTGAAATTTTTCAAATAATATTCAAATGCTTTTTTAACATCTTCATAAGCAAATAAGAGCGCTTCCCGACCTCCATCTTCTAATTTAAAATAAGAACGTAAATGCGCTTGTCTATAATATGGAACATACATATTTCCTGAAGCACTCCAAGCAGAAGCTTGATATTTTATTGCTGAAGACACTTTTTTTTGTTGCTCTTTATCATCAATTTCAACATTCCATCTTTTATCTTTATTACTTGTATTCAACGTTGGATAAACATAGAAAACATCAATTGAATCATTCATGGAATTAGTAAAATATTCCGTTCGTTGAAAATGTTTTTGTGGAAGAACAGCCCAATTATTTGTATCTGAATAATCAACATCTTGAGCAAACCCCAGAAACCCAAAATAAATACTCAATAAAACTACTATCAAACTTTTCATTTAAAACTATTTCCTTTAATTACAATTTTATAAGCTAAATCAGTTGTAATTGAATAATCCATTTTTGGAACATAGATTTTCAACACACCTTTATTTGACGTTTTCACTTCTTGAATAGCATAACGTTCATTTGTTAATGTATTAAAATATTCAATGACATAAACCGTTTTCTTTTTCAAAAAATTCACTTTAAAAAAATAAGATTCCTCCTCAACATCTTGAACAAAATCAACTTTATCATCATCAGAAGGAAGAAATAAATATTTTTTAGCATAAGGAGAAATTCCTTTATACATGTTTTCTACACATGGTAAATCCTTGATCAAATTAGACCAATGAAAAGATCGGTTACTCAACCATCCAAATGCCTGCTCTCCTTTTTCGTCAACTTGAGTGTAAGCTTCAATTAAATCACTTTTAGTATACCTTCTTTTACTAGAAGCATTAATTTCTTTTTCTAAATAAGGCCATCGCTGAGCAATAATATAATCACTTGTAAATTCTCGAACTTTTGAATAGTTTACATTTTCAAAATCAATCCCTTCAAAAAATAATTTAATTCCTGGATAATACAATCTCCAATCTTCGACTCGTTTTTCTTGAGAATAATTCCACCAATCTAAACCGGCCACTCCACAACCTGCAACAGCTGTAAACCATAAATCCTGTTTCACCATAAAACCCAGACAATTATTATAATCAACTGTTGGATCAGTTAAATCTTTTAATGGCCAATCCTTCGGAACAGCATTCATTTGACCAAATTCATCGTAAATAAATAATTTCTTTTGAAAATCGGGATATGAAATGGAACCATTTTGAAATCCAATACTTAAATCGTTTACTGATTTATATCTGATGGATAAATTTCTATTTCTAACTTTACCTGTTGGTGGTTGAACTTCATAAATATAATCATGTAAACCAATAAAATCAATTTCTGGAATATTTAATAGTTCTGGATCATTTAAAGTTGAAGAATAATCTTTACCAGTAGCTACAGCAACGCTTAACAGATGAGCATCTTTTAAATCTCCATCAATGTATTTAATCATTTCATGTGTCCATTCTCTAGCAGCTACTCGATTTTGGATACGAGAAATTATTGAATCCCCCTTTTTTTCATCTCTGTAATCGGCAGTATTATCAATTTCGCTCATCACTTGCCAAGCAGCTAAAGAAGATGAATACCCCCATCTTGAGATCATGTATCGAAAATAATTTTTGTTGTGATCTTTTGCCGTTTCATTCGAGTAAAAATCAATCACTTTCTTAATACCAATTGCTGGTTCATGCGCAATATTCGAAGGACTTTCATCATTATCATTATAACAATTATCTTCCCATCTTAAACCTCCGTTTCGATCTTTATGATTTTCTAATTGCGTATGTAATCGTAAACAAAAAATATAATATAAATCTAAATCCACACAAAGTTCGTCTATTCGATCAAATTCCCATGCTTGACCTAATTTAGATGAATAATTCCCCAAAGCCTCCCACTCTAGCTCCATAAACCAAGGACTTGCAACAAAACGAGTGAAATTACCTCCTGCAAAATACATCGAATTTAAAGCCTTATAAAATGATTTATATTCACTTGGCCGTGTCACTTGATCAAGCTGGCCTTGATATGCTTCAGCCCAAGGAATCACTTGCCCCACCCCCATAAAACTTTCCTTTGTAGCAGACAGCCTAAAATGTTTATTATCACTAGCTTTTTCAAGATAACCTTGTGAATTTGAGGAAAGCACTTTAAAACTGAATGAAGAAAATAGCGTATCCATAAACTTGGAAGATATTTTAACAACAGCCGAATATTCACCTATTTCAGCTAATGAAAATCGGGCTCTGAAATTATAGGAGGTTGTATCTTTTTGCCAAATGTTATAAACTGAATCAACCTGAAATTCTTCAAAATAAAAAGCATCTACTGATTTTTTCAAAATAGAATCTTTAAATATTTCGACTGTAATATCTATATCGTGTCGATTATAGGGATTGATTCGATCCGAATTAGCGCCTATACCTTGAAAAAAATTAATTATTTTTCGATAATAATTTAATGGTAAAGAAAAACCAACTTCTGCTTTTTGAAATTGACCAACAACTTGCATTTCGTTCTGAGGAAAAAACCAAGCAGTTTTCAATCCTCCATTTGCTTTTGTTAAATTATCAAGTTGAATTAACTTCGGAATCGGCACAACATATTGAGCTATTGTGATATACGACAGAAAGAATAAAGTAAATGATAGAACAATTTTCATATAATTATTTTTTTCTTTTCGGTACAGGATCATCTCCAAATTTCCCCCAAGGATGACAACTTCCTATTCTTTTTAAACCTAAATATGTTCCCTTTATTGGCCCCCATTCATCTAAAGCTTCTATCATATAATTTGAGCAAGTCGGATTATAACGACAATTTGCTGGAAATATCGGACTAATAATCCATTGATAGATTTTTACAATTATGAATATTGGAAAAGAAATTATTCGCTTAAAGACCTTCATATTCAAATTTACGATTTTTAGAACTTCACAAACGAAAAAAGTGATTTTATTTAAATCAACATTTCAACGTGTATAAATCCTTGTAAAATATAGGATTTAACCTTTATTTTCGCTATATTTGGTTAAACGACAAAATAAATCCATTATGTACAAATTGTTTTTGCTATCATTTTTGATGCCTTGTATTCTTTTTTCTCAAAATGAAAATAATTGGGATCATGAAAAAATTGAAGTAATTCACATTAATGGAAGTCATGTCATCATGGATGCCGAAAGAATTTATGCCGATAAATGGGCTGAATTACCTCAACCTCAATTTTGGAGACAAATCATGAAATTAGCTCCTGATTCTTGTCTTGTCAACGTTGCTTCTACTAGAATTGTTTTAGCAAAAATGTCAAACAAAGACTGGAATTCTCAAACAGAAATTCGAAAAGAAATTGTTCGAGACAGTTTAAGAGCAACTTTTAATTTAGATTCTACAGAACGTATTTTTGTTACAACTGGTAAAAATGATTTTTATCGTTTTAATGATGTTTACCCAACAATATCAAAAGGAGTTGAAGTATTCGAGCAGCAAGGCGTTGATCCTTGGTATGCACAAGCAATTTTATTAATTGAGAGTCCAGGTCAGTTAAAAAAATCAAGTGTTGGAGCTTATGGAGCGTTTCAATTAATGCCTGGAGTTGCCAGAGCGATGGGATTAATAGTTAACAATACAATAGACGAACGAAAAGATTTTGAAAAATCCGCTATGGGCTCTGCCAGATTAATAAAGAGAGTTTGCATTCCTGAAGCAAAAAAAATACTTGTGAGTCATAATATTCAATTTAATGAAAATGATTTATGGTTTAGGTTATTTGTACTTCATGTCTATCATGCCGGAGCAATCAACGTAAGAGCCGTCGTAAACAAGATAAATCCTACGACTGGAAGCCAAGATTTAATCAAAGCTATGTGGCAAACATCAGCTGCTAGTTTCGGGAATAACTCACAGAATTACACACAACTAGCTTTAGCATCTCAAATAATATTAAATGAATTGGTTTACCAAAGTGGAGCTTCTATTTTTGATTGTCTATCTAGTAATTCATCAATAATAAAAGCACTTCTAGAAAATTAATTTCCCTTTTTGAATTTTAGTGAAATTGAATTCACACAGTGTCGTGTGTTTTTTGAAGTGAATTGTTCACCTTCAAAAACATGACCTAAATGACCATTACAGTTCGCACAAACAATCTCAACCCTTCTTCCATCAGCATCTAAAACCCTTCTCACAGAACCTTTAATTTCATCATCAAATGAAGGCCATCCACAACCCGAATCAAACTTATCAGATGTTGAATATAATGGACTTTCACATTGACGACAAACGAATATTCCTGATTCTTTAACAGAATTATATTCTCCAGTAAAAGGCATCTCTGTTCCTTTTCTTAAAATTACTCTTTGTTCTTCTTCAGTTAATTTATTCCAGTTTTCCTTTTCTAACATATAAATTCAGATAAAAAAAAGGTATTGAAAATTCAATACCTTTTAAGAATTAATTGATTTAAATTACATATTCAATCCAGCTATTGAAGATTCTAATTCTTTCAATAAAAACTGAACCGATTGCTTTAAAATATTTCCTTTTCCATCTTTTGCTTTGATAACAATTCTTCCCGTTTCATTATCACTTTCGAATGAAATGTATTTAACGATGTTAATTATTTTAGCAGCCCCTTCAAGCTCAAATGAATTTACATCCATTCCTTCTAAATTAATAAAACCAGTCACACCTTTTTTACCAAAAGATTCACACCCTTGAGGAACAGATAACACACCAACTCCAGCAAATTCAGGGTTCGTAGCTCCCATGATTCCTTTGTTTGAAATATCTACTTTCATTGTTCCTTTTGCTAAGAAGGCAGAAGCCAAATCAGCTAATGATTTACCTTTTGATCCAAAACCTACGTAATAATTAAAATCAGGAACCATAGATAAATCTCTTTTCGGTTCTCCAATTAATACAAAACCAAGTTCTCCACTTAACAATGACGATAATGCATTATCTCCTCCCATCATCAAAGCCATTTGAGCTGGACCACCTAATGATTCTCCTAAAGACTTAATTATTCCTGGCGAAAACTCTTCCATTAAGGCTTGTAATTTCACCATGTCAATATTGATCGCAAATCCCATTTTTGGAGTTCCGTGACCTAATTTCTTAAGGATAGATCCACTCGCATCAGATTTAAAGAACATTTTATTTTTCAATTCATCTGACATATAATTTTTAGATTCAATTACAACTGCACCTTCTTCAAATTTAAATACAGATTCAGAATAACAATCCTTTACCAATGCCTGAAGTTTTTCTTGCTTTTCTTTTGCTAAACCAGCAATTGCAGGATTTTCAGCATTCATTGCCGATTCAATCTTAAAACCAAAAACGATATCGCCTTCTTTATTTAAGATGTCATTTACTTTACCATCAGAAATATCACCATTTGCTTTTTCGAATGCTTCCTCAATTGCTTTTTTAGGATCTTTTAAATCTGGCTGAACTAATAATATTGCTAAATTTTCTTCAATACCAACCGTCACGTCTCCATCTTGAAAATAACTTAAATCACCCGTTTTTTGAATATCTTGACCCATTTTAGTCAACTCAGCAAGCGTAGAATCTTGATTATTCACATCAATAAACGCATAAATATTTGGCTTTTCTTCTCCAGTATATGAACTTATTTCGATTGCAAAATAAATTGGCGTTTTAATATCTAATCCTTTTTCAATTGTTTTGATTTGATCTTCAATTAATGCACCAAATTTTGGAACATTTTTATAATCAGCTTTATCTAAAACAGTTTTGACATCTGCCTTCCCAAAAAGCAAAACTTTGTTATTTCCATTTAAAAATGCAGAAACATATTCTGAAGTTTGTCGATCACCCGAAGATCCACAAGAAAATAAAAATGCTACAAGAGCTGTAAATACAATAATTTTTTTCATCTCAACTTAAGTTAGAACTAAATAATATTCATCGTTATTTAGAACCACAAAAATAATGAAATATTGTATTAAAATTCATTTTTTTATTATGCTAAATTTCAATGTTTAACAAAGCAAAGCATACTGAATTTAATTGAAATTTATATAAACTATTGTGCTTTTTAGAATAAACTTTATATTTATCCTATGCATCATGTGGAACCATTTTATGATTGGCGCAATTATTACATTGCATCAGAAGATTCAAATTCTCCATTCTTTGAGAATCAATACAGTGAATTCAATTTTGAAAACACCGTTTACAACTTTTACATACATCCGCAATGGGATTCAATAGGTTCTCCAACTTTATTTATGAAAGCATTATATGTCGATTATGATGAAGGATATGCTATATTAGAGTTTATAGGCGAATGGAATGATGCCATTGAAAATGATGTGATGACGTTAAAAAGAAACATCATTGAACCGATGATTGAATCAGGAATAAATAAATTTATCATAATTGGTGAAAACGTATTAAACTTTCATTATTCAGACGACTGCTATTATGAAGAATGGTTTGATGAAGTTGAAGATGGTTGGATTGCATTGATTAATTTCCACGAGCATGTTTTAAGAGAATTTCAAACAATAAACATTGATAATTATTTTATTTGCGGTGGAGAATTAGAAGAAATTGAATGGAGAACTTATTCACCTTTTCAATTCTATAAAAAAGTTAATGGTTTGGTTGAAAAAAGATTAAATTAACACTTGTTGTATACTTAATAGTCCATTTGGTATATTTTCATTTTTGGAACAATGTCTTAAACCTAATTTTATTCTGTAGTTTATAGTTTATGTTATATGATAATATAATCATAAATAAATTGTAGTATTAGTAGTAGTAGTTTAGGTAAGAAAAGAGAGAAATTAATGTTTCTCTCTTTTGTTTTAATTGAAGGTATTTTTTTTATATTGATGAAATAAATTATGAAGCATGAGTAGTAAACGCGAAACCTTAAATTATAGATTTTTTTTTGATAAAAAACTATCCCTAGTACGACACATAGTTTTTTGGTGCATAATTTACTTCACTGAAATCGTCAATACCTTCATGAATGGGTATTACAAAGAAGATTATTACGTTGTCAAATTATTTTCTTGCATAGCATTTCATATACTTTTAACGGCAATAAATATCAAATTTATTTTACCTAAATACTTTCTGAAAAATAAATATGGTATCTTTTTTATAATTTGTTTTATACAAGAAACCATCTATACAATTTATACATGGTATATTTTTCAAAAAGATTATGATTACTTTCAAACTGAAGGATTTTGGAAATATTTTATAATGTTTATAGTGCAAAACTGCATTATTCTAGGTTCTGCAGTAGGATTAAAATTGTTTAAATTATGGTATAAAAACAAAGAACGACTTAAAGAAATATTAATTGAAAAGTTTCAAACAGAATTACAATTTCTAAAAAATCAAATTAACCCTCATTTTTTATTTAATTCATTGAATAACATAATGATTATGCATCAAATTAAACATGAAGAAACTGAAAATAGTATTCTCCGCTTATCTAACATGCTCAAGTATCAATTATATGATTGTTCCAATGAAAAAGTAAGCTTAAAAAAGGAAATTGAATATATTCATGATTACATTAATCTTGAAAAAATCAGAAAACAAGACTTATGCTTAACATTTGAAATTATTGAAAATAGTTCATCAAATTCAATACATATCGAACCTTTGATTTTAGGAACATTCATTGAAAATTCATTTAAACATGCAAGAAAAGTGGACAATGAATATTATATCAATATCTATTTAACTATTAATCATGATTCTATCTTATTTGAAATTAAAAACTCTAAACGTGAAATCAATCAAAAAAATGAAGTTGGAGGAATTGGAAATCAAAATGTTCGTAAAAGATTAGAATTAGTTTATAAAAACAATTTCTCTCTTGATATTATTGATCAAAGTACTGAATATTCAACTATTTTGAAAATAAACACGAATTAAAATTTTATTTATCCATTTTTTAATCTATTTTTCACTTCAAATTAATAAAAATTCCAAATGAGGTGTATAGTTATTGATGATGAGCCTTTTGCAAGAGAGGGAATGAAAATTAATATTGAAAAGATTGATTTTTTAGAATTAGTAGGAAGTTTCAGTAATGTAATCGATGCTAACAATTTCTTAAACACAAATGAAATTGACTTGTTGTTCATTGATATTGAAATGCCCGATATTACAGGATTAGAATATCTTGCTACTTTAAAGAAAAAACCATTAACAATTTTAGCAACAGCTTATCCTCAATATGCGCTTGAAGGTTTTGAATTAGGTGTAATCGATTACATTGTTAAACCAATTGTATTTACTCGCTTTCTGTCAGCTGTAAATCGAGCAAAGGAAATTTTTGATTTAGAACAAAAATGTTCTTATCAAATGGTTGAAAAAGCAAATAATTATTTTTATGTTCGTTCAAATTGGAGAAATATAAAAATTAAATATGATGAAGTAAAATATATTAAAGGTTTAAAAGACTACGTTATCATTTACACTGTGAATGAACACATTATGACAGCTGTAAACCTAAAAACTATCCATTTACAACTTCCTAAAATTAATTTTATTAGAATTAATAAATCATATATCATCAATGTCAACTTTGTTGACTCCGTTAGTCAAGAAATGATACAAATTGGTAACGAAGAACTAATACTAAGTGGAATTTATAAAGATGAATTTTATACCAATTTTATTGAAAAAAATATCATAAAAAGATATTTCAAAGAAGATAGTGAAGATTAAAATTAAAATCTATACTCTTTATTTGTTTTACCGTTTTCATAAACTTTGATTACTACACCTCGGTAATCTTCATTTACTTCTTCTCCCATAAGATTTATTATTTTTAAAAGTTTTGAATCAGAATTCATATTTGAAATTGATAAGATTTTTGTAAATTCTTCTTCTCCATTATTATTTGTCAAAATCAATTTATAATAGGTTATATCTTCAAATTGATCATCTACAAATTGATATTTTTGGTTATTAATTGGGGAATTTATCTTAACTATATTTTCAAAATCTTTTCCATCAAAACTTCTAAAAACATCAGCTTTATTGTACATTGTTTCACTTGCAATTTTAAAAGAGATTTCATTCTGTTGTTCCAATTTATCAACTTCAAAAATCACTTCTTCATTATTCAAAACTATTGGAATTACAGGTTCTATTGCTCCTCTCCACGGCATATCATCTCTTGTATTACCCAAATAATCAAGTATTACTATTCCAGGGCTAAAAAAGTCAAAACCTGTATCTTTAACCGTATTATTTTCACCAGTTTGTACAAATCCATTTGTATCAACAACAATACTTCCTGTATTATCATTTGTATGATTGGCTGTAGAAACCCAAGTATTAAAACTTTTACTAATACCACCCCAGCTCACGACTGAATTTGTTGATTCTAGATAGTTGTAATCTTCTTGCACATTGGTAATCGTAACAATTTCAATTGCCCTATGATTACCAGCACCACCAATTCTTTTATTTTGAAAAATATTATTATAAATCATCCGATTAGAATTAGAAAATTGATTCATATAGGCACTACTATTTAATGAACCTGCCATTGATTTCCCTCCAATTACAATAGTATTATGATATACTTTTGTAGATGCATTTGTTAAATCATAGATCCCATATATCGAGCAAGGATTAGTATTCGATGAATTTTCAATTAAAATAATATTATTATACACTTGTAAATTACTACTAAATGAACTATTTACAATTCCATAAATCGATGCTGAAATTCCTGCTGAATTAGATAAACTTGAAATTTTGTTGGCATTAATATAACCATTCGTAGCAACTGAGCCGCTTCCAGAATTATTACAGATTCCAGTCACAAAAGTAGAATTTCCCAATGAATTATAGTTGGAAATCTCATCAATAATATTGTTTTGAACATAACTATTTGTTCCAATTACTGCTATTCTAATACCTGATATAGAATAATTTCCAGTTAAAGTTGAATTACTTGATAAATTTTCAACTAAAGAATTAGATACATTTGAATTTCCATTGCCACTCACAAATATCCCAACAGACTGATTACTTGACCCAGAATTTGAAAACAAAATATTTCTCACCGAATTCAAATTCAATGTTGCAGTTTTATTAACTGGAATTGATACAGAAATCCCTTTGTGATATCCATTTCCTCCAACATTAATATTTGAAGCCATCGAATTTCCAACTGAATTTTGACTACAAACAACATCATTACTCGATGAAATTAAATTAATTCCTGTAAAAACAACACCCGAATTAGGTAAATAAATAGTTGAAATTGAATTATTATTAGTTGTAATTACACCATTAGAACTTATGTAAAAACCAGTAAAAACATTACTTCGACAGTAATTAATTTTAGTTATTTCATTATTATTAAGAATAACATTCGATGAATTAACAATATATACACCATAACAATATTGAGTTAAACTTGCACTCGTCGATGTAAAAGTGAAATTATTTATTAAATTATTTGACACAGTAACTACACCTGTTGATCTAGACTTTAAAAGTAATGCATTATCTGAGTTTGTTCTATTGCCAATATCTTGAATATTATTAGAAGTTGCGTTTCCAATTATATTATTATTAACAGTAACATTTCCTGAGCCCGTTACAAAAACGAAATCTAAAATGCCATTAACATTACTTCCATCATAAGTTAAACCACCGATTTTATTATAACTAAAATCCACTGCTCCACTGCCTCCTGCTTTTTGAAATGCAACAAATCCATAAATACTCGTGCCATTATCAGTCAATAAAATATTGTTCACCCCTGTTTCAGATCCTATTATATTCCCTAAACCAAGACCACCTAATGTAAAACTTATTGTACCAGTCGTGTTTTCGCAGTATACAAAACCTAATGGTGGTTTTGATCCAGAATAAGAGGTGGTAACATTTAAATTTTGATAAAAATTTCCTGAAATAGTTTGATTTCCAGATGAAACTAGTATTGAAAAATTGACAGCATAAAATGAATTTGAAGTTGTATTTATTATAAATGGACTACCATTACAAAATTTAGAAGTTCCTCCAAAATAATTATTAATTATTGTGTGACTACCAACAGTATTTATATTTATAAATGCTGTTGTTAATGATACTGTTGGGGTAAAGGTAGTCAGTTGATAGAAATGATTGTTCGAAAATAAAAATGGTCCAGAATTAGACCTTAAAAATACTGCATCCCTTTTAAATTCAAATAATTCACAATATGTAATTGAATTGTTGTCATTTGTTTTTGCTGCCGTACCATCAGACATTACTAACCATGTAGGGATATTCACTCCTGATTTTGTTATTTTGCAATGATCGATTATATTATTGTCATTTCCAATAGTAGAACCTGCACCAAATTCAATCACTCCTGAAAAACTATTTGTAGCCCCTTTTACTTCACAATATTTTACAATGTTATTTGTAGCGTCGTTTGAAAATAATATTGTTGTAGTATTTCCAACAGTTGTCAATTCAAAACTCAAACCAATAGTAGTACCAGTTTTATTAATTCGACCATCAATTAACACATTATCAGCTCCATTAAAATTCATGAGCGTATACAACAAATTTGAATTACAAGAGATAATCCTATTAGAACCCGTTGGATAAATTATCAGTGAAGAATAATTTGCTGATGCAACTCCCGTTTGGTTCAACGAAATTGCATTAGTCTCTATACAGTCAGCTGCAATCTGCAATTCAATATTACCAGTAATAACACCATTATTGACAGCACTTATTGCAGAATATAAAGTAGGAAAAGTCTGACCAGTGCCAACAGTATAAATTTGAGCAAATGACAAATTTAATAAGCATAGAAATGTAAATAGTAAGTTTCGAGATTTCATATTTAATTAGTTTTTAATCAAATATTAATTTTTCAACACTTCGATTTTTGAATAGTATACAAAAGTAAATTTAGAATATACGAAACACCGATTTTAGAAATATTACATAATAATAAATTAATGTTTACTGGAATATTTTTTCACTAAAATACAATTAAAGTGTTCTCTTACTCTTTTTAACAGTTTGTATACCATTATTCTATGTTGGTATATTTTATTTTAATTCTATTTCATTTCATTATTTCTTTACTAAAAAATTTAAACGTATGAAAAAAATTATCTTAGCAGCAACAGTAATAATTGCTTCAAAATCTAGCTTTAGCCAAACTTTATTAAATAGCAATTTTGAAGAAAATATGTATGAGTATAATTCAAGTCAATTTCCGGGGAATTACTTCACTTTAGGATGGGATGGATTTGAAAACTCACCTGACAACCAAGTTGTACATGGAGGCAATCAATCTGTAAAATTAGAAACAAAAACAGATATGGCTGTTCACACTGCATATCCAACTATTTTCCCAAACAGTATAATAGCTGGTAATATTCATCAAGAAATTATTGGATCCGTAACTCATCCAGAAAATGTAGAATTATCTGTTTGGTATAAATACACTTCTATTGGTTCAGATTCTGCTTATATTGATGTTTCTATTTTAGACACATTAAACACAGGTTATCAGGATGATAAATTAATTTTTTACGGTTCTGTACTTATTCCTCCAACTGCAACAAATTGGACTAACACTGTGATTAGTATGACTCCTATTCAACCAGGTAATGCAAATTCGATTTTCATTTATGCTCAATCCTCAACTGAATTTTCGCAAAATATTGGATCGACTCTTTGGATCGATGACTTCACATTAACAAATAACTCTAATTCCTCAAATGCATCATTAACGGAAAATTCAAATTCGTTTATCCAAATATTTCCGAATCCAATCGAGAATTATTTCAAAATAAATAGTGAAGAGATTTTAAGTTCTATAACTTTAATATCATCAGATGGCAAGAAAATTTCAATTCCTTTAACAAATAATGAAGGAAATCTAGACGGTTTAAGTTCTGGAATCTATCACCTTGAATTTATGTTGAATGGAAAATTAATTTTCAAAAAAATTATTAAAAAATAAAACAGCCTAAATCATATTCAGAAAAGAATTATCATCCTTAATTCTTTTCTGAATAAACAATAAAGTAAACAATTTATCTCAAAAAAAATTAATATCTATATTATGAAAACAAACAATATTGTATTTTTACTTTGCCTATGTTTCATAATAAATTTAAATAGTCAAAACTTAAGCTATTCACTTCAAATTACAAATAATACAAGTTGTTGTGATTATTCTGGACCAAAAGTATTTATTAATCAAATAAATGTTTCACCAACAAATTATAATGGAAGTATTTATGGATTTTACTCAACTACAAATCCTGGTGGAGGAGAATGGATTGAATTATATAATCCTAGCCCATGTTCTTCTATAGATATTTCAAACTATATTTTAGGCACTGACTCTGAAGGTCCCGCTTCAATAATAATTCCAACTGGCACAATAATACCTCCAAAAGGATTTGCAATCGTTCGCGGTATCAACGCACCTATCCCTCCTTCTACAGCAATAGATATTATTATTTCGAATTTGAATCAAGTTTGTATTTCAAATGGGCGATTTTATTTAGTAGATTCAGGAAGTTGGCTATGTTTATACAATGCCACGGGAACACCTGTTGATGCAATTAAATGGGCTTTTGGCTATAGCTCAACAAATCCATGTAACCCACCTGGAAATAGTTTAAATCCAAATAGTACTTTAAATTCATTCAATCAAGTTAATGCATCAACCCCTGTTTTTGGATTAAGCGTTCCTTATCCGTTGACTGGTAAAACCTTTTATAGAACTATTGATGGTGGTACCTGGAACACATCTAACTATTTAATTGAAGGAAGCACTGATTTAAGTTATGGATCGTGTAATTCCCCTGCGAATTGTGCACCTCCTTCCTCAAGTTGTAATGGTAGTGTAACGATTATAATGAATTCAGGAATTGCCCCTTATAGCTTTCATTGGAATGAATTTCCAACAAATAATTCATCTACGACTTCGAATTTGTGTGCAGGACAATATACTTGTATTGTAACTGATGCAACAAATACATCCCAAGCAGTTCAAATAACAATTAATGAAGATCTTTTTAATTTAAATCCTATTATTAGTCATACTTCATGTGATCAACCAAATGGAGAAATTCAACTTTCACCTTCCCCTCTTGGAAATTACACATTTAGCTGGACACCTAATGTATCTTCGAATAATTCTGCTAATAATTTAGCTGCTGGAAATTATCACCTATCAATTACAAAAGATGGTTGTGAAAAGGATACTATAATTGAAATTTTACCTTCAGATGGAATCAATTTACAAATTCAAGAGACACCTGTAAATTGTTCGACTAACACAGGATTAATTGTAGCTACTATCTCAAATGGGAATTCACCTTTTACTTTTATTTGGAATGACGGAAGTATAAATGACTCAATAATAACTGGCGCAAATCAAAACTATTTATTGACTGTTACTGACAATAACGGTTGTACAGTTAGTGATTCAATACATACAATTAGTCCAATATATCCATTAGCATCAGCAAATTCAACAAGTGAAATTTGCGTTGGCGATAATTTATCACTTACAGCACAATCATCGAATTTACCAAATATCAGTTACAATTGGTCTGGACCAAACAATTTCTCATCAAATCTTCAAAACCCTACAATTCAAAACTCTACAAATGCAAATAGTGGAAATTATGTGCTAACAGTCAATAGTAATAATTGCATCAGTTATGATACGATCTCAATCTTATTAAAACCCTTACCAATATTAAATTTCACATCAAACTTAGAAGAAGGATGTCAACCATTAAATATTACATTCACAAATAATTCCACACCAAATACAGCTTCAATAAAATGGAATTTTGGTGATGGTAATGAGTCGAATGAAAATACATCAATTGATCATATTTATATGAATGAAGGAAGTTATTCTATTCAATTAATTGGAGAAAATAATGGTTGTATAGATACATTGGTTAAAAGCAATTATATTTTAGCTCATCCTAAGGCCAAAGCATTATTTCATACCACTCAACTAAATGCTACAATTGACGCACCTTCATTTCAAATTATAAATGAATCTTTAGATGCAACTTCTTATGATTGGAGTTTTGGTGATAACACACATTCTAATTTATTAAATCCAAGCCATACATATAAACCCGAAGCTGGTTTTCATGAAATTATTTTAATTGCAAACAATCAATTTAATTGTCCAGATACATTTAATTTATCTGTAGAAATATTAAATCCATTGATATTTTTTATTCCTAATACTTTTACACCTGATGGAGATCAATTTAATCAAATCTTCAAGCCAATTTTCACCTCAGGATTTGACGAAAAAAGTTATGAATTGACGATATTCAATAGATGGGGAGAAATTATTTTTGAAACAAAAGATTATCATATTGGATGGGATGGAACTATTAATAACCAAATTTCACAAGATGGAACATATACTTGGAATTTAAATTTTAAAGATGCTTATAATGATAATAAATACCATTACAATGGTCACGTAAATCTGATTAAGTAAATAAAAATATCAAATAAAATGTAGTTTCATATACTAATTTTTCTATTTGGTATATTTTACAAAACATGAACCTTATTATGCTTTTATTTTACTAATAAAATAATACTATTAGTTATGAAAGCATTTATTTATTTATCCATTTTTATTATCAATGGATTTCTATTTGGTCAAAATTTAAATTTTACAACTGATATTGTAAACAATACAAGTTGTGGATGCAATTATACTGGTAACAAAGTTGTAATAAATCAATTTTGTGCTCAACCAACTTATGGAAATGGGAGTATTTATGGTACTTGGTATTATGGTTACACTCCTCTTCCAATTCCTGCTGACAAATGTGAAGGAGAATGGATTGAACTTTATAACCCAAGTCCGTGTTCTTCTAGTGATATTTCAAATTACATAATTGGTACAACAAATAACAATAATCCTCTTTCATTTTTAATTCCAATTGGAACTGTTATTCCCCCAAGAGGCTTCGCAATCATAAGAGGGAACAAAGGTGCTGTTCCTCCTCCAGGAGTTGTGGATATATTAATTACTAATGGAAATAATATTTGTAGTCAAAATCCTGGTGAAGATTTCATGTTACCAAGTGAATCTGGAACTGGAGGTTGGTTTGCATTGTATACTGATCAAGGAATTCCATTAGAAGCAGTAAAATATGGACCGCAATGGCCTTACGGTACAGTTCCACCGTG
>CANGHX010000004.1 GCA_947453715.1 Flavobacteriales bacterium | reverse complement strand
TAGATTTCTTTTTTTGTTCACAACTGAAGAAAAGTGACAATAATAAAATACAGAGAAAAAGATTTTTCATCACAAAAAGTTGAAGTAATTAATAGTAAGTCTAAAATAATGATAAATACAACTTCTCAAGATACAAAAATCATCTATTCTTTTAATCCATAAACACAAAAAGTCATTCAATTTTTACATGAATGACTTTTGTTTTAAGGGTTAGGTGAAAGATTTATTCAAAAAATGTATATTCAAATTTTGATTGACTGTTCATTTTTCGATTGTGAAAAAAATTAGAAGTAGCTATTAAATTTTGATTGTTATAGGTGTAGTTTCTCTCTGAAACAATTGATTTTCTGAAAGTGTAGCGAATGCTATAATTTGAAGTTAATAGTTTCATTTCATTGTAAAGTTGAATCGTTTCAAATCGCAATTTTCCATTTTCACTGAATGTTTTATAAATTGACTTGAAATCATTTTTCTCTGATTCATATACTTTAATTGTATCATTTAAAAATTGTTCAGATTTATAAAAAACAGAATCTTTTGTGAAATAAGATTTATGCAAATAGGTCTTTTCTTTATCTGTTGTTCTATTGTAAATGATGTAACTTCCATTTGAGCTGTTTTCATTCCATTTACAAACACTTTTTTCATCAATTTTTTTATTAGGAACGATTTCTCCTTCAGGTTTACAATCATAATTCCAGACATTCTTCAATTTTCCATTTACATATCGTTCAGATTTTGTTAGTTTATTATCAGCATCTAAATAATACTTCATTTCAGAGCTGTGTTTTAAGTTTTTCCCGAACTTATTTAATCGATTGGTAACAATTCCTGCTTCATTTTTTGTTATGATTAATTCTGATATTATTTTCCCATTTCGAAATGATTTATAGCCCTTTAATTTATTCCATTTGTCATATTCGTAAATGTTTTCAGTAGTATCTTTTTTGTAGATGCTTCTTGATTGAGTAACAATTGTATCGTTTAAATAGGTTGTTGTAAAATGATAGTTTTTTGATTTAACAGAAATTATTCTCCCCGCTTGATTATAGGTCTCAATTGCTGGGTTTTTATCAATCTTTCCTTTTTTTAAAACATCGATAGATTTACGTTCTTTGATTTTGTGATCAATTCGATATTGAATTACTTTTTTGTCCTCCACAGAGTTACCATATTCAAGATTGTTGGAGATGGAATAGATTGAATAATTCATTTGAAATTGATAGTATTGACTAAAAATGGTTGATTTTAAAGTCAACAAGGTGATGATAAGAAAGGTTTTTTTCATAAATCTGATTTTAGTTATTTTAGGTATAACTGTAAAATTAGTAATTGGTTACAAGCTGTTTTGAATTTTGATTTTGAATTTTAGATTTTGAGTGGTAATTTTAAAATGGATTTTTTTTCAATCATACAATATTTTATATAGATGAAAACCTTAATTATTCTTTTGTTTGTAATGACTTTTTCTCAATTATTTGGTTTGATGACACCAACTCAAGTGGTTATGATTCCTATGAGAGATGGGAAAACATTGGCAGCAGACATTTATATTCCAAATACAATTACAAATGGATCAACGATCTTAATTCAAACACCTTACAACAAAAATAATTTTAGAAGTGGCTTACCTCTGGGAGTAATTCAAAATTTGAATTCAAGTAATTTTATTTGGGTGGTTGTAGATTGGAGAGGTTTTTACGGTTCAAATGCAGCAACAATTGCTCAGCCAAATAGGGGAGAAGACGGTTATGATGTTATTGAATGGATTAGTTCACAAACTTGGTCAAATGGAAAAGTTGGAACATGGGGTCCTTCAGCGCTTGGACAAGTTCAATACAACACGATGAAGGAAGGTCATCCGAATCATGTTTGTGCAGTACCTTTAGTTGCACAACCTCAAACGGCTTATGATAGTTATTATTACGGAGGAGTATTAGAAAAATCTAGATTAGAACAATTAGATGCATTAGGTTATGGATTATCTCCTGTTGTATTAGCAAATCCATACGATAATGTCTCATGGCAATACACAGCAAATACAACTTGGTATCCTCAAAATATTTTAATTCCAACGCTACAAGTTGGAGGTTGGTACGATCATACAATTGATAAAATGTTGGATTGGTATCCTGCAACCAGAACTCAATCAGCTTTGGCAGTTAGAGATAAACAATGGTTATTAGTTGGACCTTGGGTTCATGGAGGAACAGGTATAGCAAATGTAGGTTCAGCCACTCAAGGAGAATTAAGTTATCCGAATGCTGAACATAAAAGTGATTCAATGGCATTGGATTTTTTCAATTTCTACTTGCTGGATAGCGTCAATAATTGGGAGGCAACTTCAAAAATCACGTATTATCAACTAGGAGAAAATGTCTGGAATTATTCTAACGGAACAACAATTGCAAATTCACAAATAACAGATTTATTTCTTTCTGAAAATGGTAATTTAATAACAACTTCAGGTATTGGTTCTGATACTTTTGTTTCCGATCCAAAAAATCCAACTCCAACAATAGGTGGAGCAACTTTAAATCCAAATTTAGATCAAGGACCATACGACCAAGTATCATTGGATAGTCGATCGGATTTAAAAACATTTGAAACAACAGCGTTGGCGAGTGATTTTACTTCGACAGGAAATATCGTAGCTAATTTGTCTATTGAATGCAATCAACCTGATGCTGATATCGCGGTTCGTTTGGTAGATGTTTATCCAGATGGTAGAAATATGTTAATCAATGATGGAATTAGAAGAATGCGTTTGAGAAATGGGTATACACAAGCAGATGAATCATTCTTGCAGTCAAGTCAAATTTATCCAGTAAATGTTGAATTACCATTTGTAAATTATACTTGGAAAGCAGGGCATAAAATTAAAATTTTTGTTAGTGCAAATAATTCAACTAGATGGGATGTAAATCTTCAAAATGGAGGGACAATGTATGCTGCTGGTGATACAAATACTGCAACAATTCAAATTCATCACAATGCAATCAATCCTAGTAAAATAACATTGGCCGGTCAAAATTTAGTTTTAGGAACAAACGAATTAATTGCAAACGAACAAATCCATATTTATCCAAATCCTGCAGAATCTGAAATTCACGTTTCTGTGCCTTTTGAATCATATGTTATTTATGACTTGAATGGACAAATTGTTCAGTCTGAAACAAATAAAAATGAGCAAATAATTAATATTAATAAACTAGAAAAAGGGCTTTATTTTATTCAAATAATTGCTAATTATGGATTAGTAAATAACCAAAAAATTATTATCAAATAAATTAAATAATTTTAGTTGTTTAATACATTCTCTATTTCGATGGTTCTATATCTATCATAAACGCTATAGTATAGAAATAGATTATTACCATAAAAACTAAAATTCTTCGGATACATGATATATGAATAACGATTTTTTGATTCAAATTCGGGAATTAGTTTTTGAATATTATAATTCGAAAAATCACTTTCAAAAGTTAACAAATACATAATACTATTTTTATAGTTAGTGCTTTTTGTTTTATCATTTTTTTGTATACTTTCCATATTTTCTGGACAATCATTCACTAATATTTTGACCTTATCTTTATGAAGAAAAAGACCTAAATCATATGAACCATCATAGTGTGTTAAAATTTCACTTCTAAACAATATTTTCTCATTAATAATTTCACCATTTTCACTCATGTTCAATAATATAATATTACCTCTAAAAAATGATTCATAAGTTGAATTACTTATTTCAAAATAATTCTCAATTATTGAGCATAAATTACCATTTGGAAGAATAAATAAATCTCTTAAATAAAAACATTTTAAATATTGTGTAGTATTAAATACTTTTGATATTGTATAATTATCAATTTGGCTTTCTGAAAAAACTTTTTCAAAATTTGATATTTCTTCAAAATTTTCAACATTAATTTTCTTTAGGATATATCCAGAAAAACGATTCTTGTTATTACAAGTCATTGTCTGAATCACAATTTCATTACTTTTGGTATTAAAAATGATTTTAGAAAGCATTAAGTTATAAGTTTCATTTTGAATTAATTTTGAATAATCTAAATCATTTTGATAATCATGAAAATACAATTTGGAATATGAAAAATGATTTTTTAATCTATCTTTCACATCTTTTGAATTTAAAGTTTTTGAAAGTAAGTAAAATGAATTCCCATTGTCAAGTATTTGAATATTATTTATATATATATCTTCCAAATCTTCATTAAGAATTATTTTCTTCGACCAAAGCTTATTGAGTTCATAGTCAAAAACTATTTCTTTAATTGATGTTTCATTTTTTGATAATTCACTATTTAATATTGTGGCTAATATTTTTGAAGAGTCTTCACTTTGATTAATGAAAATTTTAATATTATTAAAATTTTCATTTTTAAATGTAGCTATTTCATAATGTTTTTCAAGGATTAATGAATCAAGATTGATCTTTGAAGCATAAATTTTTAGTTCTTTGTCAATTACTATGTAACTATAAAGAAATGCATTGCCTTTACTTATAAATGAATTGATATATTTAACTTGATTGTTTCCAATATTTGGTAAGTTAATTTTATTTGATTTGAAAATATTATTTTCATAATCGTCACTGTAAATTGAAATTTTGTCATCATCATATTTACTATATTCCTTTAATGCAGTAATATCAAGTTCTTCAAGCTTTCCTGTAGGCATAACTTTAGTAACGAATATTTGTTTTTTTGTTTCCTTTTTTAAAATTGATACAATTTTTTCAGGTTTAGAATTAAAAGATTTAATATTATCAGATAATATTTTGTAATCTTGGGAATAATAATTTTGAAAAACAAAAGTGAATATAAGTAATAAAAATAATTTTGATTTTATCATGATATAATATAATAGATTGATGAAAAGTTTATTTAATTTTGCAAAATTAAAAAAAAAATGTTTTACTAATTTAAGATGAAATTTTTTTTCTACTGTATCATTTTCTTCTTTTATAATTATTCATATTGCCAAGCTCCCAAAGAGGTTGTGTTTGATAAAGAAGATCAAAGTACTAATAAAAGTGAAGTTGATATTAAATATAGAGCTGTTAATATTAGCATAGTTGATCTTTTGTATGGAGATTATATATTAACATTTGAGCATAAAATTTTAAATAAATTTGTTGCTGAAATAGGTTTTGGTTTAACAAATCAAAATTTTCTTAAAAATAAAGGTTTATATAGAAATTTTATCTTACATATTCCATCAGATGTTCATAATAATTTTCAGTTTAAATTGGGACATTGTTATTCATTCGATTTAAAGTATTTTTTTGGAGATATATTTAAAACTGTTTATTGTACTGCTTCATTTCAACAAAAAGTATTTAATATTTCAGGTATTGATCAGACCACAAATTCAAATAGTTATATTTCATCTGCATTTGATGTTTATAATCAAAAACGAGTCATTACAGATTTTACCTTGGGAGTAGGTTACAAGAAATTATTTTCAAAAAAATATTATGCAGATGTTACAGGTTCTATTGGGGGATATCATTTGAAAGAAAAAGGAGATAAATTAACATCAGTTTTTCCCTATCCTAATTTCGGATTAAATATATATTATTCTTTAAAAGTAGGTATGTTTTTTTAATTGCAGAATTAATTATTCAAAACCTTCTTCAACCCAACTCTTTTTCGAGCGGTATCCACTTCCATTACTTCAACTTCCACATGTTCGTGAAGTGAAATGTATTTGGAAGGATCTTCAACGTATTCGTTTGCTAGATTTGATTTGTGAATCAATCCATTTTCTTTGATTCCGATATTGATGAAAGCTCCGAAAGCAGTTACGTTTGTTACGATACCTGTTAATTTCATTCCAATTTCTAAATCAGCAATTGTTTTTATTTTCGAACTGAATTCTAACACTTTTGCCTTCTTGCGAGGATCTCTTCCTGGTTTTTTAAGCTCTTTGATGATGTCTTCAAACGTATAATTGTCTATTTCTGGAAAGTCCGTTTTTTGAATTGATTTTAACAATTCATCATTTCCAATTAAGTCGGCAACAGCAACTTTCAAAAACTTCGCTATTTTTTCAACCGTTTTATAATTTTCAGGATGTATTGCAGAATTGTCTAATGGATTTTTTGCATCTCTAATTCTCAAGAATCCAGCAGCTTGTTCGTATGCTTTATCCCCTAAACGTTTTACTTTTTTTAATTCTTCACGAGAAAAAATCCCTCCGTTTTCTTTTCTAAATTCAACGATGTTTTCTGCTAAAGTATTCCCTAAACCAGAAACATAACTCAATAAATAAGGAGATGCAGTATTTAAATCTACTCCAACATTATTCACACATGAAACGACCACATCGTCCAATGCGTCTTTCAAAAGAGTTTGTTGAACTTCGTGTTGGTATTGTCCAACTCCAACAGATTTTGGATCAATTTTAACCAATTCAGCTAATGGGTCCATTAATCTTCTTCCGATAGAAACTGCTCCACGAACAGTAACATCATAATCTGGAAATTCTTTTCTAGCAATTGAACTTGCTGAATAAATAGAAGCACCATCTTCACGAACTACGAAAACATCCAAATCTCTATCAAAACGTGTTTTTTTGACAATAAATTCAGTTTCTCTTCCAGCTGTTCCATCACCAATTGCAATCGCATCAATCTTATACATTTGAACCAATTGAGCTAATTTTGCTTGAGCTTGAGCACTTTCATTTTGTGGTGGGTGCGGATAAATAGTTATATTATTTAATAGTGTTCCATTTTCATCCAAACAAACCACTTTACAACCTGTTCTAAATCCCGGATCGATTGCTAAAATACGTTTTGATCCCAATGGAGGAGCCAAAAGCAATTGTCTTAAATTCGATGAAAATACCTTTATCGCTTCTTTGTCTGCTTTTTCTTTTGCTTCGTTTAATAATTCATTTTCCAACGAAGGACACATCAAGCGTTTGTAGGATTCTTTACAAGCATCAGCTACCAATTCACCACAAGAATCGTTTGATTTAACAAAAAAGCGTTCTAATGTTTCAATCGCATCTTCTTGTTGAGGTTGAGCTTTAATGGATAAAATTCCTTCTCGATCAGCTCGATATAATGCTAAAAAACGATGTGAAGCACATTTGTATAAAGGTTCTGAAAAGTCAAAGTAATCTTTATACTTTTCTCCTTCAATTTCCTTTCCTTTCGAAAGTTTAGATTGTAATATGGCTTTTCGTTGAAACAATTGACGAATTCTTGCTCTTGCTGAAGCATTTTCGTTAATCCATTCCGCAATGATATCTTTTGCTCCACTTAAAGCTTCATCATCATCATTGATTTCACCTTTCACAAATTTAGAAGCCATTGAAAACGTATCACCACCACGTTGGGACATGATCATTTTCGCTAACGGTTCCAATCCTAATTTTTTAGCTTTATCTCCTTTTGTTTGGCGCTTTTGTTTAAAAGGCAAATAGATATCTTCTAAAATCGTGCTATCAAAAGTTGAAAGGATTTTATCTTTTAGTTCTGGTGTTAATTTATTTTGTTCTTCAATAGAAGATATAATCGTTTGTTGACGTTGAATAATTTCATCATATTTTTTCGCATAATCACGAATGTCAGCTATTTGAACTTCATCTAATCCTTGAGTCATTTCTTTACGATAACGAGCGATAAAAGGAACTGTAGCGCCTTCTTTTAATAATTGTAAAGTTTGAGAAATTGACTTTTCAGAAATTGAATTCGTGTTTTGAATAAATGAAATTACGTTCATGTTTTTGAGCTAAAAATATCTTATAAAGCTATAAAATTTTCATGATTTTCTAATTGAAATTGCGTATTTTAAAGCTATCTAATTGTTAATCAATCTTAAAAATTTCATTCATTGCCTAAAAATCACTAAATTTGCCATCCAACATAAAAAAATATGAAGTATTTATTTTTAACTGTTCTTTTTGCAACAATCTTTAGCTTTTCGTTTGATGCAATTTATTCAGAAACAGGGAGAGCTAGTTTTTATGCGAATAAATTTAACGGAAGAAGAACAAGTTCAGGTGAAATTTTTAATCAAGAATTTTTAACAGCAGCTCATAAAACAATTAAATTAGGTACATTTGTTAAAGTCACAAATTTGTCAAATGATTCGACAATTGTCTTAAAAGTAAATGATCGTTTAGGCCGTTCTTCAGGACATACATTGGATGTTACAAGAAAAGCTGCTGAGCATTTAAACTTTGTTCGAGACGGAAGTGCTAAAGTGTTAATTGAAATTTTAGAATAATGAATAAGCCATATGGGAAACATCACCAACAAAGATGAATTTTACGATGGCGATTCACTACGTGGCTGCTTTGCGGTCCATTTGACAATAAAAAAAAATAAATAATATTCATATGAATAAAATAATCGTATTTGGTGCTTGTATTTCTTTTTTGATTGCTTGTTCACCTAAGACTACAGAAGCTCCAATGAAATTTGAGCCAAGTAAAAAGTCTTTATCTGAAAGTGCAATGAAAGGTGAAAAATTATATATCGAGCATTGTGGTAAATGTCATAAATTAGAACCAATTCACGAGTTTTCAGAAGCAAGATGGAAAAGAATTGTTCCTGATATGGCGAAAAAATCAAAATTAAATGATGAACAAGAAAGTTTCATCTTAACATACGTTTTAGAAGAGTTAAAATAATTCTTAAATGAATTTATTTTCAAACTTAAAAGTCATTGATGTTTCAACTGTTTTAGCTGGACCATCAGTGGCTACTTTTTTTGCTGAATTAGGCGCTGAAGTAATAAAAGTTGAAAATAAAAAAACACCTGATGTAACTCGTTCTTGGAAATTGCCTTATGAAAATAAGGAAGCAACAGTTTCAGCTTATTTTTCAAGTATCAATTATCATAAAAAATATCTTTCTTTCGATTTTAAAGATCAAGTTGACTACATTTCCTTTTTGGAGTTAATTAAAGGTGCTGACATTTTGATCAGTAATTTTAAATTTGGAGATGAAGAAAAGTTAAAGCTTACCGATACCATTTTAAGAGAAATTAATCCGAATTTAATTATTGGCAAAATAAATGGATTTGGAGAAGAAAGTGATCGTGTAGCTTATGATTTAATTCTTCAAGCAGAAACAGGTTATATGTCGATGAATGGAACACCTGAAAGTGGTCCTGTAAAAATGCCAGTTGCATTAATTGATGTTTTGGCAGCCCATCATTTGAAAGAAGGATTGTTACTTGGATTGTTGAATAGACAAAAGGGTGGAACTGCTAATACAATAACAGTTTCGTTATATGATGCTGCTGTTTCAAGTTTGGTCAATCAAGCATCTAACTATTTAATGAATCATCATATTCCCAAAAGAATAGGAAGTTTACATCCAAATATTGCTCCTTATGGGGAGATCTTTAAAACAAAGGATGAAGATTTAATCACTTTTGCAATCGGAAGCGAAGCCCATTTTTTAAAATTGACAACTTTTCTTGGATTGCAAGAAATTACTTCTGATCCTAAATTCAATACCAATCAAAATCGAGTTTCAAATAGAATTGAATTGGAGCAATTGATTCAAGCTAAAATTGAATTATTATCGACAGAAGAAATACTTTCTAAGATGCTTTCTGAAAACGTTCCAGTAGGAAAAATTAAAGCGATGGATGAAGTATTTCAATCAGAACGTGTAAACAATTCAGTTTTAACAGAAAAGATCGACGGAATAGAAACAAAAAGAGTATCTACAATTGCATTCAAATGGAAATAAGGTCGCCTCAAACAGAGAAGGAATGGGAAGTTTATTATGAATTGCGTTATGAAGTTCTTAGAAAACCTCTTGGAAAACCAGTTGGAAGTGAACGAAATGAAGGAGATGAGACAGGCATCCATTTTGCACTTTACGATGATACTATTTTAAGAGCAATTGCCAGATTAGATGAAGTGGATGAAAAAACATGTCAAGTTCGATTTGTAGCTGTTTCAACTGAACTTCAAGGGAAAGGATACGGTAAGATGATTATGCAAGCAGTAGAAGAGGAGGGTAGAAGAATAGGTTATAATAAATTAATACTTCATGCTAGAGATTACGCGGTAGAATTCTATAAAAAATTAGATTATACTTTAATTGGAGAATCTTACAAACTTTTTGATGTCTTACAACATTATTTAATGGAGAAAAAACTTTGATTGAGTTAAAAGTTATACTAACTATTGACTACTGACTAATTTCTATTGACTTATCCAACAAACAAACAGCATAAGCTTTTATCGCTTTACCTTCGCCAAATGAATCTACTTTTTCATGGGTTGTAGCTTTCAGTGAAACAGCATCTAATTCCACTTTTAGAATTTCAGCTAAAATAGCCTGCATATCGGGAATGTGTGGATTTAATTTTGGAGTTTCTAAGATGACAGTGCAATCAATATTTACAACAGAGTATCCTTTGTTCTCAATTAAAGTAACGACTTCACGAAGTAAAATTTTACTGTCAATTCCTTTGTATTTGGGATCTTTATCTGAGAAATGATATCCAATGTCTCTTAGATTTGCAGCACCAAGAAGAGCATCACAAATTGCGTGAATTAAGACATCTGCATCTGAGTGACCAACGGCTCCAATTTCAGAAGGGATGTGTTTTCCGCCAATAAATAACTGATATCCTTCTCTTAATTGATGGACATCAACCCCAAACCCAATTCGAATATTCATAAGATTATTTTGTGTCGTCAGCTACTTGTTTATCTTTTCCTAATGTAAAGCGAAGTGAAAAACGTAAGGTATTCGCTAATGGACTGCTTTTTCCATTTACAGCTAATAAATAGGAGATATCGATTCCAAATTTGTTATATTTCAAACCAACACCAATATTTGCATATTTACGATTTCCTTTGTTTTTACTTTCGTAAAAGAAACCACCTCTTAGTGCAAATAAATTGTTGTACCAATATTCTAAACCAGTACAAATATTGACTTCAGACAGTTCTTCTTTTAATTTTGAGTTTTTCACAATTTGATAAGTTCCATCTGAATTTTTAATGTAATTCCCACTAGCATCCTTAGCTAAAGCACCAGGCGCATCATGAAAAGATTGCATAATACCAGAGATAATCCCCACATTATTATCCATACCAGCAACCATTACATTGTCAATATACTTTGGAGGGGTAGGGACTAATAATTTTTGAAATTCAACTGCAATCGCAACACTGTTGTATTTATCTAATTCAGCTTTAAATGAATTTGCCAATTTCCAATTCATTGGTATGAAATCACGTTGCGTAGAACTAGATGAATAATTTACTTTATTCCCAATGTTATTTATAGTAGTCGCAAATGTATACACGCCATTAGTGTTTCCGATTTTTGCATCATCATTTAAATAGGTAAATGAAATATCGGTTGCACCAGCTACAGCAGCTTTAGTATTAACGCCTCCAACAACTAAACCACCTGTAAGGTTTGAATAGGCAAATTTCCCATTTAAACCGACACTTAATCTTGGGCTTAATTTAAAAGCATAACCGCCTGTTATTTCCCATTCACTCGGTTTATCATGTCTTGTAATATTTCCTTGCGCATCAGTGAAAGTGATATCTCCTAAACTAAAGTATCTTAATGAACCTCCAATCGCATGTTTTTCACTTAATCTTTTATAACCAGACAAATAGGAAATACTCATGTCATTCGTTAACTGACGAAGCCAAGGTGTATAGGAAACACCAATTTCAGAAGGATCTTTAGCAAAACTAAGCATCGAAGTATTCCAATAAATAGAATTACACGAGGCACTTAAACTTGTACCAGCATCACCCATTCCACCAGCCCTTGAGTCTGGCGTGATTGACATGAAGGGTAATGCAGTTGTAATCGTATTTAGTTGTAATAAAGTTTCTTTAGCAGGAGTTTGTGCAAAATTATTTCCAATAAAAGAAGTTAAAAACAGTATTAAAGCAAAGTGTTGTCTCATTTCTAATTTTTCATTTGAGTTGTCAAATATACGTAAAACAACAAATTTTATTGTATGATTATTTTAATAATACTAATTTTTCTGTTTTTTCTGCAATTTCACCTGTAGAAGATTTAACCATTAATCGGTAAATATAGACTCCTTTTGCTAATTGATCTCCAAAATCATCCTTGCCATCCCAGTCAATTCCATTTGAACGAAAGCCTATTGTGTTTACTGTTTGGTTAATTGTTTTAACAACTTTGCCTGAAATGGTAAAAATCTGAACTTGTGCCTCTAATTCAGAACAAACTTGATTGTGTTCAAAGAAAAAAGATGTTTTTGTCGTGAATGGATTTGGATAATTTAATACATGATCTAGAGCAATATTTTGTTTTTCTTTAACCGTAAAATTAATAGAGCTTTCTACAGAATTGTCATTAATATCCCACGCTTTTAACGTTAATTTATGCTCTCCAGCAGGAATAGCAGGGAATGTATATGTAACCTGTCCTTTTTGGTATGAATCTAAATCAGCGGTGTAGTAATTGTTTAATATTATTGGATTCGCAGTTTCGCCATCTAAAATTGCAGTAATGTCATGTCCAATTCCATTACCAACAGTATTTATACCATTGTCATCTTCAATTTTTGCAAATAAAGTTGGTGTTTCGTTTGTTATTCCTCCATCAGCAAATTTTTCTTCGTTTAGATACATTTTTATAGTAGGAGATTGATTGTCAACAATACCATTTGGATCAATACCTCCTACAATTATTCGTTTATCATCTCCGCCAGCATCATAATTTGTAGTTAAATCGGTTGTATTTGCATAATAACTTATTTTACCATTGCCATAACTGAAATTAATGTCTTTAGGGATAATAAATGAAAATGAAAAGAAACCATTTTTCACACTGACTTGACCTTTAAATATTGCACTTTTTTGAAGTTCAAAAGGAATAATGGGTGATGCAGGGTCTTGACCTAATGTTGATAATGCTTTCGGTTTGTCAAAAATAGTAGGGCTTAAAATGCCATTAAAATTAGAGAGTATATTGTTATTCATGTCAGTAATATGTCCTTTAATTGTTACTTTGCTTAAAGCTTTTAAAGTGTCGATTTGTATACTTGGAGATGTTGAATTAATACTATCTGTTAATACTTTCATTGTTGGAAGTGCGATTTTTAATGCAGGATCCCCAATTAAAGTAAAACATCTTTTATTTTCAGATGCAGAAGCTTGATTTTTTGTGATTTTTATTATTTCTCCAAACGTTTGGGGTTTATAATTTAGATCTCGATTAAATACATTTTCATAAAATTTCGTTATAATATCTGTATTAATTGAAATGTAAATTGAACGTGTGGTTGTCATTAGTGCAATTGAAGAACCCGTAGGGTTTAAAGAAGCCCATTCGCCAGCAGAAACACGACTTGGATCGTCAAATTTTGTAAATTCACAAGTTGCAGACACTAATAGGTTAAGTTTGTTAATGTTGCTCCAACTTTGTATCTGTGGAATTGTAATTACTCTTTCTTCAGCAACACCAACCTCACCACCGTGCCCAATATAATTGACGATCAATGCACCGTTTTGGACTCGATCTGTAATTGCATTAAAAACATCAGGATATCTTTGTCCACCAGCTGTTGTGACCTGTGTAAAGGCGTCTAAGTATAATTTGTCACAGTTTAAATCGGTATGGTTTGTTTTCACATAATTATAATTCGGCTCTGCATCCACTGAGACAAATTGTCCACCTTGTTCATCATCTGCAATCAATACGTATTTTTGTCTCCAATCCCCAAAAGTATTGCTAGCTAAATTGGAAGAGCAACAATTTGAAGTTGAATATAAATTGGATCCATTTTTCATATAATGCTCAATTTTATTTACCTGCTCAGTTGCAATTTGAGATGAAGAAATCAATAATCTACCAACACCAATATCAAGCTGATCAACATCGTCAAAAGAATCAGTGTCATCCAACAATCCAAAATAATCATCTGATACTAAGGCTGATATATGGTTTTCAGAATTTAGCGCTTGATAAGTTGGAACATAGTTATTATTATTTGCGACCCTATTTTTTGGGTCATAAGTCCCATCACCAAATAGTAAAAGATATTTCGGTGCTGAGTTAGGTATGAGAAGTGAGCGATCATAAAACATTTTCATAAAGCGCTTAATTGCAGTTGGATCAAGCATGCCTGAACTGAATTCATTATATACTTGTTCTGTTGTTACGACATGAACCGTTGTTCCGTTTGCTCTATGAAGATTCGCAAGTCGATTAGCTTCAGATGTAAAATCAGGATGTGTCACGATCACATAATCTACTTGTGGCAAAGCATGTAAATTTTGATAGGAGATACTTCCAACTTTTTCAGGAGTGAAGAAATTGATTCCATCACTTGCTACAAATTCTCTTAAACTGTCAGTTTCTAATCTAAAAACGAATGTTGAATTTGCATTAGTGCCATTTATTTGTAATGGTTGATGTCTATTTGTTATATCCCAAACAAAACCGCTAGGCGAAAAACTAGTAAGTGTGAATTCACTTATTTTTGATGTTCCAACAGAAATTAAATCTCTAAAATTATATTGGCTCCCTAATTGTGATAAATTTCTACGAGTATTTATTAATATATTATCTAAGTATGTTAGAGTTGATGGGTTTGAGCGAGTAACAGTTATGCTTAATGGAATTGAACTTGAATTGGCATTGAATTGAAAAGCTACATTGGCTCTACTGTAAGAATCGGATGCTGCTGAAGGTAGATTTGCAGAATAAACTTGGTTACCATTAATTAAATATTTATGAGTAGAAGTACTTGATGAACTTGAGTTTGTAGCTAGTGAAATTGAGAAATTAACAGGTGTTGCATTAACAATACTCGGTATGTCAAAATTAAAAGATTTGGTAAGTTCTGTGTCAAATTCTTCACCATACCATCTTTGACCGCCACTTACAAGTGATTTTGTATCAACTTCATGATTGGTGAAATATGAATAACTTGAAACATTATCTGTTATGATTCCTAATGAAGAATTAATATTTGTAATTCTCAGAGGGGATTCTGAAGGATTTATATTGATGAAATAATAAGAGTAATCTGAATAAATATTTTGATCGTAATTAAAACTAGTTAATGTAGAATTTGGGTACCATCTAGTAGGTCCCCAAGCGTAAAAAAGAATGTAGTCATTATCATTGAACTGTCCGTCACTTTCTCCTGCGACATAAATAGCATTTTTAGCTAAGTCATCAGTTGAAGGCACAGAATTTAATTCAGGCAATTTCCCGTCCCCATTTCCGAAAATATTTATATTATTTGGATTTAAATTTAAAGTATTGATTCCACAAGACTCTAAAAAAGCTTTGTCAATCTTATGAATCCCACTATTATTGACTTTAATTTTATACCACGTTCCACTACCAGCTGCCAACACTGAATTTACTTGATAACTCTTTTCAAGCGATTTATCATTTTTTTTAGAATTTGAAAAATCTAAATTGAAAGTTGCAATTTTTCTTAATGCACCATTTTCTGTAATAAATGGAAATAATTGTAGTGTAATTTTTTTTGTGTTACCAGAATTAATAATTTTTAATTTATAGTCAAGTTCTTGCGGAATATTAATGACTTCTTTTTTTAAGTAATTGAGTTCGTCTGATGTACACGAGGTAGTTGTGAAAGATGTTAATGTCACATAATTGAAATTATTTAGTTCTTTTTCCCAGAAAAAAAATGGTTTGTTATTTGAATAAGGTTGGTTTTGAATTACAGGTATTTTTACTTTTTCACCATTTAATATTATTTCTTTAGGAGAGTCCCATGGTATTGTTATTGTTTCTTGAGCAACAATTGTGGATTTTATTCCAACGAATATGTAAAGGATAAAAAAATATTTTATCATATTTAAACTTATTTGTAACTTCATACTGCAAATATGGGTATCATTTCTAAAAAACATAAAATAAAAACGTAATTAATCTTTGAATATTTTAAACGTTTTACAATATTTGTAACCTTTTAGTGTTGATAAACGTTATAGGTTATTGAATTTCATTTATTTCTATAAGTCAAGTTGATGAAGAATATAAGACAAATTATAATAGTGGTTTTGGTGATTTTTGCTGGGCAACGATTGTTGGCTCAAGACCCTACGTTTACTCAGTTTTATGCAAATCCAATATATTTAAACCCTGCTTTTGCTGGTTCAAATAATTGCCCAAGATTTGCGATGAATTACCGAAATGAATGGCCTAATTTATCAGGGAATTACGTTACAACAAGTGCTTCTTATGATCAATATGTGAAAAATATTTCTGGTGGAATTGGTATTTTAGTAACAAATGATCAACAAGGAAAAGGCACTATTCAGACTTCAATGTTAGGTTTAGTTTATTCATATCACGTTAAGGTTACACGTAAATTTTCTTTAATGTTTGGTGCAAGAGCTTCATGGTATCAAAAAACATTGGATTGGGATAAATTAACTTTTGGTGACATGATTGATCCTAGAAAAGGGTTTATTTATTCAACTGGCGATGTTCCAAGAGGTGGGAAGAGAGGTTTTTTCGATGCTTCAGCTGGAGTTGTTGGATATAGTAAAAATTTCTTTTTTGGATTTGCTGCACATCATTTGAATGAGCCGAATGAATCTATGATTATTGGAAATTCGAAACTACCAATGCGTTTAACAGGTCATATGGGAGCTGAAATTAAATTAGGTAAAAAATCAAGATATAATAATGGTACATCTATAATGCCTAATATTATTTATCAATACCAGCAAGGCTTTCAAGAGTTGTGTATTGGTACTTATATAAAGCACAATGTTTTTACAACAGGTATTTGGTTTAGAAATAAAGATGCATTTATTGTTTCTTTAGGAATAAATTCTAAAAATTTTAAAATAGGTTATAGTTATGATGTGACAGTTTCAAAGTTAAATAATGGAACTTCGCATGGTTCGCATGAAATTTCCTTAGGTTTAAACTTAAATTGTAAAGCAAAACCAACAACATTTAGAACAATTGCTTGTCCTTCTTTTTAAAAAAAATAAAAAAAAGTGTAACTTTTATTGTAGTTAACGTTTATATAGTAAATTTGCATTTCTGAAATAATGAATAAACAAAATAAACATATGAAATTACTTCACTATTTTGCGGCAGTATTCATCGGTACAATGATTTTGAGTTCTTGTACACGTGAACGATCATCTTCTACAGGTTGGGAGTATAATGATCCAAGAACTGGAGGTTTCCAAAAAATGCCATTTGTAGATCAAGAAACTGGACCAGGTTTAGTAATGATTGAAGGTGGTACATTTACAATGGGGCGTGCAGAACAAGATGTTATGTATGATTGGAACAATCGTCCTGCTAGAGTATCTGTTTCTTCATTCTACATGGATCAAACAGAGGTAACTAACTTTCACTGGTGTGAATATTTGTATTGGATCTCTAGAGCATACGAAACGTATCCAATCGTTTACAAAAATGCATTACCTGATACAAATGCTTGGAGGTCTCCTTTAGGATTTCAAGAGAAATTTGTTGAATACTACTTAAGACATCCTGCCTACAGAGATTATCCTGTCGTTGGTGTAACTTGGTTGCAAGCATCTGATTACTGTAAATGGAGAACTGACCGTGTGAATGAGTATATCTTAATTCGTGAAGGTGTATTAGATTTTAATATTGAGCAAAAAGACGAGGCTACATTTAATACAGAATCTTATTTAGCTGGTCAATACGAAGAAAAAGTATTGAATAATTTACAAGATTTGAATCCATCTAAAGCGAATGGTAAAAAATTAGGAACACGTATTGTGAGAATGGAAGATGGTATCTTATTACCACGTTACAGGCTACCAACTGAGGCTGAATGGGAATTTGCTTACTATGGTTTAGTAGGTAACTTACAAGAAGGAACAGAATTAATTACTGACAGAAGATTATATCCTTGGGATGGTCACTGGGTTCGTAATGATGAAGAACAATTTCAAGGTTCTATTCGTGCTAACTTTGTTCGTGGAACAGGGGATTACATGGGGGTTGCTGGAAACTTGAACGATCAGGCAGATGTTACAGCTCCAGTGGAGTCTTATTGGCCAAATGATTATGGTTTATACCATATGGCAGGTAACGTTTCTGAATGGGTATTAGATGTTTACAGACCATTGTCTTCAGAAGATTTTGATGAGTTCAGACCTTTTAGAGGAAATGTATTTAGGACAAAATTATTGAACAATGCGGGTTCTACAGAGATCAAAAATGCAACTGTACAATTTGATGTTCATGGCATGAAAGAATATTTGAATGAATTTGAAAGAGTTCGTTACCAAAGAGTTTCTGCTCAAAAACATGATCCAAATGATACTGTTATACCTGTAGGAATTTCTAAAAATGTTCAATCTAGAAATCCAGATGTTAAAGGACATGCTCCAGATCCTTTCTACGTTTCTCATGGAAATGTAAAAGATTCAGTTGAGTTGAAATTATTAGCTAAAATCAATCACATCATCGATTTATCAATTATTGATAAAAATAACAAACACGATAATGAGGCTGCAGCTAGAATTCAAGATGAGTTATTTGATGGTATTTTTGCTGAAGAATTAAGAGTAGGGCCTAGTGGAGAAGAGTATGCTTTCGAAATCATCTCTATGTTGAGAGAAGGTTTTACAGCTTTCATTACTGATACTCCAGGAAAATTGAAATACAGAAATGTAACTGAAGAGGAAAACATCGGTCGTTTGAATTATAGAAAAGACGATTATATTGATTACTTAGATGGTGATATTGAAAGTTCAATTTATTACCAAAATGATGACATTAAAAACAAAATTAATCAAGCAAGTCGTGACCCTAATTTAATTATGTACCAAAGCCAACACGAAGAGTTTGGTTTAGATGGTCAACAAGTTAAACCAGGTGATAGAACTTCATGGCCAACAACATTGGTTTCTGATAAATCAAGAGTTTACAAAGGTGGTTCATGGAAAGACAGAGCTTATTGGTTAGTAGGTGGTTCTAGAAGATTCTTAGATGAAGATAAATCACTTTCAACTATTGGTTTCAGATGTTGTATGGATCGTTTAGGAAGTCCTATCGGAATGGGAGTTGCTAATGACAGAAAAAAGAAATAAAAAATATTTTTTTAATTAAACCCGTTGAAAGACGGGTTTTTTTTATGTTTAAAAATGGAGAAATTATATAAATTGTTTTACGAAACATCTGGTATTTGTACAGATTCAAGAAAAATCACTAATGATTGCTTATTTATTTGTTTGAAAGGAGACAATTTTAATGGAAATGTTTTTGCCGAATCAGCAATTGAAAATGGTGCTAAATATGTAATAAGTGATGAACGAAATTATTGTAATGAGACATCTATTTTTTACGTTGATAACGCATTAATTTTTCTTCAAAAATTAGCTAATTACCACAGGAATCAATTTTCAATTCCAGTTATAGGAATCACGGGGAGTAATGGTAAAACAACTTCAAAAGAATTAATAAGTTGTGTTTTAGCCACAAAATACAATGTGCTTTTTACAGAAGGTAATTTAAATAATCATATAGGTGTGCCATTAACTTTGCTACGATTGAACGCCGAACATGAGATAGCAGTGATTGAAATGGGTGCAAATAAATTCTTTGATATCCAAGAATTAACTGAAATTGCAGAACCTACATTAGGAATAATCACCAATATTGGTAAAGCACATTTAGAAGGTTTTAAAAATTTTGAAGGTGTATTAAAAACAAAAAAAGAATTGTATGATTCAATTGAAATTTCTAAAGGAAAAATTATTATAAACAATGATGATTCGATTTTAAAAAACATTTTACCTTCTGGGATAAACGTTTTATCATATGGTGAAGCAAGTAATTCTGAAATACAAGGTGAATTAGTTAATATGACACCATTTGTTGAATTTAAATGGAAATCGAATAATTATACTTCGCCTATTATTTCAACAAATTTGATCGGAAAATATAATTTTTATAATTTTTTAGCGGCCATTGCTTTTGGTATTCAATTTGAAATAGATCCGCAATTAATTAACGAAGCATTAGAATCATATAATCCAACAAATAATCGTTCTCAAGTAAAAGAAACAGCTAAAAACAAGTTAATTTTAGATTGCTACAACGCTAATCCAACAAGTATGAAATCAGCACTTGAAAGTTTTGCTCAAATTCCAACAAATGAGAAAACTTTTATAATTGGAGATATGCTGGAGTTAGGAGAGGAATCAATAAAAGAGCACGAGAATATCATTAATTTGATAGATAAACTGAATTTAAAAGGATTTTTTGTAGGTTCAATTTTTAAGACAATCTTAAGTGAAAATAGTAATGCTTTCGACTCACGAGAAAATGCAGAAGTATTTTTCAATGTAAATCAAATTAAAGATCAACTTATATTACTTAAAGGATCGAGAGGGATTGGTTTAGAAAAACTTGAAAGTTTATTTTAAAAAAAAAATGGTGTCTTCTCAGTATAGAAGACACCATTTTTAAAATTAAATTCTAGTGTTTATCCAAGAACTGCTAATTTCTCTAGATGCATATTCTTTGGATTTGTGTTTTTTTATTGATTCCCAAATCTCATCAATTCCATGTTCTAAAGCTTCTTTTTCTTCTTCCATGGCTGTGTACATGATTTTTGGATCTTGAAAATAATGTTTTACAAAGTTGGTATCAAAGTTTCCACTTACGAATGCTTCATGTTTTAAAACATATTTACCAAAATCTAAAGTTGTTTTGATGCCTGAAATTTGATAATGATCTATTGCTTGAATTGTTCTTCTGATAGCATCTTCTCTCGTTTTCCCCCAAACAACTAATTTAGCAATCATAGGATCATAATATATAGGAATATCCATTCCTTCTACAAATCCATCATCAACTCTCACGCTTCTTCCTGAAGGAATTCTATAACGTTTTAAATTACCGATATCTGGAACAAATCCATTTAATGTGTCTTCAGCGTATACACGGACTTCGATTGCATGTCCTTTTATGTGTAATTCTTCTTGGGTTTTAGGTAAGTTTTCACCTCTTGCAACAAGAATTTGCCATTCCACTAGATCTAAACCTGTTATTTCTTCAGTAACTGGATGTTCAACTTGAAGACGTGTATTCATTTCTAGGAAATAAAACTTTAAATCAGCATCTAATAGAAATTCTACTGTTCCAGCGCCTTCATAGTTACAAGCTTTACAAACGGCAACTGCAGCTTCACCCATTTGTTTTCTTAATTCGGGTGTTAACACAGCGCTTGGAGCTTCTTCAATTACTTTTTGATGTCTTCGTTGAATACTACATTCTCTTTCAAATAGATAAACTGTATTTCCAGCTCTATCAGCGAAAACTTGAATCTCAATATGTCTTGGTTTTGTTACAAATTTTTCAATGAAAACGGCATCGTCTCCAAATGATGATCTTGCTTCGTTTTGAGCTAATTTCATTTGTTCAGCAAATTCTGCGGAATTTTCAACAAGTCGCATCCCTTTTCCACCTCCACCAGCAGATGCTTTTATTAAAATGGGGTATCCAACTTCTTCTGCAATTTTTATAGCTTCATTTACATCTGAAATGGCGCTATCAACTCCTGGAACTAAAGGGACATTGTAACTCTTTACGGCTTGTTTCGCACTTAATTTATCTCCCATTATTTCCATTGCTTCTGGAGAAGGACCAATGAAAGTAATTCCAGCCTCTTTTACCTTACGAGCAAATACAGCATTCTCTGACAAAAAGCCATATCCTGGATGAATACCATCAACTCCTAGTTTTTTACAACAATCTAAAATGACATCTTGTTTAAGGTAACTTTCAGAAGATGGACTTTCTCCTACATATACTGCTTCGTCAGCTTCTAATACATGTGGTGCGTTTCTATCTGCATCTGAATATATTGCAACACTGGCAATATTCATTTTTTTTAATGTGCGAATTACTCTTCTAGCAATTTCACCTCTATTTGCAATTAATACTTTTTTCATATGTATTTGATATGTTTGAAAGTCAAAAAGTGAATTGCTAATTAAAAATCTTCCTCTAAGGAGTATATTGTTTTAGCTTATTTCACAGTTGTGCAAAAATAATAAAAGTTCGCTTTGATTGAATTTATTTAACTTGAAACTTCAAACAGAAAGACATTTTTTAATCAAATTGTCTTATTTCTTTTGATCAACCGGAACGGCGGTTAATTTTCGTTTCTTTTTATTAATGAATTTTTTCTTTGTCTTTGGTCTAAATACATCTAAAGCATATTGAATCATCTTAAAGTTTTCAATATTGTTAAAATCTTCTTGGTAATGAAGACCAGCACCTTGTGTGAAAAGACCTAATGATTTTTGTTGAATAATGGTATTATCATTCGATTCATTAAATACATTTACTCTAAAGGTACCTGATTCATTTAATAAATATTCTAAGTTTACATCACCAATTAATGAACTTTGTGCAGTAGAACTTGTTTTTGTTGATGTTGAGCTTGAAGAACTGGAATTGGTAGCACTTCCAGAGTTATCTACGCCAAAACTACCGGTTAATATTAGTCGATTATCTAAAAATTGCTTGGATACATCTAAAGCAACAGTATTGCCTCCATTGGCATCTGCCCCTAAATCTAATTTTAATTTGTAATCCTTAGAAACTTGAGATAACATCGAATTTATTTGGTTTGCAACTAAATCCAATGCAGCACTTCCTCCTCCAGCACCAGCGGATCCTTGTAAAGGTTGGAAATGCTTCCATAATAATAAGGAGAAGAATTGTCGATTTTTTTCGTCGGGATCACTTACAATTCGATTAATTAAGCTTTGTCCTTCATCGGTAGCTTTAGGTGCTTTAATATCAAAAGCAATTGCTGGTTTAAACAGTGATTCTGATAAATTAATAAAGCATTGAATATCTTGTGGAGTTGAATTGGCTGTACCTGTAATATTATCAGGAGAGATTTCGCTAATACTCGCTTTAACATCAAAATATGTTTTCAGATCAATATAGGCATTGTAAGGGTCACCAGTCCAAGTGATTGAGCCTTGTTGAATGAAAAGAGGTTGACGGACAGAACCCATAACAAAATTGTACATACCATTTTTCACATTAAACGTACCTTCCATTTCAACGTCGCCTAAATTATCCAATTTTACAGCGATGTTACCTGCTCCTTTAGCGGTAATTTGGTCACCAGTTTTGTCGTTGAAAATGACTTTTAGATTTGCATCAGGAGTAATTTCAAAATTTAAATCTAAATCTACACCTGTGAAATCAATTTCAGGAACGAGGGATTTTATTGTGTCATTTTTTGCAGTGTATTTGATGAAACTTTCCTCTTCTTCAACTTGAGCTGCTTCATACATCGGGAAAATGATTTTAGTATCTTTTTCAGTTTGTAGATTTACCGTAATTTCAATATTATCAGCATACCCAAAAATATTTGCTGTTCCTGTACCATATCCTTTTCCGTAATAAATATCACCTTCCTTGAAAGTTGTATTTAATACTAAGAATTTATCAAGTGGTGCTGGTTTCCAACCTAAAAGTGGATCTTTGTGGATATAATCATCTTCTAAATTGAAAAGAAGATCAAAGTTCCAGTCTTTAAAATTTGTATGGTAAATAGAACCGTTTAAAGATCCAGTATTTCCTTCCTCATCATTGACAGGCATATTATTGATGTAGAATCCGTATTTATCTGATGAAATTTTTCCATTTAATCCAAAATTAACTCCTAAAATATCAAGTTTCGTATTTCCATTTAATAATTCAACTTCACCTTCGATTACAGGCTCATCAATATTTCCTGTTACTTTCAAACTGCCATTAATAAGTCCTTTAATATTTGACATAACATCTGGATCCATGAATGCATTGGTAAATTGAATATCCGTATGATCGAATAATAAATTGAAATCTAAATTATTATCTTTTTTATCGACTGAATAATTTCCTTCAAAAGCAAACGTTTCAACATTTTTATAAATTAAATCACCTGTTAACCCAAAGCTATTTGAGTTTTTATTCCATTGAGATTGGACAAAAACATTACCAACTTCTCTATTGTCTACAAACAGATTTTGAATGTTTGCATCTCCAATGTAATTTAAATTTTTATAAGGATTTGATATGTATCCCCAACCATTTACTAAACCACTTACATTAATTGGAGAGCCTATTAAGTATGTAAATTCGTCGAGAAGTAAATCATTGACTTTAAAGTTTAATTTTTCTTCATCATTCGTTGAAATTTTACCATCAATTGCAATATATTGATCGTTTCTAGCTAATAAAAAGTTATCTACTTCAATGTTTAAGCCATCGATTCCAATGAATGATTGATTTTTGATATCCCATCTTTTTTCACGTAATGCGAAATAAGAGGGATCAAGAAGGATTTTATATTTGTCGTAATCTAATACAACTGTATTCCAACTTATTTTTGAATCATTTTTAGTTTCAGG
This sequence comes from Flavobacteriales bacterium, assembly GCA_947453715.1. Lineage (GTDB taxonomy): Bacteria > Bacteroidota > Bacteroidia > Flavobacteriales_D > Crocinitomicaceae > CAIUKX01. The sequence continues at coordinate 17,627 of CANGHX010000004.1, read as the reverse complement.
ATTCCATGTTAATTGAGATGTTAAAGTATCTTTAGTTCCTGTTGTTTTAAAATTCAAATTATCAACGTTTATACTATCGTTTAAATGGAACTTTTTAATTGAATAGCTTGCTGTTAATTCATTAGAGGTTACTTTTTGATCTACAGCAATGTTTTGCATTTTGATGTTTTGATAATTGATAGAAGGAGAAGTTATTTTCATTGAAAAATCTTCAGTTTGACCAACATAATTTCCACTGATTTTAGTTCCACTTGAAATCATTAAGTCAGGAACAAAAATGCTTAAAAAGTCTTTTGCTTCCTTTATTTCGATAGAATATTGAAAATGATTTTTAGGTTTAATGATTGCTTTTTTCTTTTTGCCTTTTTTAGAATTAACAGCTAATTGCGGTTTTACAATTGCTGGGAATATTTTACTAAATTGATTTTTAAAATCATTTACAACAGTTCCGAAATCTACTTTACCTATTATGGTTGTATTTAAAATACTACTATTAATCGTTAATATATCTTCCTCGATTGAACGGTCAACTTTTATTGTTAAAGCAGGAATATTGATTTTTTTGTCACCTTCCGTGTAAACTAATCCATTCATTTTGATTGTTCCAAAAAGCGAATTTGAAGTTGAACCTGTTAAGTCTATTGTGAAATTTGAAGATAATTTTGTGTTGTCTATATGCGTTATATTTAAATTGTCTAAAATTGCTTTTGTCAAATCAATATTAAAATTCATATGTTGATTTCCATTGAAATCGATAAATCCATCATAAACAAGATTTAAATTATCATCTTTGATTTCAATTTTAGCATCAAAAATGTTATCTACGAATTTTCCTTGCTCAACAAATACATTTTCATAGGTGTAATCTAAATAATGAAAATGATTGATGTTTCCTTCTATGTCATTAAACTTTATGTTATTGATAGAAAATGCTTCCCCGCTTAAAAAGACTGTCCCATCAACTTCACCAAAATTTGAATCATTTAAAAATTTGTCCAATTGGAACTTCTCAATTTTCACATCGTATTCACTCGATTGTGAACGTTCAAAGAAATATGAATTATTAATTTTGTTTTCGGTAAACATAATGCCGTTATCAAACTTAATTGAGCCAAGCGATGTGTTCAACTGATTCGCTGCGATTACAAATTGAGAATAAAATCCATCTAATTTTAAGTTTTTCGCATTGAAATACCCTAATCGTTCGACATATTTATCGAAGCTTAAATACCCTCCACCATTATCTTTGGGCATTTTTATTTTTTTTAAATCAACCAAAGGAAGATTTAAATAGTCAATTTTTTCTTGGAAAAAAGCGTGTTCAAAATTTCTAAAGTCAGGTAAATTAAGTGTTCCTAATAATTGAATATTGTCCCCCGTTTTTAAATTTAAATTGGCAATTTTCAAATCTTTTACTTTTCTAGTAACATCAGCTGATAAAAAAACTTGTTGATCCATTCCTTCAAGTGCCGTTGCAAAATAGGCAATGTCTTTCATCGAAATTGAACTTGGGTTTATATGAGAATCAAAAGAAACACTGTCTTCAAATGAATAAAAACATTCGTAGCGGTTCATTAATAGATCTAGTTTTTTTGCGTAAAGATTGGAGAAAGGAGTTTTTATACTCAGATTTTTCATCAATACACCTTTTGGTGAGACTTCACAGTTTGTTTTGAATTTAGTTAATTCAAAACCAGATTTATCTTTTGCAGAAATTTCTTTGATTGAAGCTTTAATCGTTTCTCCAATAACGGAAATGTCTGTTGCAATAATGTTTACATGTTTTAAATGAATATGATCGTAATCAACACCAAAAGTGGAATAATACTTTCGATTATCGTCATAATTAAATTTGACATCATTCAATCGAATTTCATTTAAATACAAGTCAATAGCTTTGCCACCAGAACTTCCACCGCTTGCAAAGTAATCAGTAATAAACCAATAATTATAGTCCCCCGTTTTTTTATCTCTATTTAACTTTATTACACCTTTGTCAAGTTCGAGTTCGTTTAAAACAACTTTATTTGATTTTAAATTTAAGCTTTGGAGTGTTACGTAAACTCTTGGAATATATGCTAACGTGTCTTGTTTTTGATCCCTAACAAGCACTTCTTCCAAAGCTAATCTGTCTAGTGATACAATAGAAACTTTCCCTATCCTAAACTCAGTTTTTAATTCATTTGAAAGAAAATTTGTTGCAAAACCAGCTAAATAAGTTTGAACAGGGCTCGTGCGAATTACAAAGGCAAATAATAGAATAAAAATAAGAATCCATTCAAATGAAATTCCGACTATTCTTCCTATTATTTTAATTATTTTTGTCATTCAGATACAAATTTACTAAAAGTTGAGTCAAAAAGATATAATAATACTAGGTATTGAGTCATCTTGTGATGATACTTCTGCTGCAGTTATCAAAAACGAAGCCATTTTATCAAATATTATAGCTGGACAAGAGATCCATAAAATTTATGGTGGAGTTGTTCCTGAGCTTGCAAGTAGAGCACATCAACAAAACATTATTCCTGTTGTAGATACTGCAATAAAGAAAGCTGGAATTACTTTGCAAGATATTGATGCAATTGCATTTACAAAAGGTCCAGGATTGTTAGGTTCTTTAGTTGTAGGGACTTCTTTTGCAAAATCATTTGCTTTAGCATTGAATATTCCAATGTTGGATGTAAATCATATGCATGGACATGTTTTGGCTCATTTTATTGATGATGATGGTAAGTCGAAACCTAAATTTCCATTTATTTGTTTGACAGTTTCAGGAGGACATACTCAAATCGTTTTGGTAAAGGATCATTTGGAAATGGAGGTTATTGGTCAAACGATTGATGATGCAGCTGGTGAAGCATTTGATAAAGCTGCTAAAACATTAGGGTTTCCATATCCTGGTGGACCATTGATTGATAAGCATGCTAAATTAGGTGATCCAGATAGATTTGAATTTTCGAAACCACAAATTAAGGACTATGATTATAGTTTTAGTGGTTTAAAAACTTCTATATTATATTTTATTCAAAAACAGGTTAAGGAAAATCCAAATTTCATAGAAGAAAATATAAATGATTTATGTGCTTCAATTCAAAAAACGATTATCGAAATTTTATTTAAAAAGCTTGTTTTAGCTGCAAAAGATTTGAAAATAAATCAAATAGCGATTGCTGGTGGTGTTTCGGCAAATTCTGGTTTGAGAACAAAATTAATGGAAGTCGGTGCTCAAAAAAAATGGGATGTTTATATTCCAAAATTTGAATTTTGCACTGATAATGCAGCAATGATTGCAATAACTGGAAAATATATGTATAAAAATGGTATATTTGCCGACCAAACTGTAACTGCAACTGCAAGATTAAAAATTTAATATTATTTTTGCCAAAAATTTTATTTATTAAAAAAATTCTTTATATTTAAATTTAGTTCAGTAAGAGGAACGAATAAAGATTAAAGATTACTAAAACCAATTAGATATGAAAGAGACATCGACACCAGAACTTATCGAGAAAGAACTAGTAGCTTCTTTGTCGTTTCATGATAATTCAATTCATGTTGACCAAAATCCAGAAATAATGAAGTTGATTGAGAAAGCAACTTTGTTAGGGAATGCTCACCATAGTAAAGTGTCTATTATTTTTCAAGACGATTCAGGATTGAAAAGAGTTGATACAACAATATGGGCAAATGGAGCAAAATATATTTGTTTAAAAGGAGGCGTTTGGATTCCAATTGCTAGAATTGTGGATGTGAAATTATAATTTACAGTTAAAAATATGTTAAAAAGAGGAATTTACTTCCTCTTTTTTTTTGTTTAAAAAAACCATATTACATCTATGATTATTAAAATTGTTTAGTTCTAATGTTAAGTTTTTTAGCAACTTAATGAATTTGTGATTTGGTTTTAATTGAAATAGGAATACAAGCTTTTTGTTAATTCAAACGGTTTTAAAGAAATGCTTTTTGTACATTTGAGTTGTAAATTACAAATATGAAATTACTTGTTACATTTTTAGTGTTGATTTTAAGTCAAGTACTATTTTCACAAGAAAAAGTGAAATGGGATTTTACTTACAATACAAACAGCAAAACAATTGAAATGAAAGCTTCAATTGCAGAAGGTTGGCATTTATATAGCCAATACATCAATAATAAAATAGGACCTGTCCCGTCTGCTTTTGTCTTTACTCCAAATGATAAGATTAAATTAGTTGGAAAAACAGAAGAGCCAACGCCTATTAAAGAATACGATGAGAATTTTGAAGCTACATTAGATTTTTATAAAGGCGAAGTGGTATTTAAACAAAAAGTTGAATTTAAATCTTCTCAAATAATTGAAGGTTTTGTGACATTCATGGTGTGTAATGAAACCATGTGTTTACCACCAACAGATATACCTTTCAAAATAGAATTAAAATAATTAAGAATTTAATATAAATGCCAAAGATGAAAAATAAAAATGCTTTCAATGTCATGAAAATGATCATGATGTTTTTTGTTCTGTTCAGTTCAAACGCTATTTTAGCTCAAATTGAGTATCCAGAAGATAAAGCGAAATGGAAATTTTCTATAGAACAAAAAGGTGACGAAGCAACAATTATTGCTGAAGTAAAGATGGAAACGCATTGGCATATTAATTCAATCGTTTTACCGAAAGGGGTATTTGGTTTACCAACAACTTTTAAATTAACGAAAGCATCAACATTTAAAACAGTTGGAAGTGTTGTTGAGCCAAAGCCAATTGTTAAACATGACGATGCTTCTGATGAAGATTTAAGTTATCATGAAGGAAAAATTTTCTTAAAACAAAAGATCAAAGTTACTTCTGAAAAAGATTTCGTGTTAAATGGAACTTTTTCATTTCAAACATGTGATGAAACTCATTGTTTAGCGCCTTATGAAGGAACTTTTAAAGTGAATGTTAAAGGTTTGAAATCAAGTGCGACTTCAGAAGTTAATCCTGTAAATGATCAGGCTAATTCTGGAGATTCTGTAATTGAAACAGTTGAGGGAGAAATTGAAACACAAGCTGAAGTAATTTCAAAACCTGAAGAAAAAACAGTTAAAATAGCCCCTAAAAAAGAAGAACATAAATCTTTATTGGCTATTTTTATTATATCATTTATTAGTGGATTAGCAGCGTTATTTACTCCATGCGTTTTCCCTATGATCCCAATGACAGTTAGTTTTTTTACAAAACAAAGTAAATCTAAAGCGCAAGGAATTAAAAATGCTTCAATTTTTGGAATCTCAATAATTTTAATTTACATCACTTTAGGAACTGCTGTAACTGCAATATTTGGAGCTGATGCATTAAATAAAATGTCAACAGATCCATGGTTCAATTTTATATTTTTCGTTTTATTAGTTGTTTTTGCCGTTTCATTTCTTGGTGCATTTGAGATTAGAATGCCAAATTCATGGGTTAACAAAGCAGATGCAAAAGCAGATAAAGGTGGTTTAGTTGGAATTTTCTTCATGGCTTTAGCATTAGCATTGGTTTCTTTTTCTTGTACAGGTCCAATAGTAGGTTCATTAATAGTTGAAGCAGCAAGTGTTGGAGGTATTACACCAATTATTGGGATGTTTGGATTTTCATTAGCATTAGCATTGCCATTTGCTTTATTTGCTATGTTTCCAGGATGGTTAAATTCAATGCCAAAATCGGGTGGTTGGTTAAACTCCGTAAAAGTAGTATTAGGATTTTTAGAATTGGCTTTAGCTTTTAAATTCTTATCTAATGCTGATATGACTTGGAATTTACATTTATTGGAAAGAGAAATGTTTATTGGAGTTTGGATTGCAGTATTTACAGTCTTGACATTGTATTTATTCGGTAAAATAAGAATGCCACATGATAGTCCAATTGAAAAATTATCTGTTGGTAGAGTTTTATTAGGAACTACAACTTTATTATTTGTGATTTATATGGTTCCTGGTATGTGGGGAGCGCCTTTAAAAATCATGAGTGCATTTCCACCTCCATTACAATACAGTGAATCTCCAACAGGATTTGGTGGTGGAATCTCAGTGGCTCAAAAAGGTGGTCCTGAAGGAACACATTTAGGACCTCAAAACATAAATGTTTTTCATGATTACGATAAAGCATTAGCATATGCAAAAGAAGTAGACAAACCATTATTCGTAGATTTCACTGGAATCAATTGCGTAAATTGTCGTAAAATGGAGCAACAAGTTTGGGGAGAAGAAGGTGTATTAAACAAATTGACAAATGATGTTGTAATTGTTTCTTTACACGTTGATGATCGTGAAGAATTACCGAAAAGCGAACAAGGTGTTTTTAAAACAATAGACGGTAGAAATATGACCGTAAAAACTGCTGGTGATAAATGGAAGTTGATGCAAATTAATCGATATAACATCTTAGCTCAACCATATTATGTGATGCAAGATGTGGACGGTAAAGATTTAACAAACGGTTCTGCTGATTATGAACACACAAGTAAGACTTCAGATTTCCAAAAATGGTTAGATGCAGGTCTAAAATCTTTCAACGAAGCAAAATAATTAACATAAACATAAATTAAATATTCAGTTTGTAAGATCCCTCGAAATTTTCGGGGGATTTTTTTTACCTTTACTTTATGAATGTTTTTCTTCAAACACCCATTGAATATTTAAAAGGTGTTGGTCCGCAACGTGCTGAAATTCTTAAAAAAGAATTGGGTATTCGGACCTTTGAAGATTTATTGTTTTATTTTCCATTTCGTTACATCAATCGTTCGCAGTATCAAACGATTTCTGAATTACCTTATTTGGATTCATATGCTCAGATTAAAGGGCGAATCATTCAAATAAGTGAAACCCCAGTTGGAAAACAAAGTCGTTTAACAGCTAAATTTCAAGACCAAACAGGAATGATTGATTTGGTTTGGTTTCAAGGTGCGAAATGGATCAAACCAATGTTGAAAATAGGAACGGAATATCAAATATTTGGTAAGGCTAAAATTTTTGGTTCTTCATGGAATATTCCTCATCCTGAAATCGTTGAACTTGAAAAAGTAAAAAACGAAGTTGGATTTCAACCGATTTATTCAAGTTCGGAGAAATTAGGAATGAAAGGTTTCAGTTCGAAAGGAATTGAAAAAATCACGAAAGCCTTAGCTGAACAAATTAGAGGTAAAATTCCAGAAAATCTTCCAGATGAATTGCTTCGAGACTTTCATTTAATATCGAGAGAAGAAGCTTTATTTCAAATTCATTGCCCTTCCAATGAGCAAATTGTTCATTCAGCTCGAACACGTTTGAAATTTGAAGAATTATTTTTTCTTCAATTGGAAATGTTGATGCGAAAACAAATAAGTATGTCCAAAACAAAAGGGCATATTTTTAAAGAAGTTGGTGAACATTTTACGAAGTTTTACGATCATCATTTACCTTTTGAATTGACAAATGCTCAAAAACGAGTATTGAAAGAAATTCGAAAAGATTTCATGACAGGACATCACATGAATCGTTTGTTACAAGGTGATGTGGGAAGTGGAAAGACATTGGTCGCTTTATTAACTATGCTTTTTGGAATTGGAAATGGATTTCAAGCAGCATTAATGGCTCCAACAGAAATATTAGCAAATCAGCATTTTATTACGATCAAAGATTTTTTGAAAGAAATGAAGGTTAACGTTGAGTTGCTTACGGGGTCAGTTAAAAAGAAAGATAGAAAAGGAATTCACGAGCGATTAGAAAATGGTGAAACTCAAATTCTGATTGGAACGCATGCTTTATTGGAGGATGTTGTGAAATTTCAAAATTTAGGAATTGTTGTTATTGATGAACAACATCGTTTTGGTGTGGCTCAACGTGCTAAACTTTGGAAGAAAAACATTGTTCCTCCGCATGTATTAGTCATGACAGCAACTCCAATTCCGAGAACCTTGGCGATGACATTTTATGGAGATTTGGATGTTTCAGTGATAGATGAATTACCTCCTGGTCGGAAACCAATTTCAACCATGCACAAGTTTGAAGCGAGTCGATTAGAGGTTTTTGGATTTATGAAACGAGAAATCACTCTCGGGAGACAAGTGTACATCGTTTATCCATTGATAAAAGAATCGGAATCGATGGATTACAATAACTTAATGGATGGTTATGAAGCTATTTCAAGAGCATTTCCTTTGCCGAATTTTAGAGTGAGTATTGTTCACGGTCAAATGAAAGCTGAAGATAAAGAGTTTGAAATGCAACGCTTTATTAAAGGTGAAACGCAAATTATGGTTGCTACAACGGTGATTGAAGTTGGTGTAAATGTACCGAATGCTTCCATCATGATTATCGAAAGTGCAGAGCGATTCGGTTTGTCTCAATTACATCAATTAAGAGGTAGAGTAGGACGTGGAGCTGAAAAATCCTATTGTGTGTTGATGACTGGAATCAAACTATCGAAAGAATCCAAAAAACGAATGGAAACAATGGTTCGTACCAATGACGGTTTCGAAATTGCTGAAGTTGATTTAGAATTGAGAGGTCCAGGAGATATCATGGGAACGCAACAAAGTGGAGAGTTAGATTTAAAAATAGCTGATTTAGCCAAAGATGGACAATTGGTTTCTCAAGCAAGAGAATATGCTCGAAAAATTCTTCAAGAAGATCCATTTTTAGAATTACCCAAAAATCACATCGTTAAAGAACAATTACGAAAAGTGATGAAAGCAAAACCGAATTGGAGTCAGATTTCTTAAAATGTATTCATTCTAGATACTGCACCAAAATTTGCAAACTATTTAAAATAATTTCTAAATCTAAGAAATGATGATATTATTATTTAAATAAGACACACTTCAATTAACAGAAGATACTTTTCAATAGAAGATATTACCTATTAATCATTTAATCCTATAGTTATAGTTTAATATTACTATTATTGTGATAATAAACATATAAAAAAATGCATAAATTACTACCTATAATTCTGTTTTTAACTTCTTTCAATAATCTTTATTCTCAAGATTTGATTCGTTTTTATGAAAAGTATAAGGTTGGATATAAAAACAATCAAAATATGATTGTTGTTCCAGCAGAGTATGATTTTGGTAGTGAATTTTATGAAGGAAAAGCACTTGTAATAAAAAATAATAAGAGAGGATTTATTGATGAAAATGGTAAAGAAATAATTCCTTTAACTTATGATGATGCGGGTGTATTTGCTGGTGGTTTAGCTAAAGTAGCAATAAATGGCAAATACGGTTTTATTAATTCAAATGGTGAAATAATTATCAATTTGATATACACACAAGCAGATGATTTTCATGAAGGATTGGCTCGTGTTCAGTTGGGGACAAAATGGGGAGCGATTAATTATCAAGGAGAAATTAAAATTCCAATTGAATATGATTGGCTTTTGAACTCTTCAGAAAAATTAATAACAGCAAAAAAAGAAGGGAAATGGGGATTCATAGATCATTTCAATCAGACTATAATACCTTTTGAATATAATAATGCGACTGCTTTTATTAATGGAACTGCAACTGTAACTGAAGGAAAAAGTTCTTGGATCATCAATTCAAAAAATAAAAAATTGAAAAAACTGGAATCTAACGAAGAACGAGAAAGGGAAGCGCATCAACGTAGAAAGAAGAAATAATCACTAAAATCAATCTAATATGAAATTACAGTTCAGTTTAATTGTTGTTACATTGATAATGTACGCATACTCATTTTCGCAAGTTCAAGGAGAATGGACTTGGATGAGTGGAAGTAATACTTCAGATGCAATAATTTTAGGTACACAGGGAATTCCATCATCGACTAATTCACCAGGAGGGGGATATATTTACGAATCTAGAAATTGGGTAGATCAGAATGGTAATTTTTGGTTGTATGGAGGTACGGATATTAATAATCAAATTTATTTCAATAATTTATGGAAGTATGATGTTAATTCTAATCAATGGACATGGATGAAAGGTTCAGGCAATACAAATAGTGTAGCTAGCTATGGAACCTTAGGACAATTTTCAAGTACTACTAATCCACCTGCATCTGGATTTGGACAAACTAATAGTTGGGTAGATTTAAATGGAGATTTTTGGATTTTATCGTGTATTGAAGGATATAGTTCTATGTGGAAATATAGTATTTCATTAAATCAATGGGCATGGATGCACGGCAATTTCCCTCAAAATGATGGTACATTAGGTATATCTTCTCCTTTGAATAATCCTGGTTTCTTTGGTGAATCTTCAATTTCATGGGTTGATGACTTAGGTTACCTTTGGTTTTTAGATGGATATAATGGGAGTATAATGTGGAAGTTTGATACGAATAATAATCAATGGACTAGAATGAATGGAATTTCATCTAGTTTTATCCCTCCAAATTATGGGATGAAAGGTGTCTTTTCACCTTCAAATTCTCCTGGTAATAGATGGACGTATCAATATTGGAAATCAGATGATGGAAAATTTTATATGTTTGGAAGCTTTTCTAATTACACTCAAGAAATGTTAAGTGATATGTGGGAATTTGATCCTTCAATTAATCTGTGGGCATGGGTTGGTGGCGCTCAAGGACAAATTTCATCTTCAATTTTTAGTTCTTTAGGAGAATTCTCTCCAAATAATATACCAGCTACATCAATTGAGGAAATAAATAATTGGAAAGATGAGTGTAACCGATTTTGGGGATATAATGTATTGACAGGATTTCTATGGTGTTATGATCCAGCAATTGACCAATTTGCATGGATGGATGGAGATTTACAGGAAAACAATTCAGTATATGGTGTTCAAGGGATTTCCTCAGCTCTAAATTCACCAAGTAGTAACCATTCTACAAATACAGAATTATCATGCTTTGGCGTACCACATTGGACGGATTTAAACGGTTATTTCTGGATGTTTGAAACAAAAATTACAGGTATTATGTCGTCAGCTCAATTCAATTCTTCTGCTATGTGGCGTTATATTCCAATAAATAGTGGAATTAAAATAAATATTAATTTGCAATCTGATAGTATTTGTTTGGGGCAAAGTATTCAACTTGTTCCAAATTTTATTGATACTAATGCCTCGTATCATTGGCATTGGGATTTTGGTGTTCTAAATTTACAAGGAGATACTTCAATTTTGAATTTACCAACTTATACATATACACAAGAAGGAACTTACTCAATACAACTTTATACTGATTTACCAAGTTGTGCATCAACTGCTTCTGATACGATAGTAAAAATAATACATGTTTTGCCTCCTACAGAAATTAGTTCGAATTCTCAAATGATCTGTGTAAATAATGATAATTTAATATCTATTAATTCTAGTAATCCAAACTTGACCCAATGGAATCCACAAACTGGAGTCACAAAAATAAATGACTATGATTTTTCTATTTTCACTTCTCAAATGGACACTTTTTCATTTATCATATCAAATGGGGTTTGCAGTGATAGTATTAATATTTATGCTGTTATTTGTGGATGTACAGATCCTTCAGCAAGTAATTTTAACCCATTAGCTTCTATGACAGATAATTCTTGTCAATATTTATCAATTCCAAATGTTTTTACACCAAATCAAGATCAGGTTAACGATTTTTTTAAGCTTAATTTTTCTAACTATAAAACTTTGAATTTTACTATTATTAATCGATGGGGAGAAGTAGTATTTACATCATCCGAAACACAACTTGAATGGGATGGAAAGTTTAAAAATGAATTATGTCCTGACGGAGTGTACTTTGTTAACTATCAAGTTGAATTCTTAACTGGTAAAAAGTCAGAGGGAACCTCCTTTTTTCATTTAATGAGTAATGAGGGGAAATAGAATGTTGACTATTATTTTGAAATTAAATGCAATTCAAAATAATAGTCAATTTTAGGGTATAAAATCAAAGTCAAACTAGATTTCTTATTTTGTTATATCAAAACGCATGTTCCAAACTAAAGAAAAACTGATGATCTTCTTTTGAAATAGCGTAATCAAAACGTAAAATGGTATTGACATTCCAAGCAACTCTTAGGCCTAAACCTTCATTGTATCGATAGTTTTTAAATTGTTTAGCGAAGTTTGAATAATTGTCCCAAACACCACCAAAATCAAAAAAAGGAACGGCACTTAATGCAAAATGTTGGTTTAATAATTTGAATTGAGCAAAACGATATCTTAATTCGAAATTGCTAAATTGCATTACTCTAGCTAAATAACGGCTTTGTTTATATCCTCTTAAAGTACCACCACCACCGAGACCTTCAATACTTCCTTCAGAACTCCATTGATCTTGGTATTCGTAAAAAGGAGAATTTCCGGCTGTGTATCCCATTGCAATTCTTCCAGCAAAAACTAATTTTTTGAAAACATTTGGCAATAATTTATGATAGTAATTAACATGTCCAAATGTTTTATTGAAGTTGTATTGAGAACCAAGTGCTTTTAAAGACAATTCATTCGTTAATTCAGCAAAAAAACCTTGAGATGGATCCGTTTCTAAATCACGCGTATCATAAATCAAACCCACTTGAACAAAGGAAACATTATTCTTTCCCACACCTGTAATCAAACCTTTTGCATTATCATTTTGTAACATTGAGTTTCCAGTAAATGGAGTTAATTTCAATGCTGCATATTCGTAACCAATTAAAGCTCTCAAACGTCCTTCTAAAAACGAACGTTCCATACTTAAGTTCAATATCGCTTCTTGTTTTGTGTAGGTATTGTATAACTTATTAGCACCAATCAAATTGCTGCTATAATTTTGGTAAGAAGCATTATCGACTCTTGCTTGAGAACTATCACTATTTGGATAGTAACTTAAATTTGGTAAAGTTGTCGATTGATTTATACCAAAATAAAGAAGGTTTGGATTGATTTCATAAGCTGCTTCGCCTCTTAAACGCCATTTCGTATTGAAAATATAAGGTATATCGACAGCAATTTTAATTTCTCGTTGTTGTTTTGTTGTGTTAAAAAGCACAATATCCATTTTTGCTCTGTAAGCAGTATAATTGAAAAAAGGATCCGATTTTTTTCCGTTAAAATAGATTGTACCTTCTCCACCATAACCAAAACCATTGATAGGATCAGAACTTAAATCAGGAACACCTGTTACGTAAGTTCCTTCTTTTTTATTGGCTAAATCTTCATCTGATAATTTTTTTTCATCACTTATTGCAAAAGGTAATTTTAGCGTATCAGTTGCTGTTTGAGCTAAAACACTTTTTGAAACAAAATTTGTTAAAACTAAAACGAATAGTAATTGAATTGAATTTTTCATGAAGATTGCTTTTTTGTAAAAATATTTTTTTTTAAAAGTATACTATTTTTTAAGAATAGTATACCACAATATACTTATTTTATAAATTTTCCATTTGAATCGAAGAATAAATCCTTTCCTTTGATTTCAGCTTCAAATTTCACCACACCTTTTGAATCGGTTATTTTTGCAGCACTAATAATTTTTGATTTAGGATGATTTTTTTTCACATATTCAGATACAGCTTTTGGTAAATCTGTGATTGAAATTTCATGTTCAGTTTCTTTAACATTTCCTTCAGCATCAAGTAAAACTGAATTTTTAACCTTATTTACTTCAAATCCTGCTTCATACATTCCGTCTTCTTTTTCCCATTTAATTTCTTTTACAGAAGCATAATTTTTCTTCATCGCTTTTTTTACTGCTTCTGGAACTTTGGATTCATTGATTGTTTGGCCAATTGAGATTGTTGCGAAACTTCCAACAAAAAATAATAGTGTAATAGATTTCATAGTTTTATGTTTTTATTAATATGAGGCAAAGTTGGTCTACAATTTTGAATTTTTTTTGAATTTTAAATCTATTCAGAATTTTATAGTGAAAAAATGAGAGTTTTTTGCAAAATCGTATGTAATGGACCAATTATTAATATCTGAAATTTTTTTAATTATAGCTAATCCTAAACCATTTCCATGAGTAGAGGGATTGATTTTAGAAAAGCGTTGAAATAATTTTGCAGTGTCTAACTTTTTTGTCTGCCCTGAATTGGAAAAAATAAGCGAATTATTTACTAATTCAATAGCAATAAAACCATCTTGGTGATTGTGTTTTATTGCGTTTAAAAATAAATTACTAATTAATATTTCAATTAGAACTGGATTTGCCTTTAATGGAATTGTTTCTTGAATACTGTAATTTATTGTAATATTTCTTGATTTTGCTTGTTCGGTGAAAAATTCAAGCTGTTTTTCAATTGTACGATGGAAAAACACTAATTCATTGCTATTGTATTGATTTCCATCTATTTTTGATAGTAACAGTAAATTCTTATTCAAGCGATTTAATCGACTTACAGAATCGTTTAGTTGGGCTAATAATTCGGATTGATCTTGTGAAATTGTTGGGTTTTGGATTAGATTGTCAATTGTTGATTGGAAAATAGCTAAAGGAGTTTGTAGTTCATGTGCCGCATTTTCAACAAATTCTCGTTGGCTTTTGAAAATGATAATATTGTTTTCAATTAATTTTGACAGCGCATCATTCAGTCGATGAAATTCTTCTATTTTGGATTCGGAAAAATAAGGAATTTTATGTTTATCTATTTCAAATTGTTCGATTTGATTCAAAGTATCATAAAAAGGTTTCCAAAGATTAGAAGATAGTTTTTTCGTAATAATGAATAAACCAGTTAATAGTAAAATGAGAATGACAGAAAACAATAAAAATACGCTTATAATCAAATCTTCAGATTCGATTAAGTTTACTCTTAATACTAAGGTGTATTTTTCATTATCAATTAATATTTTCGATTCAAGAACATGATATGGTTCATTTTCCTTCGTATAATGATCATATTCAGTTGCAAAAAACAATTTATTGTTGGTGTGAGAATTCTTGAAATTAATAATTTTACCATCTTTACTTATTTTATTCCAAATGGAAATATCTGATTTTTTCATTGTAGGCATAGTAAACTTAACAAATTCATTTCGCCTTAAATACAATGTCTCATCAGCATCTTTAAGATATAGATTTTCAGTAAAAAAATAAAATAATGGAGCTGAAACGATCAATACAATGAATGAGAAGACAATGTAATTCCTTAGTGTTCTTTGTAAAAGTTTTTTAGTCATTTTGCCATTTATATCCCAAACCATAGACTGTTTTGATGTAATCTGTACAATTTGAGTCGTTTAATTTTTTCTTTAGATTTTTTATATGCGCATAGATGAAATCATGATTATCTAACATATCAGCCATGTCGCCTGATAAATGTTCCGCAATTGCACTTTTTGATAATACTTTATTATTATTACCAATTAAGAATAATAATAATTCAAATTCTTTTTTTGTTAGATCAATTTCTTTCTCATTGACTTGTGTGCTTTTTGCTAATAAATCTATTGAAATTTCGTTGAATTTAATAACATTAGAACCTTGAAAGTTTTTCCTTCTTATTAAGGCTTGGATTCGTACTAATAATTCGGATAAGTGAAAAGGTTTTGTTAAATAATCGTCGGCACCTTTTTGAAAACATTCAATGCGATTGTCTAAAGTTTCTTTCGCTGAAATAATTATAATACCTTCTGTCTTATGAATTTCTTTTAAATGACTTAGAATTTCGATTCCATTTCCATCAGGTAAAGATAAATCAAGTAAAACACAATCATAATTATAAATTGACACCTTCTCTAGTCCCAATTTATAACTATTAACAACTTCACAGACGAAATCATTTGATGATAAATAAGCAGCAATCGATTTTGCTAATTCTTGTTCATCCTCGACAATTAATATCTTCATATTGTAAATTTAGTTTACAATTCTGAAGAAATTCTGAATTTTATTATTTTCTTAATATTTAAAAGATCAATCTTCTTTCCAATTTTGATCAGCACCTTTTAAATAAGGTAATTGAATATCTTGTAATTGTTTTTCAATTTGTTCTAAAGCGATGATTTGCTCGTTTAATTTTGAACGGAAAACAGCATATTCTTCTTTTGTTATCTCGATGTTTTTGCGTTGTGTTGCTGTAACTGAAGTTGTTGTTTCGAATAATTGATATTCAACTGTTCCAAAACGATTCATGATACTAGTTGGAGTTTCAAATTCTAAATGAGCGATTAAATTATCTCCATAAAGTAAAATTGAACACTGTTCCAAATTATGCTTTATTACTTTCGTTTGTTCAATTAATTTGATTGGAGCATTTGGATAATTTGTTAATGCATAATTGATTAATTCTAATTTTTCATTTGTCTCACTCATTATCTTTTCACTTCCAGCAAGGCTTCTTTTTAATTCTGAAACTTCTTTACGGAAGCTTGTTAAATCCTCATTCATTTTAGGAGTAGTCATCGATGGGAAAAGTGATTTTACATTGAATTTTGTCGGTTCAATTAATTTTTCACTAATTCCATTTTTTAATTGAATTACTTCAACAGAGTATTCGCCTTCGCTAATTAAAAAACCATCATCCGCACTTTCATATCTACCAGGAGCAGATTTAGAAATTTTAATAGCAGAAGTTGTTTCTGTTCTTAAATTCCAGTTAATTCTTGAGATTCCTTTTGATGGAGTAGTAATCAAACGTTTAATTTCTTTGTTCGATTTATCTTTGATTATCCAAATTAATTGAGCAGTTTCTTCATTTTCTTCTTTACGAATTTCTTCAAAAGTAGGGTAGAAGACATCTTTTTTCTCGCTTTCTAATTTTTTCTCAGTCTCTTGTCTTTTTTCTTTTAAACTTTTCTCAGTTTCTTTAATATATAAAGAGAAAGTTGCACCAAAAGCAGGGTTTTCAGCTGCCCATAAATCAGCACCTTGTGAACCAGTTCCTGTTAAACCAAGTGGAGCAGAAGGAACATATAATAAAGCATCTTTCACAGGAAATAAATGCACTTTTTTATCTAAAATAGTTGCGTTTAAATCTCTTAAAGGTGCATAATTATCTAATACATAAAAACCTCTTCCAAATGTTGCGCCAACTAAATCACATTCTCTTTGTTGAATATCTAAATCGTAAACAGCAATGGTTGGTAATCCTCCAATTTTAATCCATTTTATGCCGCCATCTTTTGAAAAATAAGCTCCAAATTCAGTTCCGATAAAAAGTAAATTTGGATCAATAAAATCTTGTCTTACGCAATAAACAGAACCTCTAACAGGAAGGTTTCCAGCAATTGAAGTCCAAGTTTTTCCTTTATCACTTGTTTTGAAAATATATGGTTTAAAGTCACCTGAACGGTGGTTGTTGAATACAGCAAAAGCTACATTTTCATTGTGTAATGAAGCACAAATCATATTGACTCTTGTATTCTGTGGAACTCCTGTAAACGTTGTGTATTTTGTCCAATTTGAACCATCGTTTTCTGAAACTTGGATACATCCATCATCTGTTCCTGCGTATAACAAACCTTTCTTTTTTGGTGATTCATCTAATGCAATGATATTTCCGTAGATAGTCGTCGAAGCATTTTTCATTACTGATTCCATAGACCAAACTTGCCCCATGACTTTCAGTTTATTACGATCTATTTGTTGCGTTAAATCTGAAGAAATTGTTTGCCAATCATCACCTTTGTTGGTGCTTTTGAAAACTTTGTTCGCAGCAAAATAAAGTGTTTTTGGATCATGAGGAGAGATTAAAAGCGGTGCATCCCAATTCCAACGGTAACCTGCTTCATCTTTACCTG
>CANGHX010000003.1 GCA_947453715.1 Flavobacteriales bacterium | reverse complement strand
TCTAATAATAAATATTATTTATTAACGAATGGGTATTATGGCAAAGAAAGTGATCATAATTACGTTCTATACTTAGCTGAAAGTAGTGATTTAAAACACTGGCAAAATAACAAAGAAATACTTTCTCAAAAAAACATTCCTGATAAAGAATTAAAGTACGTATATCGCTCAAGTGGCTTAATATCCGGAGACACTTTAGCCCTTTGGTATTCTTATGTTAACAAATATGATATTTGGAAATTGGCATTAAAAAAATTAAAGATTTAACGTGTGCTAAATCTTTAATTAATTTACTCAGCATCTTTCATATCCCAACGCTCAACACGCTGAACACCTTCTACTTGCTCAAATTTACCCATTAATTGCTCCAAATGCTCAGTATCATAAACCAACACTTTGATACGACCCTCAAAGACTCCATCATTCGTTTCAAAAGAAATAAATCTCATATCTACATTATGCTGATTAGAAATGATTTCTGTTAATTTATTTACTAAACCAACACTGTCAATTCCATATAATTTAATTGCCGCAATACGTTCTGTTAAGTCTTCTTTTCTCCATTTTGCCTTTACGCATCTTGCTGCGTTTTTAGACATTAAATGGATCGCATTGGGACACGTATTTCTATGTATTTTAATTGCTTCATTGTTTGTTTGAAATCCAAAAACCTCATCACCTGGAAGTGGATTACAACAACGAGAAATATGATAATGGATGTTTTTGTAATTATCTCCAATAATTATTGTATCGTTTTTCTCAAATATTTTAGCATTCGGATCTTTTTCAGTCAAGTCTTTTTGAGAAAAACTAGGTGCTTTTTTATCGTAGATTAAGACACCATTTTTTTCTTCAATTTCACGCAACCTATTTAAATCAATTTTTCCTTTAGCAATACGGAAATACATATCAATTGCATTTGCATATCCAAAGAAACGTTCAACAACAGTAATGTTTTCAGCAATTACTTTTAAATTGAATTGTTTTAATTTACGTTCTAAAATATCTTTACCATCTTGAGCAACTACTTTCTTTTGCTCGTTTAAGGCATTTTTAATTTTTTGTTTTGCTCTTGCTGAAGTCACCATTCTCAACCAATCATCCACTGGTTTTTGTTTTGGTGAAGTAATGATTTCTAGCTGATCTCCACTATTTAAAGCATAACTTAATGGAACTAATCGATTATTTACTTTTGCACCAATACATTTATTTCCAATGTCTGTATGTAAATCGTAGGCGAAATCCAAAATTGTTGATCCATTTGGAAGAACTCTCAAGTCACCTTTTGGCGTAAACACATAAATTTCTTCTCTAAATAAATTCAATTTAAAGTCATTAACGAAATCCATAGCGCTTCCGCCTGAATTCTCCATCAATTCTCTAACTTCTGTTATCCAACGATCGAATTTACTTTCTTCAGAATTAGATTCTTTGTATTTATAATGAGCTGCTAATCCTTTCTCAGCAATTTCATCCATACGTTTAGATCGAATTTGAACTTCAACCCATTTACCAGTTGGTGACATTACAGTTGTGTGCAATGACTCATACCCATTTGCTCTTGGAGTTGAGATCCAATCTCTTAAACGATCTGGACTAGGTTGATAGAAATCTGTTACGATACTATAAATTCTCCAAGCATCAGGTTTTTCTAATTCAACTGGTGTATCAACAATGATACGAATCGCAAAAATATCATATACTTCATCAAAAGGAACCCCTTTGGTGACCATTTTACGGTGAATTGATGAAATTGATTTTGTACGTGCTTTTATATCAAAGATGTATCCTTCGTGTAATAATGCTTCTCTAATTGGATTTGTAAATCGACGAATAAATCGATCCCGCACTAATTTTGTAGACTTTAATTGAGACTCAATATTTTTATAAACTTCTGGATCAGTATAAGACAATGCTAAATCTTCTAATTCCCCCTTGATTGAATACAAACCTAAACGGTGAGCTAAAGGAGCATATAAAAAGTTTGTTTCAGAGGCAATTTTTAATTGCTTATCAGGTTTCATTGAACCCAACGTTCTCATATTGTGTAACCTATCAGCTAATTTGATTAATGCTACACGAATATCATCCGAAATTGTCAAGATCATCTTACGGAAATTCTCCGCTTGAATCGAAACATTTTCATCAAAAACCTCTGGTATTTTAGTCAATCCGTCAATGATTAAACGCACTTTTGGTCCGAATAAATCCTCAACATCTTGAAGTGTAATATGCGTATCTTCAACAGTATCATGAAGTAAAGCGCAACAAATTGAAGTTGCACCTAGTCCCATTTCTTCTGAACAAATTCTCGCAACAGCAATTGGGTGATAAATATATGGTTCGCCAGATTTTCTTCGCATGTCTTTATGTGCATCTACCGCCACATCAAAAGCTTTACGAATCATTTTCGTATCTTCTTTTGATTTGACTTTTGCTGTACGCATCAAACCTTTGAAAGCATTTAGAATTTCTTTTCTTTCTTTTTCTAAATCTATTTCTGGAAAACCATTTACTGTTTCACTCATATTTCAATTATTTTGCTGGTAATATTTTTGCTTTTACTTCTCCAAATCCAATTCGAACATTGTCTTTTGTACTGAAACCTCTCATAATAACCGTATCATGATCCAAGATAAACTTACGCTCACTTCCGTCATTTAACGTTAATGGTTTTGTTCCTTTCCAACCTAATTCTAACATAGAGCCATATGAATTTGGAGTCGGTCCTGAAATTGTTCCTGACCCCATTAAATCTCCACAACGAATATTACAACCATTCACCGTATGATGAGCTAATTGTTGCGCCATATTCCAATACATGTATTTAAAATTCGACTCACAAATCAAAGATTCCTCTTTGTCTTCAGGTTGAATGTAAACTTCTAAATTGATATCATACGATTTGTTTCCTTCAAATTCCAAGTAACTCAATACATGAGGGTTTTGTTCTGGTCCTTCAACTTTAAATGGCTCAAGCGCATCTAGAGTAACGATCCACGGTGAAATTGAAGAAGCAAAATTCTTCGCTAAAAAAGGTCCTAATGGAACATATTCCCAAGATTGAATATCTCTTGCTGACCAGTCGTTAAATAAACACATTCCAAAAATATGATCTTCTGCTTCTGCTGTAGAAATAGAATCTCCTAATGGTTTACCATCGTATGTAATAAATGCTGTTTCCAACTCAAAATCAACCATTCTACTTGGAGCGTAAATTGGATTTTCTTCTGGATTTGGTTTAATTTGACCTTTAGGTCTGTATATATTGTGTCCTGAAAGAATCACTGAACTAGCTCTTCCGTGGTATCCAACAGGAATCCATAACCAGTTTGGTAACAACGCATTTGCAGGATCTCTAAACATGATTCCTACATTTGTTGCATGCTCTTTACTCGAATAAAAATCTGTATAATCGCCAATTTGAACTGGCATTTGCATGATAACACTTCTATTTGGAATCAAAACTTGTTCAGCATGATGACTGTTTTTTTGCAACTCGTCAACATTCGCATCTAACAAATGTGAAATTCTATTTCTCAAATCACGCGTTGCTAATTTCCCTTTTTTCATCATTCGATTCAAATTATCTGAATCGAAATCAGCTAATTCAAAAGGTTGATTATCCAAATAACCTAGTACGTGTAACGTTTTTAAATCTAACACATGGTCACCAATTCTCACCCCTACTCGACTTGTCAACGAAGAAGTTTTAAATACACCAAATGGTAAATTTTGAATAGGGAAATCAGAATTTTGAGGTACTTCTACCCAACTTTTCAGTGACGGATTGTTTGCTGCAATCATTTTTATTAATATAAGATTATAAAACAAAAGATAAAAGACAGAATAAACATCTGCCTTTTACCATATCTAATGTAGTTATAATTTATTTAAACTAAATAATTTTTATAAAAAATGAATAAACTGAACGTAGAGTTCAATATTTTCAAGCTTTTAATGAATATTTTATCAATAGAGATTATACGTTAAATCTAAAATGAAGAATATCTCCATCTTCAACGATGTATTCTTTTCCTTCAACTTTAAATTTACCAGCATCTTTTACTGCATTTTCAGAACCTAACGTTGTGAAATCATTGTATTTCATTACTTCAGCACGAATAAATCCTTTTTCGAAATCTGTATGGATAACGGCTGCTGCTTTTGGTGCTGTGAATCCTTTTCCAATTGTCCAAGCTCTTACTTCTTTTACTCCACAAGTAAAGTAAGTTTGTAAATTCAATAAAGAATAAGCTGAACGAATCAAACGATTTACTCCTGGTTCATCTAAACCTAATTCTTCTAAGAACATTTGACGTTCTTCATAAGATTCAAGCTCTGTAATATCAGCTTCAATTTTTGCTCCAATAACTAAAACTTCAGCGTTTTCATCTTTAACCGCTTCACGAACGATATCAACGTATTTGTTTCCTGTTTTAACAGAAGATTCATCAACATTACATAAATAAAGAACTGGTTTTGTAGTAATCAATTGAAATTTATCAACGATTTCCATTTCTTTTTCGTCCAACTTCAATGTACGAATAGATTTCCCTTGATCTAAAGCTTCTTTGATTCGTTGACACAATTCGTTTTCTTTCAAGATTTCTTTATCTCCTGATTTTAAAACTCTTGCTAACGTTGAAATTCTTTTTTCTACAGATTCTAAATCTTTTAATTGAAGTTCAATATCAATGATTTCTTTATCTCTAACAGGATTTACAGATCCATCAACGTGAATAATATTTCCATCATCAAAACATCTTAAAACATGAATAATTGCATCTGTTTCACGGATATTTGCTAAGAATTGATTTCCTAAACCTTCTCCTTTTGAAGCTCCTTTCACTAAACCTGCAATATCAACTATTTCCATTGTAGTAGGAACAACTCTTTCAGGATTTACAATGTTTTCTAAAACTTCTAAACGTGGATCTGGAACTGTAATAGTACCAACATTCGGTTCGATTGTACAAAAAGGAAAGTTTGCTGATTGCGCTTTCGCATTCGACAAACAATTGAACAAAGTTGATTTCCCAACATTAGGAAGTCCTACAATACCACATTTTAAAGCCATTCTTCGTAAATTTTGAATGCAAAGATAGGAAAGAAATATTAATTAATTTTGGATTTTGAATTTTGAATTTTTGATTACAATTTTAATCTAAAATCTAAAATTTATAATCTAAAATTAAAATTGCTATTTTTATTCAAAAAAAAAGAAAATGATCATTTTGTACATCTTAGCTCCAATAGCTTGTTTATTCATGTTAATAAACTTTATTGGATTATTTTTCCCAAGATTAACTCGTATTCAGGAATCTATAATTATCAACGAAAAACCGGAAGTTATTTTCCCTGAAATTGTTTCACTAAACAAATTTGTAACTTGGGATCCGTGGTCAAAAAGAGATCCAAATATTCAACAATGTTTTGATGGAACTGAAGGTCAACTAAATTCAAAATATTCTTGGAAAGGAAATAAAGAAGTAAAAGAAGGCTCTATGACGATTGTTAAAATTGATCAAAATGAATTTGTTGAACACGCTTTAATTTTTGGAAAAGGAAATTCAAACAGAGCCATTTTTAAATTGACTCCTACTGAAAATGGAACGGAAGTAATTTGGGGAACAGAAATCAACATGGGAAAATTTCCAATGGGTAGAATTATCGGCGCTCTTTTAAAAGGAATGTTAAGCAGAGATTTCATTCAAGGCTTGGAAAAATTAAAATCTAAAATTGAAAACGTTAACAAATAAATTATGAAAATTCTATTTCTATTCCTTTCAATAAGTATTATTTCTTTTTCTCAAAATAACGATTCTACTTTCATTCGTAATGTATATAACAAAGCATTAAGCGAAGGTAAATCTTACGAAGATTTAAGAGAATTATGTAAAAAAATTGGTGCAAGACTTTCTGGTTCTGCAGAAGCTGAAATGGCTGTTCAATGGAGTAAAACCAAAATGGAAAGTTACGGTTTTGACAAAGTTTATCTTCAAGAAATCAAAGTTCCACATTGGGAAAGAGGCACAAAAGAGGCTGGCTGGATCAAAACTTCTAAAAATGAAATCATTAAAGTGAATTTATTGGCTCTAGGTGGCTCAATCGCAACAAATGGTTTACTTGAAGCAGAAATCATTGAATTCAAACACATTGACGATTTAAAAAAAGCAAAAGCATCTGATGTAAAAGGAAAGATTGTTTTCCTGAATCAACCGATGAATGAAAAAGAAATCATCACTTTTAGCGCTTATGGCGGTTGTTATGTAATCAGGGGGAATGGAGCAATTGAATCTGCAAAATTGGGAGCCGTTGGTGTGATTATTCGTTCGCTTGGTTTACCGGTAGATGAACATCCACACACTGGTTCGATGCATTATGAAGATAGTATTCAAAAAATTCCAGCTGCTGCATTAGCAACAAAAGACGCAGATATATTGTCAAACTATCTTAAAACTTCAAAAGTTCGATTTGCATACGAAATGGACTGCAAAAATTTTCCTGATGCCGTTTCATATAATGTCATAGCTGAATTAACAGGTTCAGAAAAACCAAATGAAATCATCACATTTGGTGGACATTTAGATTCTTGGGACACTGGAGAAGGTGCGCATGATGATGGAACGGGAGTCATTCATTGTTTAGAAGCATTAAGAATATTAAAAACATTAAACTACAAACCTAAACATACATTAAGAGTCGTTTTCTTTATGAACGAAGAAAATGGAAACAAAGGCGGTCAAACGTATGCTACTTGGTCAAAAAGTAGAGGTGACATTCAAATTGCAGCAGTTGAAAGTGATCGTGGAGGATTTGCTCCAAGAGGATTTGAAATCGATGGAAATGAAAAATACTTAAACCTTTTGCAATCCTTTGCTCCTATTTTTAAACCATATGATTTACATATTTTTGATAAAGGTTATGGCGGAGTAGATATTGGCCCATTAAAAAAATCATTTGAGGGAATTCCTTTATTTGGCTTTGTTCCAGATTCACAACGTTATTTTGACTTTCACCATGCTCCTAGCGATGTTTTTGAAAGTGTAAACAAACGAGAATTAGAACTTGGATGTGCTGCAATTGGATCTTTAGTTTATTTATTGGATAAAAATATTTCATTTTAATTCATTGAAAATTAGATTAATTAAGGATTAAATCAAAAAAAGTTTAATTTTTTCAATAAAAACTCTTGCAGATTCAAAATAAGTATGTATCTTTGCAACGCTTTAAACGTAAGGCAAAACAATATTTAAGATTCATTTTTGAATATTCGATTGTAATCGAAAAGTCGTAAGACTTACAAAATATTGGTTTGGTAGTTCAGTTGGTTAGAATGCCGCCCTGTCACGGCGGAGGTCGCGGGTTCGAGTCCCGTCCAGACCGCTTTTAAAGTATAGCTTATATGGCTGTAAGCTTAGAAACCCTAATAGAGTATCAATTTCTATTAGGGTTTTGTTTTTTTACACCTATTTATCATTTGTTAATACATTTCTCAATTTCCTCAAAAACCATCCTTATATAATCTCTACCTTTGTTTTCAATTATCTTTCGATTAAATGAACGCAGAACAAGAACAAAAAATAAAGGATCTTATTTCAAAATACAATGACATTCTTTTAGTATCAATGCGTCTAGCGATTGCGGAAGATTTTGTGAATTTGATGCTCTTAAATCGAGATGATTCAGAATTTGTTTTAAAGGATTTATTTCAAAACAAAGAGGAATTCAACAAGCTAATCATGAAAGAATTTTTAAAGAAAAATAGCTCTACGGTGATACAAGAATTAAAATTCATGGAGAACCCTCTTCCCGACTTTCAAAACTTATTAGCTAGAAAAAAATAAACTTCTTTATCAAGTGCCACAAAACGTTTGGTAACCCAAATCAAAATCAGCCGGAACGACTTGAAAATGCTTAAATGTAGAATTGGATTGATAAGGATTTTTTAAAACCAATAAAAGTTCTTTAAACAATTTAAAATCGTTCTTCTCAACCCCATTCAATAAAGCTTCTTCAACCAAATGATTTCGAGGAATAAAGGAAGGATTATTGCTATTCATTAAGCTCAATACACTTTCAAATTCAAAACTTTCGACTCTAATACTCCACTTAAGTTTCCAAGCTTGGAACTCTTCATTTAGATAAATTCCTTCTAATTCATCTAATGATTTTGAAATATTCAGAAATGTATTCGTGAAATCCGCTTTGTACTTTTGCATCCAACTCAAAAGCTCATCAACCAAACTCTTATCCTCTATTTGATGCTCAAGAATCCCTAATTTATCACACATCATTTTCAACCATTTCGATTCGTAATCTTCAGGAAATTGATAAATAATCGTTTCACACAACTTCACTGCTTCTTCCTCTACTTCATGTATTATTGGCAATAATGCACTTGCAAAACGCGCCATGTTCCACTGCGTAATAGCTGGTTGATTCCCATAAGCATATCTACCATCACGATCGATGGAACTAAAAACAGTTTCAGGATGGTAGGCGTTCATAAAAGCACAAGGGCCATAATCAATTGTCTCACCCGCGACACTTACATTATCTGTATTCATTACCCCATGAATAAAGCCTACACGCATCCAATTTACAATCAAATCAATTTGTTGATCTTGCACTTTTTTCAATAATGCTAAAGCTAAATTATCTTCATTTAATAATTCAGGGTAATGTCGATTTATTACATACTCCGTATAATTCTGTAAATCTTCTTTTTTCAAATATTTAGCCGCATATTGAAACGTTCCTACTCGAATATGACTTTTTGCTATCCTCGTTAAAACACCACCTTCACTTACTTTCTCTCGATAAACTTCATCACCTGTCGCAATAACTGCTAAACTTCTTGTAGTTGGGATTTTCAAACCATGCATCGCTTCACTTATTAAATATTCTCGAAGCATTGCATAAAGAGTGGCACGTCCATCTCCGTTTCTAGAAAAATAAGTACGACCTGAACCTTTCAACTGAATATCAAAACGGGTATTATCTTTTGTTACATGTTCCCCAAGTAGAATTGCTCTTCCATCTCCTAAAATATTAAAATGACCGAACTGATGTCCAGCATACGCTTGAGCTAAAGGAGTTGTATGTTCTGGAACTTGATTTCCTGATAATTCTAAAATAATTTGATCTTGAGTTAAATCATTTAAATCTAATTCATTTGCCAACTCTTGGTTATACAGAACTAAACGAGGTTCATTTACAGGAAATGGATTCAAAATTCGAAATAAATTTTCATCTACCTTTAAATAGGTATTATCCCAATTCCATTTTTTTATCCTATTATTTTCGCTCATTAGTTGTATATTTTGAAATAGTACTTCAATCAAAGATACAACTTCCGTTCTTTTTAATTCATCTTTTAAAATTCAATCGAATGATTTTAATCATTTTTAACTGATCAAATTAAGATTAACTTTGACAAAAATATTTTAACATGAAAGCAAAAGCACCAAAGCATTCTGAAACAATTATGACTCAAATCGTTTTTCCAAATGATACAAACCCAATGGGGATTTTACAAGGAGGAAGATTGGTTCATTGGTTGGATACTGCTGCCGCTATTTGTTCTCAAAATCACGCTGAGCATATTTGTGTTACAGCATCAATAGATAGCGTGAAATTTAAAGCACCTGCAAAAGTTGGTGACATTGTAACTATTAAAGCAAAAGTTACAAGAGCCTTTACTTCATCAATGGAAATCTTTGTTCAAGCTTGGGCTAAAAAAGTACTTACTCAAAAAGAATACTTAATTAATGAAGCTTATTTTACATTTGTAGCCATCGACGATAACGCAAATCCAACTCAAGTTCCAGGTTTAAAACCATCGACAGAAAAAGAAAAAATAGAGTATCAATTAGCTGAAGAAAGAAAATTGGCTCGATTGAAAGTATAATAGATCCAAAACTTTTATAGCTATAATCACAAATAAAAAAAGCTACCCGATGAGAGATAGCTTTAACAGTATTTAATTTTATTTAAATCACTTAGGACTCGTAGCAATCACAAATTTTAGATTGTTTCTAACTGCAATTTGTAGCACATCTATTAAATCTTGAACTTGTAAATCAAACGGAATTCGAACAACAATTGATTGATCTTTACTTCCACTCAAATTAGATAAGATTTTAGTCTCTAATTCTTCAAAAGGAACTTCATCTTTATCGATGAAATAATGTTTCATTTTAGCTTCATCTTGAGTAACTGAAATACTCAACATTTGCTTTCCTTGTTTATCGTTTTGCTCTGCTTTAGGCAAAGTCATTTTAATCACATTCGGATTTGCTAATGTCGAAATAATCAAAAAGAACAAAAGCAAGAAGAACATGATATCACTCAATGCTGAAGTAGCAACCTCAACATGAAATCGTTTATTTCGCTTTATCGCCATGATTTGGTCTTTGTAAAACTTGAATAAATTCTAATATGCTTTTTTGAACATTTAACGCGAAATTATCGATCATTCCGTTTAATAAATGGTATCCAGTAAATGCAATAATACCTACGATCAAACCTGAACCAGAACTAATCATTTTCTCGTATAAACCACCTGAAATGTTACCGATACTAATATCTTCTGAAATCGAGATGCTATAGAAAATTTTAATTACCCCTGAAATTGTACCAATAAATCCTAACGTTGGTGCAATACCTGCAATTAACCCTAAGTGACCTAGTTTTCTCTCCATTTTACCAACTTCGATATTTACTACTTTCTCCATGTTAGATTCAATCTCAACCATTGGACGACCAATTGTTAAAACTCCTTCTTTAATTACATTCCCAAAAGCAGTTTGATCTCTATCAGCTGAAGAAACAGCAGCATCAATATTCCCAGTATTTAAACTGGATTTCACATCTGTAATTAAATGTGTATTGTATTTAGTTGTTCTTTTGATAAATAAATATCTTTCTACAATCACAAAAATTGTATAAAACAATAATATTGAAATTGGAATTAAGAAAAATCCACCTTTTATAAAGAAATCAAATGCAGAAATCTCTTCTGTTACAACCACTTTTTTAGCAGCATCAGCAACCGTTGCCGACGGACTTGAAATTTGTCCATTCGCTACTGAAGCGAATATAGAAGTTAAAACTATCAACCCCAGGTATTTTCTCATTTTAATAAAGTTTAAAAAATAACAGCGTGAAAATAAATATTATTTTCCATTTTTTCAGAAATACTTATTAAGACCGAATTGTTGTTAACATCAAACTGTAATGCGTTTTTAACTTCCCTATTTTAATTAAATTAGCTGATTTTCAGTTATTTAAATTTATTTACATCAAAAGTCAGGACTATAATCTATATTGTTTCATATTTAAATCTTTACAATTTTAAAACACCTATAATCTTCTTCAGGGTAATAACTTATCAAAAGCATCATGCGTTCTTCATTATACAACTCCATTTACATTCATTATTTTTTTTCTTCCAGTATGTAAACTTAGTATCAGTTTTAATTTATAATGTTGATATTATGAAACACCATCTAATGAATAGGTTAGAAAGAATAAATAAAATATCTCATAACACTACTATGTATATTAAAACTTTAAAGGTGAGTTAGAGTTAAAGTTATCATCAATTTTGTCATCTTTAAATGAGTATGGCGCTGCATCATTAGAAATGCCATTCTTCATTGTGTTTTTTGTGTTTTTTGCTTGATAATCAGCTTCATCGTTATTTGTCCCCTTTACAACACTGTAAATAAGCTTTATAATCATAACAAACACTAATAGCACGATGAAGTACATCAAAAAATAATTCTTAAAATAAAGATATACATCTCTCTTTTCTTCTAATGTAAAATATATAGCAAATTCACCTTTATCATAAAACCCTTTTTTCACAGAATCGAAGTCATATAACATATACAAATAAGTTATAGGTAAAGCCCATACAAAGCTTTTAAAAAGAAATCTTAATACATTTCTTTTATTCGACTTTAACTTCTCGTTTCTATTCACTAGTGCTTGTTCTTCAGGAAGTAAAGGTGGCTCATCAATAATAAGACTTTTTAGTTCTTCAAAAGTTATTGCTTTTTGCCATGATTCAAGCCCGCTTTTCCAAATAAGTGTATCCTTAAATATAATGTAACCTGTTAATTGATCATAAGTTAACGGACCTATTTTATTATTGTTTTGCTCTATAAAATACATGATTTTTTAATTAAATTTTATTTCCATAATACAAAAGTATCTTTTTCATAGCTTATAACAAAGTAGCAGTTAGTACCTTGATATCGCCATTGGTTAGCACCTATTATTTAACCGTTTTTAGCCAGCATTTTCTTATAGCTATTTGTGTATTCATCACTTAGAGTGAATTAGTATTATCAAAGAAATATATGGTAGTTTTGGAGTCAGTTGTAAATGTAATAGTTAAATTTCCGTTTTATATTCCTTTTCTCCAATTGCATTATTTTCAATAATATATACATTTTTTTGTCCAACCCTCCTGATAATAAGTATTTAATATTAATGTAAGAAATACACTAAAAATTAAATTTTTCATATGCTTTCAATTATTTTTTTTATCGAGGTATATTTTTTTGTGTCAGGATTGTAATTTGTACCGCCTTTTTCCTCAAAAGCAACTAATACTTTTTTCTTCCATTCTTCGTATTTTGTAAGCGCTAATACTCCTGATTTTACTAACTCTCTCTTAAAATTGTCTTCTTCGGTAAAATCGTTGTAATTTTTCTTTATTGCTACTATTTCTGGATGATTGTTAAATAAATCATCAACACTATTTAATTGCAATTGTGCTTGTTTATAGTTTTTACTTGTTTGTAAATTTGTTTTTATTTTATCAACTTTTTTATTACACTCAAACGTAATATTATCAACATTACTTTTATCTGCTTCTAAACAATCAAAAGCTTGATATCTCTGAGAAAAGATATTAAAGACATTAAAAATCAGAAGAATTATTATTAGGTATTTTAACATTTTAACAAATTAAGTTTCTCAAAAGTATATAAATTTCATAAACAGGGCAATATTGCTATATATATATTTTTCCTCAACAGATACATTCGAAGTTGATCAATGAGGAAGAGTACATATTAGAAGTTTGAAAAAAAATAAAGTGCTATTGTATAGCAAAGAATCTTACACAAGCTGAACCATAAACTTCTATAGGTGTTGATGATTTAAGCTTAAGAAGGATTGAATCAAAGGAAATTCAATCGACTACCCTTAAGCTATATCTTTGTACTTAAACTAAAATTTAAAGCAAAAAAAAAGACCTACATAAAATGTAAGTCTTTTCATTAAGTGGGAAATACAGGATTCGAACCTGTGACCCCCTGCTTGTAAGGCAGGTGCTCTGAACCAACTGAGCTAATTTCCCTTTTTATCAACTTTAAAAACCTCGTTTGGTTCGTTGTTGTGAGTGCAAAGATAGGTACATTTTTTATTTCTGCAAGTGTTTTTCAAAAAAAAATCAAAAAAAATCGCTCAATAAAAAGAAGCTCCCGAAAACTAAAATTGTATCTTCTTTTTTTACAGATAATTGCGCATTTTTTAGAGCTTCTTTTGGATTAAGAAAAAAAGTTGATTTTAATTTAAATTCTTTTGATTCTTCCATCAATTGGATCAGTTTCGCACTTCTTTCATTACTAAATTCTGTAAAAAAGTAATTCGCTTCTTTAGGAAACAATGAAAATATACTTTTAATATCTTTATCTGAACTTGTTCCATAAATTACATAAAGCTCTCCTTTATTTATTTTTAGAATTGAATCTAAAGTAGCTTTAATACCATCATAATTATGAGAAACATCCATAATCGTTATAGGCTCTTCATTCATCACTTGCAAACGTCCTCGGAATCCTGTATTTACAGAAAGTTTTTTCAATCCATTCGCTATTACCTCCTCTGATATCTTAAAACCAATTGATTTTAGATATTCAAGAGTTGAATAAACAGACTTGTAATTTTTAATCTGATAATCACCTAACAAGGGAAAAGCAGCTGGTGTTTGCACAGAAGCATCTTCAGCTAAAATAAGTTTTGAACTAGATTCTATCGCTTTCTTTTTAAAAACAGCTATTGTTTCAGGTAAAGTCTCACCAACAATAACGGGAACAGAATTTTTAATAATTCCGGCCTTCTCATAAGCAATCTCTCCTAAAGTTTCTCCAAGAAAATTTGTATGCTCTAAACCTATATTCGTAATTATTGAAAGTATCGGCGTAATGATATTTGTAGCATCAAGTCTTCCTCCTAAACCTGTTTCAATAACGCAAATGGTCGTTTCTTTTTTAAGAAAATGAACCAGTGTCATTATCCAAGTGATTTCAAAAAAGGATGGTTCAAAATCAAGATTTAAAACTTTCACTTCTTCACAGAAAGATATTACTTCCTCTTCAGAGATCATCTCTCCATTTACTCGAATTCTTTCTCTGAAATCTTCGATATGAGGCGAAGTGAAAAGTCCAACTTTCTCTCCAGATTCAGTTAACACGGATGCCAACATGCTTGACGTTGATCCTTTACCATTTGTACCTGCAACATGAATAAACCTCAGTTTATCTTGTGGGTTCCCAAAAAGTTCAGCTAAACGAATACAATTATCCAAGCTAGGTTTATATGCTTTCGCTCCTATTTTATGATAAGCAGGAAATTGTTGAAACAGCCAATCTAATGTCTCTGAGTAACTAGTTTGCACGAACATTTACTGTCAAATAAACAAACTCCAAACTTGCTCCTGCTTTTTTAGAATACCTCACTTGAGATTTAACATTTGCAATTACCTGATTGATAATTCGTTGATCAGTCGTAGTTGTCTTAGAAGTACTTTTCCCTCCTACAACTTCCCCTTCAGCATTCACTGTTAATTTCAAATAAATTGTTTGAGGTTCATCTGAATAAATATTATCATTATTTGGATTGCCATATCTTACTCGACCACCTTCTCCACCATCAGATCCAGGTCCACTTCCAGGTCCTTCTCCTGAACCACTATCCATTCCAAATCCAGAACCTTTTCCACCACCTTTTCCAGAGCCAGAACCACCATCACCAAAATAATTTGTAGATGCTTGGGTAGAAGTTGCTGGATTCGTTTTATTATTTGAATTCGTTTTATTTGAGCTCCCAGATGTTACTTTAACATCTGATGTTGAAGAATTTGAAGTCAATACTTTTGCAGATTGTTGTCTAGGAATTGGATCAACTCGATCATTCGTTGGCGTTCCCCCACCACCACCTCCTCCAGCAGTTGCAGCAAGATTCATTGCTTCTATTGGAATCGGCATATCCATTTCAACTTCTGGATATACAGTCTCATATATCGGTGGATCTGCTTGAGGAATAGTTGTGATTATTAAAAAAAGAAACATTAATCCCAATATCAAAAAAGAAATTAAAGCACTTATTTTCTTGTCTTTATCTTCGTTATAAACTTCAATATTCATATTTCTAATTTTAATAAACTGTAAATCTTCTCTTTACACCTTGATTATTCTACGTAAAACAACAAAATAAGTTATAAATCAATCAAGCATTTCGGAATAATTCAAAAAGTATCAACACTCTACTTTTAAAATCGTCTTTTATACATAATTACAAAAATTCAAATTGGTTACATCCAAAATGAATTGCAAAAAAAATGGTAGCCTTTATTGGGCTACCATTCTTAATAATATTTAATGAACTCAGTGTTAAACCAACTGATTTAATGCGATTTCAAATGCTGCTTTAGCAATTCCTGTTTTACCAGCATTTTTAGCATGAGCATTTTCTAAAGCTTTATGAATTGTATTACTTGTATCTTCAAAAATTCCTTTATCTGAAATTTCTTTTAAGTCGTTACTCATTAAGTAAGCAAAAACTCTAGCCATTCCACAGTTTGAAATGAAATCTGGAATGATTGAAATTGTGTTATCTGCATAATCAGCGATTGGACCAAAGAAAATTTCTGGATCTGCGAAAGGAACGTTTGCCCCTGAAGAAATCACTTGAACTCCTGATTTCACCATTCTATCTAATTGATCTTTTGTGATCATTCTTGAACCAGCACATGGAATAAATACGTCAGCTTGTAAATCCCAAACTTTAGCATTTACCTCATCGTATGAAATTAAATCTGGGTGAACTAATTCATTTCCGTTTTTATTTAAGAACATTGATTTAATTTCTTCAAAAGTAAAACCTTCTTCTTTAATTAAACCACCTACTCTATCAATAATACCAACGATTTTCGCTCCTTGTTGTGCTAAGTAATATGCTCCAGCAGAACCAACATTACCCCATCCTTGTACGATTACTTTTTTACCTTCAACTGAATCTTGTGCTGAGTTTGTCGAAGCACCCCAAATTGAGTAGTAATGTTTAATTGATTGCGCAACACCATAACCAGTAATCATATCAGCAACAACATACTTACGATCGATACTTGGAGTAAATTGCTCATCTTCAATCACTTTTAAAACTCCATTACGAAGTTGTCCAATTCTATTAATTTTTTGAGCTTCTCTAGGTTGAAAGTGTCCATTAAAAACACCTTCTTGTGGATGCCAAACACCACATTCTTCAGTCATTGGGATTACTTCGTGAATCTCATCCACATTTAAATCTCCACCTGTACCATAATAATGTTTCAATAAAGGAGTTACTGCAGCATACCATCTTCTCAAAACACCTTCTTTACGAGGATCTTTTGGATCAAAGTTAATTCCAGATTTTGCTCCACCAATTGCAGGTCCAGCTACTGTAAATTTAACTTCCATTGTTTTTGCTAAAGACTCAACTTCACGTTTATCCAAACCTGCTCTCATTCGAGTACCACCACCGGCAGCTCCACCTCTTAAAGAATTGATTACTACCCATCCTTCAGCATCAGTTTCAGCATCTTTCCACTCAAATACTATTTCAGGTCTTTTATTTTCGAATTTGTAAAGTAAGTCTTTCATAATTAATAATTTGTAAATTTAAAATTGTTCAGTACAATTAGCTTTGTTTATTTACAGTCAAAAATTGAAGTACATTTTGTTTAATAAACTTCAAAAATTTATTTGCAAAGATAAAAAGAAAATATCGTTTGTTGCGTTGTAACCAATGTATTATTCATAACACATTTTAAAAATGATGTGATTAATTTGGAGTATGTAAAATTCCACCTACAACATTTCTAGAAGCTCCTGTAACAGAATTAATTGTATTTGGTTCATTTTCTATATACAAAGCTCCTAGAAAACCAAAGATTATCGCTTCCTTAAAATCAATAATTTCTTCAGATGGTAAAATAACTTCTCCATCAAAATACTTCTTAATTTTCTCAATCAAAAAACCATTTTTTGCTCCACCTCCAGTAATTAAAACCGATGTCAATTTCTGATCATTTAAAATGGCTCCTATTTGAATAGCAATATGCTCAATGATGGTTCTTAAATTATTTTCAATATCACGATCAAACTTTATTAACGGATAAAAATGCGTTTCTAACCATTCAGTACCGAGTGATTTTGGAGCAGATTGTGAATAAAAATCCAATTTATTTAACAAATCAAGTAAGAAGAAATTGATCTCTCCTGATTTTGATAATTCCCCATTTTTATCATATCTCAATCCCTTTGATTCAACCAATCTATTCAGTGGTAAATTACCTGGACAAATATCAAATGCGATAATTTCATTGTTTTTCATAAAACTGACATTCGAAATACCTCCAATATTTAGAAATGAATCAGCTAGTTTGTTAAACAATTTAAAATCTCCTATCGGGACTAAAGGTGCTCCCTGTCCTCCAGCCACAACGTCTTTTGTTCGAAAATCATTTATCACTTTAATTCCCGTTAAAAAAGACAAAGTTGTCCCACAACCAATTTGATAAGTAAAACCGTTTTCAGGTTGATGAAAAATTGTTTGACCATGAGAGGCAATTATATCTATTTTTTCAGCCTGAATTTCATATTTTTGAATGAATTGATTTACTAAGGTTGCGTATAACTGTCCAATTTTTTTATCTAACTGTAGCATCAAAGGAACAGAAAGTTTAGTCGCATTTTTTAATTCTAAAATAAATTCATCTTCATAAGCATAAGATTCTGTAAAAAGCACATCAAAACCCCATTCATTATTCTTTGATTTTGTGTACTTTACATAAGAAACATCTAAACCATCCATAGATGTCCCAGACATTAAGCCGATAACATTATAACTTCTCATAGTGCTAAATGTATGAAAATTTAAATAAAATCAGTAAATTTGTCATCGATAATTTTGTTAATATATCAAACTATAACGATATGAATTTTGAATTAACTGAAGAGCAATTAGCGGTAAAAGAGGCTGCAAGAGATTTTGCTCAAAACGTATTAAAACCAGGTGTAATCGAAAGAGACAACCTTCAAAAATTTCCAGCTGAAGAAATCAAACAATTAGGTGAACTTGGGTTCATGGGTATGATGGTTAGTCCAGAGTACGGTGGAAGCGGAATGGATACTATTTCATACGTTTTAGCAATGGAAGAAATATCAAAAATTGATGCTTCAACTTCAGTTTGTATGTCAGTAAACAACTCTTTAGTTTGTTGGGGATTAGAAAAATACGGAACAGAAGAACAAAAACAAAAATACTTAATTCCTTTAGCTAAAGGAGAAAAAATCGGTGCTTTCTGTTTATCAGAGCCTGAGGCTGGATCAGATGCAACTTCTCAAAGAACTACAGCAATCGACATGGGAGATCATTATTTATTAAATGGTACTAAAAACTGGATTACGAATGGTTCTTCGGCTTCTACTTATTTAGTAATTGCTCAAACAAATGTTGAAGCAGGACATAAAGGAATCAATGCTTTCATCATCGAAAGAGGAATGGAAGGATTTATCGTTGGTGCAAAAGAAGATAAAATGGGTATTCGTGGAAGTGATACACATACTTTATTATTCAATGATGTTAAAGTTCCAAAAGAAAACAGAATTGGTGAAGATGGATTTGGTTTCAATTTCGCAATGAAAGTATTATCGGGAGGAAGAATTGGTATTGCTGCTCAAGCATTAGGAATTGCTGCTGGTGGTTTAGAATTAGCTTTAGCATATTCTAAAGTTCGTTCAGCTTTTGGTAAAGAAATTTTCAAACACCAAGCGATCGCTTTCAAATTAGCTGATATGGCTACAGAAATTGATGCTGCAAGATTAATGGTTCATAGAGCTGCTGCTGATAAAGATGCTGGTAGAAACTACGATCAATCTGGAGCAATGGCGAAGTTATACGCTTCAAAAGTAGCTATGGAACAAACAGTTGAAGCTGTTCAGATTCACGGTGGTTACGGTTTCGTTAAAGAATACCATGTTGAGCGTTTAATGCGTGATGCTAAAATTACTCAGATTTACGAAGGAACTTCTGAAGTTCAAAAAATCGTTATCTCAAGAAATATTTTGAAAGATTAATTTCGATTAATATTCATAAAAAAACCGATTCAAATTACTTGAATCGGTTTTTTAGTTTCTAGAACAATGTCGGTTGGTCATCATCACCACCAGACAAATCCCACTCCATTGTATTCTCGTCATCATCTGATTCATCATTGTCATCATCTTCAGAATCTAACTCTTCTACTTTAACATCTTCTGGCCAAGGTTCAGTACCTTCAATAGGATGAGTTAATACAATTTCTTTGACTTTTAACTTAGTAACTTGATTCCCTTGCGCCTTCATACCTTTCACTTCAATATGATCTGCTAAATTGATTAAATTATCAGGTAAATTCTTAGTTTCTCTTAAAAGTTTATTATACACGATTTTCGCCTCTGGGCGGTATGCCGTTGAAACTACATCCATATATGAACCTTCGCTTTCACTAATAAATAAAACCTTTTTATCCATTGTTACTTCACACAAGAAACGTTTTACAAAATGGATCTCTTTTTCAGCATCATAATAAACAGTTGAAATCGGTCGATCTGGATGCCATTTTTCAATATGCACCATATCCTCATCAAAGTGATTCGATAAATCAAAATTACTTAAGCGATACTCACCTGTTTTGTATAATGTTAAAATTTTGTCTGTCCCTTTAAATGAACCTAAGAAAGTTCCTCTACCTTCATCGTTTAAACGTCCTACAACTGTATCGTACCATATTTTACGAGCCGCCAATGTTGAACCGCCAACTTCTTTTTGTGTAATCTTCTGAACAATTTCTTTCGTTACACGATTACCAGCTGAATTACGCCCTTTGATTAACATATCCCCCATATCAATATCAAAACGTAAACGTTTCAAATGTGGTCTTGGCCTTAATAATACGCTAATCACTTCTCGCTCACCATTAGGATGAACAGAGAAATACAACATTTTCGAACCTTTTGTTCCTTTTGATAAATCGTATTCTGTATCCCTCGTTATGCTATTTACATAAAAACGTTTCATCATTGCTGGTCCACCCAAACCATCTTGGTAGATTAAATGATAAATTGTTCGTTTATCACCTTTTTTCCACACGTCTGCATGAACGATTCCTTTCCCTACAAATTTCTTATCCGAAATTTTGGTAATCATCATCTTCCCAGTTGCAAAGAAAATAATAATGTCATCGATTTCTGAACAGTCATTCACCGCCTCGGTTTTCTTTAAACCATAACCGATAAATCCTTCTTCATAGTCAACATATAATTTTTTATTCGCAATAATTACATTTGTGGCTGTAATAGTATCGAATTGCTTAATTTCTGTTTTACGTTCTTTCCCTTCTCCAAAACGTTTTTTCAAATCTTTGAAGTAATCAATCGCATATTCAATTAGATTCGCTAATTTCTCTTTAACAGAATTAATCTCCTCCTCAATTTTCAACAAATTATCATCGGCTTTTGTTGAATCAAATCGAGTGATACGAATCATTTGAATTTGAGTCAAACGCAACAAATCTTCATCGACTATTTCACGAATCAATTGCTTTTTGAAAGGATCAAATCGTTTGTATAAATAGCCATACAATGTTTCTTTATCACCATAGTGCTTGAAGTCAATATACATTTCCTCTTGGATAAAAATCTTTTCCAAAGTAGAAAAATGCCATTGTCTTTCTAATTCATCTAAACGAATTTCAAGCTCTAATTTTAGAAGATCAACTGTGTTTTTTGTG
This sequence comes from Flavobacteriales bacterium, assembly GCA_947453715.1. Lineage (GTDB taxonomy): Bacteria > Bacteroidota > Bacteroidia > Flavobacteriales_D > Crocinitomicaceae > CAIUKX01. The sequence continues at coordinate 24,924 of CANGHX010000003.1, read as the reverse complement.
CTTGTTTTTAAAATCTCTGTTACACCTAAAAAACGCGGTGTATCTCCATCAATAATAGAAGAGTTTGGAGAAATCGAAACTTCACAATCTGTAAATGCATATAAAGCATCTAATGTTTTATCAGGAGAAACTCCAGGAGTCAAATGAATGATAATTTCAGCATCAGCAGCTGTATTATCTTCAATTTTTTTGATTTTTATTTTCCCTTTATCGTTCGCTTTTATTACAGATTCAATCAATGAACCAGTTGTTGTTCCAAAAGGAATTTCATGAACAACTAAAGTTTTATTATCAAGCTTTTTAATTTTTGCCCTTACACGAACTTTCCCTCCCCTTAATCCATCATTATAATTCGAAAAGTCGGCCATTCCACCATTTTGGAAATCGGGTAATAACTCAACTTTCTTCCCTCTTAAATGATTGATTGATTGCTCAATAATTTCAATAAAATTGTGAGGCAAAAATTTACATGCCAAACCAACAGCAATCCCTTCACCACCTTGAGCTAATAATAATGGAAATTTTACTGGTAATTGTTCCGGTTCTTTATTTCGACCATCATAACTTGTCAACCAATTTGTCGTTTTTGGATTAAAAACAACATGACTCGCAAATTTTGATAATCTAGCTTCGATGTAACGAGGAGCAGCAGCACCATCGCCAGTTAACGTATTTCCCCAGTTTCCTTGACAATCGATTAATAAATCTTTTTGACCTAATTGAACCAAAGCATCTCCAATAGAAGCATCACCGTGTGGGTGGTATTTCATTGTATTCCCGATAATGTTCGCAACCTTATTGTAGCGACCATCATCTAATTCTTTCATTGAATGCAAAATCCTTCTCTGTACTGGTTTCAGTCCGTCATACAACGAAGGAACGGCTCTCTCAAGAATTACATAAGAAGCATAATCCAAGAACCAATTTTCATACAATCCACCAACAGGAACAATCGTATCTTCAGTCGGCGTCAAATCATCAGATGAATTTTCAATTGGATCTTCTGCCCCTTCTAAATTTTCATTTATTTCGTCTTCTGCCATCTTTATGAAGCAATTTCTATGTTACCTGAATCCAAATCATTCAATTCTTCATCATTTAATGCTATATCTTTTTCAACTCTCAAGTTGTCGATGATAAAGTTTTGTCTTTCAGGTGTATTTTTACCCATATAATAAGACAAAATTGAATCAATCGAAGCATCTTTTGAAAGTAAAACTGGTTCTAATCGAATATCTGGACCAATGAAATTTTTAAACTCATCTGGTGAAATCTCTCCCAAACCTTTGAATCGAGTAATCTCTGGATTTTTCCCTAATTCAGCTATTGCATCTCTTCGTTCTTGTTCAGAATAACAATAAATCGTTTTCTTTTTATTTCTCACCCTAAACAATGGAGTTTGCAAGACATAAACATGATTTCTTTTAATTAAATCAGGAAAAAACTGCAAGAAAAACGTCAATAATAACATACGAATATGCATACCATCGACATCGGCATCGGTTGCGATTACAATTTTATTGTAACGCAAATTATCCATATCTTCTTCTATATCTAACGCGGCCTGAATTAAGTTAAATTCCTCGTTTTCATAAACCACCTTTTTTGTCATTCCATAACAATTCAAAGGCTTACCACGTAATGAAAATACCGCCTGTGTATTTACATCTCTTGATTTAGTAATAGATCCAGAAGCAGAATCTCCCTCAGTAATAAATAACGTTGTATTTTCTCTTCTATCCTCTTTTAAATCTGTTAAATGCAAACGACAATCTCTTAATTTTTTATTGTGAAGATTTGCTTTTTTAGCTCTGTCTCTTGCTATTTTACGAATTCCTGAAAGTTCTTTACGCTCTCTTTCAGATTGCTTAATTTTTCGTTCAATTAATTCAGCAACATCTGGATTTCTATGTAAATAATTATCTAATGCTTCTTTCAAGAAATCATTTACAAACGCTCGCATTGATTTCCCATTCGGTTCAATTTCTTGCGAACCTAATTTTGTTTTTGTTTGAGATTCAAAAACCGGCTCAACTACCTTTACAGAAATTGCTGCTACAATAGATTGACGAATATCTGAAGCCTCATAATTCTTATTATAAAAATCACGAATAACTTTCGCAACTGATTCTCTAAATGCGCTTTGGTGCGTACCTCCTTGTGTCGTATGCTGACCATTTACGAATGAATAATAATCTTCACCATACGTTCTACCGTGCGTGAAAGCTACCTCAATATCATCCGCTTCAATGTGTATAATTGGATACAATGGATCACCATCCATATTGTTCTCCAACAAATCTTTTAATCCGTCTTTTGACTGATATTTTGTTCCGTTGAAATAAATTGCTAATCCTCTATTCAGATAGCAGTAATTCCACATCATTTTATCTAAATACGTTGATTTAAAAGCGTGTTTTTTGAAAATCTGATCATCTGGTATAAACTCTACAAAAGTACCATTCTGTTCGTCCGTCTTTTCGATTTTCTTATCTTCTACTAATTCACCTCGAACAAAACTCGCTTCTTTTTTCTCACCTTCTCTAACAGAATAAACTCGAAAACTAGAAGCCAATGCATTTACAGCTTTAGTTCCGACACCATTTAAACCTACAGATTTTTTAAAGGCTTTAGAATCATATTTCCCACCTGTATTTATTTGAGAAACACAATCAATTACTTTACCTAATGGAATGCCACGTCCATAATCACGAACAGAAACAATACCGTCTTTTACTTTTATATCGACTTTCTTACCATTCCCCATGACAAATTCGTCAATACAATTATCAACAACCTCTTTCACAAGGATATAAATACCATCATCCGCTGAAGCACCATCACCTAACTTCCCAATATACATCCCTGGACGCAAACGAATATGCTCTTTCCAATCTAAGGACCTAATATTGTCTTCCGTATACTGATTTTCCGCCATTTAATTATCTTTTTGGAACACTAACAAAAATACTACACCTATCTTGACTAATAACAAAGAGTTATCAAGAGTTTTGAACGATTAAATGTTGGATATAAAACAGATAATTATCTCACATCATTTAAACTTAAAAAACTAATATTAATTTATTTAACATTCAAATATAAAACTTTTATGATTATTTTCTAATCTTTTTATTGATTATTTTTTAACCTTTAATAAAATGATTACTGTTGATTATTAATGTTTATATTTGAATAGGTCGAATTTACTTGTAAACATGAATAAAGATTTTGATATTTTTTGGTCATTCGAAATAGAATATTGGTTTAAACAACTTAACAGTTCTGCTATCGGAATCTCTCAATCTGAAGCGAATGAAAAACTAAAAAATAATTCAAAAAACAAAAAACAAAAAAGCTCATTTCAAAAAGATTTCAATTTATTTATCCGTCAATTTAAAAGCCCATTAATGCTACTATTAATTGGCGCAGTTATTCTTTCAGCATTTTTAGGTGACAACTCAGATGTTTTCATCATAATGTTTATTGTATTATCAACTGGTATATTGAGTTTTGTTCAAGAAAGAAATGCTGGAAAAGTTGTAGAAAAATTGCAATCCTTAATTTCTTTAAAAAATCTGATAATAAGAGATAATGAAGTTAACGAAATTAATGCTCCCAATATCGTTACAGGCGACATTGTAATCTTAAAAGCTGGAGACATTATCCCTTCCGACTGCCTCTTAATAGAATCAAATGAACTCCATGTAAATGAAGCAAGTTTGACAGGAGAATCCTTCCCTGTTAGAAAACAAATTGGAATATTAGATGCCGACACACCTCTAGCTAGACGAATAAATTGTGTTTGGCAAGGCACCAATATTATTAGCGGAACGGGAAAAGCAATCGTTATTAAAACTGGAGGAGACACAATTTTTGACAGTATTGCAGAAAGTGCAACAAAGGAAATTGAAACAACTTTTGAAATAGGAATTAAAGAATTTGGCTTTTTCTTAATGAAAATCACCTTAATACTTTCTTCATTTATTCTTATTGTCAACTTATTAAATCACAAAAACATAATAGAATCAGCTCTTTTTGCTTTAGCACTAGCAGTCGGGATGGCACCAGAACTATTACCCGCCATAAACACAATAGCAATGAGTGCTGGTGCTAAACGACTTTTATCTAAAAAAGTAATTGTAAAACGTCTTTCTTCTATTCAAAACCTAGGCGAAGTAGATTTACTTTGCACTGATAAAACAGGCACAATAACCGATGGTGAAATCATCGTTGAACACATCTTTGATACATTCGAAAACGAAAATGAATACATAAAAAGACTTTCTTATTACAATGCAATTTTAGAATCTGGATATTCAAATCCTATAGATTTAGCTTTAAGGGAAATTTATACAGAAACTCCTAATATACCAGATAAAATAGCAGAAATACCTTACGATTTCATTCGTAAAAGATTATCTATTGCTATTCATAACGACAACCAAAAGCTTCTTATTTGTAAAGGTGCTTTTAATCAGATAATCGAAATTTGTTCTTTAGTAAAGAATGAACTAAACGAAATTGAACCAATCGCCAACCAACTTCACAAAATCAATCAACTTTACGAAAAATATGGATTGAAAGGCTTTAGAGTAATTGCTATTTGCTATAAAAATATTGATGGAAATTCAATCACAATTGAAGATGAAAAAGAAATGATTTTTGGAGGATTTATTTTACTTCAAGATCCTGTAAAAAAAGACATTATTTCTACAATTGAAAAATTAAAAGAGCTTCAAATCGATTTAAAAATAATCACCGGTGACAATAAGAATGTTGCTCAATCAATTGGAGAAAAAATTGGAATTCTATCCCCAAATATATTAACAGGCAAAGAATTGATTGACATAAGTCCAGAAGCATTAAACTTAAAAGTCAAAGAAACACACATTTTTGCAGAAGTTGAACCTCAACAAAAAGAACGTATCATACTAGCCTTAAGAAATAGTTTTACTGTTGCTTACATGGGAGACGGCATCAATGATGTTTCAGCTATCAACGCCGCTGATATTGGAATATCAGTTGAAAATGCAGTAGATGTTGCTAAAGAAGCTGCTGACTTCGTCTTGATGGAAAAAGATTTATCCGTTTTGATAGAAGGAATAAAAGAAGGCAGAAAAACATTCGCCAATACATTAAAGTACATTTTCATCAATACTGGAGCAACCTTTGGTAATATGTTTAGTGTTGCAATGGCATCTTTGATTTTACCATTTTTACCAATGCTTCCGAAACAAATACTTCTAACAAACTTTATTACAGATTTCCCTTATTTAACAATCGCTTCAGATAATGTCGATGAGGAACAGCTTCAAAAACCAGGGAAATGGAACATTAAAGTAATCCGGAAATACATGATTATTTTTGGAATACATAGTTCTATTTTTGATCTAATCACTTTCCTTGTACTTCTTTATATCTTAAAAGTTAAAGAAACAGCTTTTCAAACAGGATGGTTTGTTGAGTCAATTTTAACAGAATTATTTATCTTATTTATTATCCGAACACACAAGAATTTTTTCAAAAGCAAACCAGGAAAATATTTATTCATTTTAAGCATATTAGGATTAATATTAACCATCGGAATTCCTTACACTCCTATCGCAAAAGAAGTTGGTTTAATTCCTTTACCACTTAAAAACCTAGGTTTTATGTTGCTTATTGTATTCTTTTATATTATTACTGCCGATATCTTAAAAGTATGGTTCTTTAAAAAATATCAAAAAGATTAATTATTAAGCGCACCTTGATGAACCCAAACTTTAAATAATTTTATAGTACACGAATCCATCATTCCAGATATAGGCATCAAAGAATAATTTGGATCATTTGTCAAGCAACCAACTAACTGTCCAGAATTAGCAAATAGAGCAAAATGAGTATAATCTGAAAGATTATATTGTCCACTAGTAGCATCATGACAAGAATAACATTTGGACGATAAGATTGGAACTAGATCAGATGAGTAAGATACTTGATTATTAGTATCAATACAATTTTGATTATTCATAATTACATCTGAACCATAAGGAATAGGCTCTAAACTTGTCACCTTTTCTTTAGTACAAGAAACAAACAATGTTAATAGTACAGTAAAATATAAATAAAACTTAATCATTCAACAAAGATAAAAAATTACAACACACTGAATGTTAAACAAATGTAAAGTTTTATTTTATTTCATAAACATTTCCATCTTCCACAACTTCCACAGCTTCAAAGATAGTTTTTGCTTCTTTTTCATGTTCTAAACCATTTTCAAATCGAGCACTCAAATGACCTAAAAGTAATCGACCAACCTTAGCTTTTTTTGCAATTTTTGCAGCATCAATTGCTGTTGAATGATAAGTCGCTTTTGCACGTGAACGATCTTTTTCAAGAAAAGTCGCTTCGTGATACAACACGGTTGAATTCTCAATATAAGGAATAACTTTCTCGTAATACATTGTATCCGAGCAATAAGCATACGTGAATGATTTTTTAGGTTCAAGCGTATACTTTTTATGTAAATAAACTTTTCCCGTTAATTCATCAACAACATCTTCTCCTCGCTTAAAGAATGGAATTAACGCAATTGATAATTTATCCTGTTTAAAAAGTTCTCCTAACAATATTCTCTCTTTTTCTTTTTCTTTGATTAAAAATCCATTCGTAGGAATGCGATGTTTTAACGGAAAAGAATAAATCTCTATCAATTTATCTTCAAATAAAAGACCTGCAGTTTTACCATCAAGTGTTTTGAATTCAATACTAAAATCTAACCTTGCACCACCCATTTCCAACTGACTTCTTATGATTTGCTCTAATCCTTCTGGACCATAAATTTTTATTCCCTGATCCCTTCCTAATAGATGCATTGTAGACAATAATCCTACTAAACCAAAAAAATGATCCCCGTGTAAATGAGAAATAAGAATATGAGTTATTCGTTGAAACTTCACCCCAAATTTGCGCATTTGAATTTGAGTCCCTTCACCACAATCAATCAAGATATGACGATTATTACAAATTATATATTGTGAAGTTGGATTACGTGAAAAAGTTGGTAAAGCTGCGCCAGAACCTAATATTGTTACAGAAAAATCCAATTAAAATAAACTCAAGGCAGCTTCTTCAGTATCAACAATTATTAAAACTTTATCTAATTGTGAAATCTGAATCATTTTTAAAACACTTGGATGAAGACCACACAACACAAACTTACCGTTCGTGTCTTTACATAATCTATTCCCAATTAATATTGAACTTAAACCTGAAGAGTCACAATATTTCGTTTTAGTTAAATCTAAAATAATATTGTTCACACCATTTTTATTCAAAATAATTAATTCACTTTTCAGCTCTAATGAATTTGCAGCGTTTAATTTATCAACGTTGCATTTAATCACTGCATTTAATTTATTTTGTATCGTTTGAAAGCTCATTAAATAGTGTTGTTTTTCCAAATGTAATAAAAAAATTATTGTCGTTCAATTTTTGAAGCTAATAAATATATAACAGCCATTCTAACCGCTACACCATTTTCAACTTGCTGTAGGATTACAGATTGCTTAGAATCAGCTACATCACTCGTTATTTCAACACCTCTATTTATTGGTCCAGGATGCATAACAACAATTTCTTTTTCTAATGAATCTAAAATTTCTTTTGTCAATCCAAATTGCATTGAATATTCTCTTAACGAAGGGAAATATTTAATATCCTGACGCTCTAATTGAATACGCAACATATTCGCAACATCACACCATTCAAGAGCAGTTCTTAAATTATGTTCAACTTTAACTCCTAATTCATGAATATATTTTGGAATCAAAGTCGTTGGTCCGCAAACCATAACTTCAGCACCTAATTTTTGCAAACAATAAATATTTGACAAAGCAACTCTTGAATGAAGAATATCTCCAACAATCACTACTTTTTTTCCTTCAACCGAACCTAATTTTTCACGAATAGTAAATGCATCTAATAGTGCTTGAGTAGGATGTTCGTGAGTTCCATCTCCAGCATTCACTACTTTGGCGTCGACTCTCTCAGAAAGAAATTTTGCTGCCCCAGGATTTGGATGACGCATCACCACCATATCCACTTTCATTGATAAAATATTATTTACTGTATCAATAAGAGTTTCGCCTTTTTTAACAGAACTACTAGCAGCACTAAAATTAACAACATCAGCAGACAATCTTTTTTCAGCCATTTCAAAAGACAAACGAGTTCTTGTTGAATTCTCAAAAAATAAATTGGCAATTGTAATATCTCTTAATGAAGGTACTTTTTTAATCGGACGATTAATTACTTCTTTAAAACTGTCAGCTGTTTTAAAAATCAACTCTATATCTTGACGAGTAAGGTCTAATATACCCGTTAAATGATCTACACTTAAATTATCCATTTGCTTCTGGTGTGTACAAAACTATTTTGTCTTCTCCTTCTATTTCTTTCCATTCAACTGAAACACGCTCAGAAATAAGCGTATCAACCGCTTTTCCTACATAATCAGCTTGAATTGGTAAATCTCTTCTGAAACGTCGATCAATCAACGTTAACAACTCCACTTTTTTAGGTCGTCCAAACGCCAATAAAGCATCTAATCCTGAACGAATTGTCCTTCCAGTATAAAGAACATCATCTACCAAAACAACATTTTTATTTTCGATAACGAAATCAATATTTGTCACACTTGGTATAATTGGACGTTCTCTTCTTCTGAAATCATCTCTATAAAAAGTGATATCTAAATTTCCACAAACGACCTCTTTTCCGAGGATTGCTTCTAATTGAGACTTTAAACGAGCCACAACATTAACACCTCTAGGCTGAAGACCTATAAGTACTGTTTCCGAGAAATCGTTATGTGTTTCAATGAGTTGATAGCAAAGCCTATTGAGGGTCAGTTCAAAATGTTTTGTGTTAAGAATGACTTGCTTTTCCATTGATACAAAGATAATAGGAAAAGGAAATAGTCGTACAATTGTCAAAAAAAATATTTAACATTTTATGAACTAATACTGCCCGACCATTTAATTGCTGTTTATAGCTAAAGAGTCAATCAAACTAACAGATTAAATCTTTTTTAAAAATTGAATTCCAAAAGTATGTATATTCGATTCATAGTAGGTATGAAAACTTTTTTAGTAGGGAGTTTTCGTTTTTTTGGTTTTAGTTTACTAATTTCGAGTAGATAACGATTTACTCGAAATTAGTTTTTTATTAACTTATTTTACAGAGTTATTATCCACCTTTCTTTTTCGTCTGTGAATATCCATCTTTTAGAAGCATTTCAAAAATTTTTTCCTTAAAATTACCTTGTATCAAAATCTCACCGTCTTTTGCGGTACCACCTACTCCACATTTGCTTTTTAGTGTTTTTCCTAAATCCTTTAAATCCTCATCTGCTCCAATAAAACCTTCGATTAAGGTGACTTCTTTTCCTGCACGTTGCTTTTTATCTATTGAAACATACAATTTCTGTTGATTCTTAGGAAGTGTTTCCAATTGCTCTTCGTCTTCTGACTCATAACTAAAATTCGGGTTTGTTGAATAAACCACATTAATTCTATCTTTTTGCTTTTTTGCCATTAGTTTTTTTCAATTATAGCTGTTCTTAAATCATCTGTAACAATAGCATCTGGATTTTTTTTCATTGCTAATCGCGTTTCTTTTGGAGCTCGAATATCAAAAATAAATACTTTTTTGTTTAAATCATGAAGTGCTTGAACTTCATCTTCAGATATTCCTTTATTTTTTATGATAACTCCTTCTGAAATAAGTGTATTAACAGATACATATTCTTCATACGTATTTGCTGAAAACAATACTCTATATCCATTAACATGAAATACATCCACCCATTCTGCATCACTTAATAGCACAAATAAATTTATTTTTCCACTTTTAAGCCCTTCAATTTTATCCAACGCATTAATAAAAAGTATTGGATCTAGAATTTTATTTTGACACTCAGTATAATGCCGAATATCCAAAAGCAAAGTTTTATTTTCAAATTTAGCATAATCTAAATCACTTAATTTAACTAAATGCTCTTTATTAGACGTTTTGTATTTTATTTGAGCTAATTCATTATTTGTCAAATCAAAAATACAGCCATTTCCATCTGTCTCAACATCTAATTTTGTATCATGAAACAACCATAAATCACCTTCACTTGACATTTGAATATCAATCTCTACACCATTACAACCATTCATTGAAAGCGAAAAATCAACAGCTTCTTTAGAGTTATCGTGATAAACTTGATTCTGAATCTTTAATCCTGTAGCAGCATGTCCAATTAACTCACCGGTATATTCAACCTTGTTTTTTTTACAGCTGAATAAGAAAAAAAGTATGAAAAAATAGTTATATCTCATATCTCAATCCAATTGCAATATTGTAACCAAAACAATTTACGGACTGTCGTTTATTGTGTAGTTCACTTTGAAAAATTTCATTCATCAAGCCAATTTTTGTTGATTGATAAAACTGAATTCGATTGCCAAAAATTGCTTTATACCCAACATAATATTCATTCCAAAAATGATTCTTATCTATCTTAAGCACCGAAAAACTATAACTTAATTCTGGCAAAATACTAAAATGTTCTTTTTTTATTATCGCATAACTAAAACCAAAAGCAGATCTTGGAAAAACACGACTTTGAAAAAAGGTTTTAATTACACCAAGTTCAATTGAAGCCGAATAGTTAATTCTAGAAACTTCTCGTTCGTAATTGAAACCTGAAAAGAAATCCATTTTATTAAAACTTGCTTGAAGCGATATGAAATTTTTTGATTGAGAAATTACAAGTTGAAATGATAAAAGAAAAAGAAAAACCAAAAAAAACCTCATCTATAAAACCTTACAATTTTGGACATTTTTTACAATGCACCCCTTTTTTCTTGTATTTTTTACAACATTCCTTTTTCTTGTCACATGAACAAGTTGAACAACTAGTGTTATTCAATTTGAGTTGTGTTTGAAGTAAGAACTTATTCTGAATCACTTTATTTAGATTTATTCTAAACAAAGATAAGATAAAAATGAATTAGACAAAAAATATTGATAAATATTATATCCTTGATAAATTTATTTCAACTGATAAGAAAGCGTATTCATCATTTACCTTCTTTATTGAAAATTTAAGTTCTGAATTTGATTTCATTCGCATAATAATGAATCCTAATCCAGCCCCTCCTTTTTTTGTAAAAACATTTTCCGATAATTCCTTGATATAAAACTCCTTTAAATCTTCAGAAGACAATGAATTTATATGTTCAATATGACTTTGTATTTCTTCACTCTCAGATTGGAGAATTATATTTCCAAATGTAATCTTGTATGAAATCTCATTTTTACCAATAATCAAAAAAGCAACTTGTCTTTCTAAATCATCCTTTTCAGCATGCTTTCGTATATTCTGTAAACCTTCTATTAATATTGAAAAAATTCTTTTTCTAAGTAACTTGAGTTCCCCTTGAGAAGTCATTAATAGTTCATTTCCTTCTACTAAACTATTAACTAAATCTTGAGAGAAAATTCCAAAATATTCAATAGTTACCTTGAATTTTTCAATAGAATAATGCTGTTTACATTCTTGGTAATTCACCAAGACATCTTCTGCAATTAAACTATTTTTTGTATCCAACATAAATGAGCAACTAAATCACTTTCATCAATAACAAAAATAAACTAAATTATTTATTTATTGCATAAACGACTGAAGTTCTTTTTATTTCAAAAGATTAACATGTCCTACCGCCAATTTTTTTTCATCTGTTTGACTCATTTTGAAACTGATTTTCCAAGTATATGTTCCGTCTTGTTGAACAATTCCATTATATGTTCCATCCCAACCTTTTGATGCATCTTTTGATTCAAATATAACTTCTCCCCATCTATTGTAAATCAACAAAGAAAAATCATAAGTATCAATTCCTTGGGTAAAAATTGGCTGGAATACATTGTTTAATTGATCATTATTGGGTGTAAATGAATTCGGTACATAATAAATTAAATCATCATTCATTATAATTGTGTAAAATGCGGTATCAACACATCCTGAATTAGACGTTGCAACTAAATATAATGTATATTGTTTTATCAATTCATCAGTATAAATATGATTCGGTTCAAAATCATTTGAAGTTGTCCCATCACCAAAACTCCAAGAGTAACTTACTGCATTTGTGGAAGTATTATTAAAATGAACTTCATTTCCAACGTTTGGCATGTAAGGATTCCAATAAAAATCTGCTATAGGTTTATCTGTTTGAGACAAATTAAAAGTAGGTGAAGTTACTTTGCATCCAAAAGCATCTGTAACTATAACTGAATAATTACCCTCTGTTAAATTATAATTATCAGCAGAAATAACATTATTTGACCATTGATAAGTAAAAGGTCCAGAACCAATAACAGATAAATTAGTAATCGAACCTAAATTAGAACAAGAAATCTGATTCACATTTATTGTTGTCAAATCAATACTTGGACCACTAATATCAGTTATTACAATTTGTTTATTATCTGTACAACCAGCATTATCAGTCACTTGCAAATCATAAGCACCATTAGGAATGTTCACTAAATCTAAGGTATTCAAACTTGAATTACTATTCCATTTGTACGAATAATCTGGAGTGCCTCCTGTTACTTTTATCCCTGTTACACTTCCATTTGAGCTACCACAATGCGATTCAGTTAAAATCATTGTCGAAACATCAATTATTGGAGGTGTTTTCGTTGAAATTACAATTGTTGTATCAATTGAACATCCTTGATTATCAATGACATTTAACTGATAACTTGCTGGCGCTAATAAGCTTAAATCTAAAGAAGTAGAATTATTAGACCATAAAACTTGAGGATTAATTCCCCCATTAATTTGTATTCCAGAAATAGCTCCGTTATTCTGATCACAATCAGAATCAGTAATTAATAAATTAGATAGATTCAACACCATAGGCACTGCGCCATTGATTTGATATGGGTTCGACATCGCTGTGCACCCAAAAGCATCAGAAACAGTCAAGATATAAGTTCCTGGAGATAATCCTGTGGCATTTAAATTTGTACCTCCATTATTTGACCATACAGCAACTACTCCAGTACTTGTTATTCCTGAAATCGAAGCATCGTTTAAAGCACAACTTTCATTTAATACGAGTGCATTTGCTTCATTAATTGTAGGGCCAGAAATATTATTTAATACAATTTGTGAAGAAGTTGCTATACAACCAGAAGCATCAGTTGCTGTTAATGTATAAATACCAGTAGGAATCCCTGTTAAATTCAATGTGGTCTGAGCTGTATTAGTCCAACTATAAGATATCGGATTAGTTCCACCACTTGTTACAATTCCAGTTATAGAACCATCAGATTGTGAGCAATGTTCATCTATTACAGAAGCAGATGTTGTTGTTACAACAAGTGTTCCAGTTGAATTAATTGTAAATACCGACGAAGTTGCATTACAATTATTTGCATCAGTAACAGTTAGTGTGTAATTACCAGCTGGTTGATTCGTCAAATCCAAGGTATTCGATAAACCATTATTCCAATTATAACTTAATCCAGAACCTGTAGCAGTTATGCCTGTGATAGAACCATTTGAGACTCCACATGAAGCAGCTTGAAGAACAACACCACCAACCCCCAAAACAGGCCCAGCTGGTGAAGTAATTATAAATGGACCAGAAACGACTGTGCACCCAAAATTATCTGATACAGTTAGATAATATGATCCAGGTGATAAATTTGTAGCACTTATTAATGTTCCTCCACCGTTATCCCAAGAATAAGATAATGAATTACCTGTTGCAGTAATTCCAGTTATTGCGCCATTCGATTGACCACATGTACCATTTGTGACTACTACAGATCCAGAATTTACAACCGGACCAGCGATATTGTTTATTACAAAAGGACTTGAAGAAGCTGAACAACCACTACCATCAGTTGCTGTCAAGGTATATGTACCCGCCGTGAGTCCTGTCAAATTTAAAGTAGTTTGAGTTGTATTCGACCAACTATATGAAATAGGATTAGTTCCTCCTGAAATCGTCACTCCTGATATTGTACCATTTGCTTGCGCACAATGCTCATCAGTTGTTATTACACTAACACTGTTTACACTTAAAGTTCCTGTTGAATTTATTGTAAACAATGAAGATGTAATAGCACAATTATTTGCATCTTTTACCACTAAAGTATAATTACCAGCTGGTTGATTTAATATATCCAATGTTGTGGCCAAACCATTATTCCAATTATAGGTCAATCCAGTACCAGTAGCAGTAATACCCGTAATCGACCCATTTGTTTGACCACATGTAACAGGTTGAATTACTATTCCAGCAACAGAAATTGTTGGCGCTGCAGGTGAAACAATTGAGTAAGGACCTACAGAAGCTGTACAACCTAAATTATCCGTAACTGTTAATGAATAATTACCTGCAGCTAAATTTGAAGCATTTAGACTTGCCCCTCCGCCATTTGACCATGAATAAGTTAAAGAAGTTCCAACAGCTGTTATTCCAGTTATCGATCCATTCGCTTGACCACATGAACCATTTGTAACGACAACCGTAGCTGAATTTATTGTTGGCCCTGCAATATTAGTTAATGTAAATGGAGAAGATGTAGAAACACAACCACTTCCATCTGTTGCTGTTAAGGTATATACACCTGAATTTAAATTTGTAATATTTAAAGTTGTTTGAGTTGAATTAGTCCAACTATATGAAATCGGATTGGTTCCTCCTGAAATTGTTATTCCTGAAATCGAACCTTGTGATAATGAACAATGATCATTTGTGATAACAACACCCGATGTATTCAAACTTAATGTACCTGTTGAATTTATTGTAAATGACGCTGATGTTGTTGAACAACCGTTTACATCGGTAACTACTAAAGTATAATTTCCAGCAGGTTTGTTTGTCAAGTTCAATGTTGTTGCTAGCCCACTATTCCAATTGTATGTTAACCCAGTTCCTGAAGCAACAATACCAGTAATTGATCCATTGGATTGTCCACAAGTTGTAGCTGTCGTAACAACACCTGTCACATTTAATGTGGGACCTACAGTAGCAGAAATTGTATATGGCCCAGAAGTTGCTGTGCACCCCAAATTATCTGTAACAGTTAAAGTATATGAACCAGCAACTAAATTCGAAGCATTCAATGATACTCCTCCACTATTTGACCAATTATATGTCAACCCATTTCCAGTTGCAGTAATCCCTGTAATTGAACCATTTATACCTGTACAAGATTGATTTGTAACTACAACACCAGCAGCATTAATTACAGGTCCAGAACTACCAGTAATTGTATAAGGTCCAGAAGTCGCTGTACAACCTTTTGAATCAGTAACTAAAAGATTGTATGTCCCAATAGCTGCATTTGTTAAATTAATTGTCGTAGAAGTAATAGAATTCCAAGAATAAGTATACGGTGCAGTTCCACCAGAAACACTTAATCCTGTTATCGATCCTAATGTAGTACATCCAGCATTTGTAACCACTGCAGTACCCGCAATTGTTGGTTTTGGTCTTACAACTGCAATTACTGGAATTCTAAAAGTTCCCGGACAAACACCTGCATAATAAGTAGTTGTAGCTGTTAATGCAGGCGTAACAAATGTAGTTCCACTCGCAATGCTAGTACCACCAAATTGCTGGCTATACCAATATACTACTCCCCCTGTAGGTAAAGTACCTGTTACAGTCACAGATAAACTTGCAGTATTTCCTGAACAGATGGTATCGTTGTGAGGAATTAAATCATAAATGGTAGTTACCAAACCAGACATTCCTGCACCTCCAACCGTTGCACCATTCATCGGGAAATTAGCAATTGGTGAAGAGGTTGAAACACCACTTACAGTTACAACACCATTCGCTCCACCAGTTACAACTTGAGTTGGAGTTCCAGAAGTTAAAGCTATTGCCCCTCCTGCACCACCGCCACCTGGACCGTTTGCTTCTGTACAAGTTGTTATACCTGTACCAAGTGTTATTGCATTATCACCACCTTTTCCACCTTTTGCAGTTAATGTAATTGTTGATGGTATTGCTGAGATATTTTGAATATAAATACTTCCTCCTGCTCCAGCACCACCTGCTCCATCAGTACCTTTTTTAGTACCTATTCCTGGTGTAGCACTTGTAGGGTTAGATTTTAAACCATCGGCTCCATTCGATTCAATTGAACCAGTACCTGAAATAGTACCATACACTGTTAGAAAAGTAACACCTCCACCAGCACCACCGCTTCCGCCTTGTAAATTATCTTGATCACCAGCGCCGCCACCGCCGCCCATAAAAATTCGCGTATTATCATATGCTAACGTATGACCACCATAACCACCTTCGGGTTTACGGTAACCTGAACCCCACAATGTATTATTAGGCCCTACAATTGCTTCATTTTGATCAGAAGTAGAAAGTGTATAACCACCACGTCCTCCACCTGAACTTGTAGAAGCACCAAAACCAGCTAATTCTAAATTCCAATATGAGGCATACGTCGGATTTGGATTTCCTTTTCCAGTATATGGTGCAGTACCAATATTAGAACCACCTCCACCACCGGCATTTTGATATCCTGCACCACCTCCACCATTAGCAGCTCCAGATCTTCCGTAAACAGAATATAAAGCAGCATATTCAGTTGTGTATCCACCTATTCCTTCGCCTTTACGAGCACCATTTACTCCTTGGTCAGAAGCTAAATAAGTATCGCCAATACCTGTTCCTGCAGCAGCCGCACCTGTTGAAACACCACCTGTAGAAGCTCCACCTTGATTATCAGCAACTCCACCTCTAAAACCTAAACCAGTAGCACTAATTTTTCCTGTACCATTTAAAACTAAATTACCTGAAACTTCAACTGCAACTACCCCTCCTGTGTTTCCATTCCACGCAGCAGGAACTAAGGAAGCACCTGTATTTATCGTTAAATTTTGGAAGCGAGGAACACGAATTACTTGAACATGTCCTGCAGATGTATAATTATTCTTTAATGGACATTGTAAATTAATAGTATTTGTACCTGAAACGCTTAATACCTCAACTTGCTCAAATTTTCCTGCTTGATTATAATTAGTTACTTGGCCCCAAATATCTGCTGACAAATGCCAATCTGGTCCTGGTCCAACACTTGCTGCGACAGTATAATGCCCTCCCCAACCACCACTTGCCAATGGTATAGAAGTAATCGGGTCTATATCCATTGTAGCTCCCTGCATTTGCATAATTAATATCAAATCTCCTTGGGCAAGTGCACCTGCAAAAAAGCCACCTGTTAAAGAATTGCTATTTACAGTAATTGATGTGGAATTAATTGTAGCATTTGCCGTAAGATAAGTAGCAGAATTAAGAACAAAATTTGCTGTTGATGATGTGTAACTACCATCTTTACCTCTTTGAGAGTAACTTAATATAGAATATAACAAAACCACTGCAAGAAGCAGTAAATTTTTAGCAATTTTCATAGTTTAACAGTTTTCTAACAACCTAGACGTAAAACTAAAGAAAAGGTTGGTTCAAAACAATTAAAAGATGAATTATTTTTTTGTTTTATCTATTTATGAATTAAGTATTTAATTTAAAAATAAGACAAGTTTGTTTATAAATTAACATCTAATTATTTTTTCAAAGAAAGTAATGCAATATTTCTAACAATTTGAGAAACTGCAGGACAAATTTCAGCGTTCTTCTGAGTGATATCCATCACTTGATACATATTCTTTCTGTTCGTATGAGGAAATTCTCTACATGCTAACGGACGATCATCATAAATTTCGCACTTATTATCACTTCCTAAAAAATAACAAGGGGAACTTTGAAGAACATAATCTTTGTCTTCATCCATTCTTAAAAAACTAGAAACAAACTGTTTTTCAGTCAATCTAAGCTTTTTTGAGATTCGTTTAATATCAATATCTCTAAAAATGGGACTTGTTGTTTTACAACAATTTGCACATTCTAAGCAATCAATTTTCTGAAACACTTTATCGTGCTGATTAATAAAAACTTCATCTATTTTTTTGTTTTTATCTTTTTTAATTTTTAAAAGCAGCTTTTTATATTCCTCACGATTTTCAATTGCGTACTCTAGATCAGCTTTATATTTCATTTGATATATTCGATAAAAAATAGTTCATATTATTAACACAAAACTAATTCTTTTATCTGAATCTATTTTTTATATTCACAAACTTCTATATTTAAGAAAAATTTTCAATGGAAAAGTTCGATTTAATAGTTTTAGGTGGTGGACCGGCTGGTTATGCTGCAGCAATGCGAGGTATTGATTTCAATAAAAAAGTTTGTCTAATTGAAAAAGATAAAGTCGGTGGTGCAGGTGTATATAACGGAGCTCTTTCTTCTAAGACCTTATGGGAATTAGCAAACAATATTGCTGGGATAAATGATACAATTGTTTCCAATGGAAGAAAACCATATGAAGTAGCTTGGGAAGATGTTCGTAAAACTGTTGATGAAGCTGTATTCGAACGTAAATTCCAATATTCATGTCACATAAAATTATTACAAAAAGAATCAGAACATATTCAATTTAAATACGAGAGAGGATTTGGTAAATTTCTTTCAAAAAACGAAATTGAAATCGACCATGAAGGTACTAAGAAAGTTATTTGGGGTGAAAATATAATTATAGCAACCGGAAGTCGACCTAGAGTGATGCCAAATATTGCTGTTGATCATTCAACTATTCTTACGAGTGATGATATAGAACATATTACTGATTATCCTAAAAGCCTTGTTATTGTTGGTGCAGGAGTGATTGGTTGTGAGTATGCAACTATTTTTTCAAACTTTGGAAAAACTAAAGTCTACATAATTGATCGTCAGGATGTAATCTTACCATTTGAAGATGAAGATATTTCGTCTATGATTGAGTCCAACTTAAAGGCAAAAGGTGTAACTGTTCATCACAATGCTACTTTAACAAGAATGGAGACAATCAATAATGAGGTAGAATATGAACTTTTATATCCAAATGGATTTAAAGAAGTAATACGAGTTGAAAAAGCATTATTATCTGTTGGTAGAATTCCGAATATTGAAACTTTAGGACTAGAAAATGCTGGAGTAAATATGTCTGCAAGAGGCTTTCATATCGGTGATGATGATACATTAACTAATGTTCCAAATATCTATGCAGTTGGCGATGTAACAGGAAGAATTGCATTGGTAAATATGGGTGAAATTGAAGCCCGACATGCAGTTGAGAAAATGTTTGAAAACAAAAAAGAACGAATTAGCTACGACAATGTTTGCACGATAATGTTCTTAAATCCTGAAGTTGCTTCAGTCGGAATTAATGAAAAATATTGTATTGAAAACAATATACCAGTGAAAATTGTAAAGATTGATTTTTCAGTGATGACTAGAGCAATTGCAATGAGAAAGACACAAGGATTTTTCAAAATCATCGTTACGAATGATAAAGAAATGAAAATCTTAGGAATGCGAGCAGTTGGTGAACATGCTTCTTCTGCCATTCAAGCTGTTGGGTTATTAATTAAAATGAATGTTGGGATTGAAGCATTATCTGAATTAATTCATCCTCACCCTTCCATTGTTGAAGGTATTCAAGAATGTGTTCGAATGCTATTGAAACGTTCAATCTTTAAATCTTCTGTTTTCAAAGATAAATTGGCTTGCTATTCTTTGGTTGACGGAATTAAAACTCCTTTAGAAAGGTTGTAAAAAACAATAGAATCTTTCAATACAAACCCTATTGTTTTAAAAAAATAATAATTCTATTTCCCTTTTAACTCCATTGCTCTCAATGTATTAATCATCAAAGAAGCAATTGTCATTGGCCCAACTCCACCTGGAACAGGAGTAATAAACGAACATTTAGGAGCCACTTTTTCAAAATCAACATCCCCACATAATCTCCATCCTTTTGGATTATTTACATCTAACACTCTTGTTGTTCCAACATCGATAATTACGGCTCCTTCTTTAACCATTTCTGCTTTCACAAAACCTGGTTGACCTAAAGCTGCAATAATAATATCAGCATTTTGACAAATTGATTTTAAATTCTTTGTTTTACTATGTGCTAGAGTAACCGTACAATTTCCAGGGTTTGCATTTTTAGCCAGCATAATACTCAAAGGCATCCCTACAATATTACTTCTTCCAATAATCAAACAGTTTTTACCTTCAGTTGAAATATTATTTCTTTTTAATAATTCCATAATCCCGGCAGGTGTAGCTGGCAAGAAACCTGGAATATTCAACATCATGTTACCAAGATTAACTGGATGGAAACCATCAACATCTTTTCTTGGATCTATCGCTTGAGTTATTTTTAATTCATCAATATGCTTTGGCAAAGGTAATTGAACGATAAAACCATCAACACTTCTGTCTTCATTTAACGCTTGAACTTTAGCTAATAATATTTCTTCAGGAACGGTTTCGTCGTAACGTATTAAGGTACTCTCAAACCCAATTAATTCACAAGCTTTTACTTTTGCATTTACGTACGTTAAAGAACCTCCGTCGTTTCCAACAAGGATCGCTGCTAAATGAGGGATTTTTTTCCCTTCTTTTTTACGGTCTTGAACCGCTTGCATCAATTCTTTTTTTATTTGCTCCGAAGTAGCTTTTCCGTCTAATAATTGCATCGAAATATTTTTTTTGCAAAGATACTTTGCTAAAACGGTAAATGAAAGCGTTCAAAAAAATAAATTGTATTTTTACATTCAGAAATAATTGAATTCAAATTAGATATCAAATGAAAAAAAGAATTTTAATTGCATTTACAATCTTCTTATCACTTTCAATTAATGCTCAAACAATTCAAGGTTCTGAAATTGGAATTGATGGTGCTGTAGGATTTTCAAATATGGGTGGATCTTTTGGATTGGGCTTAAAATATGGATATAAAAAATCACCTGATTTTATTTGGGGCCCTTCTTTTCGCTTGATGAGGTATTGGAGCAATAGTTATACTTTAAATTATACAGGACATTCAAATATATGGGGAGGTGGACTTTATGCTCATTATCGAATCCAAAATGTCCTTTTTATAGGTGCGGAAGCAGAATTTTTGAAAAATCCTTATGCAATAATAAACAAAGCAAAATCACAATGGGTGCCAACCGTATTCTTATGTGGCGGATTTTCAAAAGAATATAAAGAACGAATTCGTGTAAATGTTGGAATATATTATGATGTCATAAACAGTATTAATAGCCCATTTAGAACAAGTTATACACTCAAGAAAACAAATCCTCAGACAGGACAAATAATCGGATATATTCCAGTTATCTATAGACTTTCTGTTTTCATTCCTATTATGAATACTAAAGAAAGTGATGAAAATAAAAATGAGGACTATTAAATAATCCTCATTCTAAATAATATATATTTCAAATATTACATTGTTGGTTGTTGCGGCTGTGGTTTAACTAATGTTCCAGCTTTACCAAAATTGATGAATTCAATATAGAAACACAACGCTCCTTTTTGATCACCATAAGCTAATTCAGCAGGTACATACAATCTATATTTACCACCTTTCTTCAAACTTGGAAATGATTGTTTCCATCCTTGAATAACGCCGTTCAAATTAAATTTTGGAGCTTCTTTTGTTCCTTGCATTTTTTGAATAGCAAATGAACTTTCAATTGTATCTCCTTTAGCATTTGTCAAAATATAATTCGCTTCAACATCATCAGCAGAAGTTGGAGAACCACCTTTTCCTTCTTCAATTGTTTGAATTAAAATACCTCCAGGTAACGTTTTAATGTTAGGCATTTTTTTAGCTTTGGCCATCATCTTGGCACTTGAAGACTGATTTAAACCAGAAATAAACGTATTGATTAAAGCTAATCTGTCTGTAGATTTAATCAATGTGTCTTTCTTTTGTAAACCTTGTTTAAATCCAACTTTAACCATTTCTAAATCAATTTGAGATTCTCCTCCCATTGATTTACAAAACTTCATAAATTCAAATCCAATCACTTTTCCAATACACTTTGAACCATCTTTTGCATAAGCTACTTCAAAATCTTGTCCATAAGGTCCAAATAATTTTTGAAGAACGTCTTTACATTCAGGGTCTAAAGTAGCTGCTTCATATTTCAAACCTTCTGAAAAACCGTCTTCTAGCATTTTCAAATCCATACTTTTAAAGTTTGGATCGTTTGCAATTTGACTTACTTGTTCAGCACCGAAAGAATATGAAAGTTTATCTTTTTCAGTAACCAATTTTATTTGTTCTTCACTATCTGCTTTATTACCTCCACAAGAAGCTAAAACAACTATTGAGAACAATGCTATAATTTTTTTCATCTTATTTTTTTAAAGAAATTATGCTAAAATATCTAATAACTCTACATCAAAAATTAAAGCCATAAATGGTTTGATTGCACCACCTGGATGTGGATGAGCTCCATACGCTAATTCTTGAGGTATATATAACCTATATTTTGAACCAACAGACATTAATTGTAAAGCTTCTGTCCAACCTGGAATAACTTGGTGAACCCCAAATGTTGAAGGCTCTCCTCTACTGATAGAACTATCAAAAACAGTTCCGTCGATTAACGTTCCATGGTAATGAACTTTAACTGTATTTGTTGCAGCTGGTTTTTGACCATTTCCTTCTTCAACAACCTCAAATTGCAAACCAGTAGCTGTAGTTGTAATACCTGCTTTATTTTTATTTTCTGCTAAAAAAGCTTCACCTTCTTCTTTAATTGCTGCGAATTTCTTCTCTCCAACTGAATTCAAATAATTTTGAATAATTTCATTTGCTTCGTTTGGAGAATATTTAGCTGTTTTTCCTGAGAAAATATCGCTAATTGCTTCAGCTAATACTTCTGTTGATAACCCTTCTAATTCTTGTTGAAGTAAACTATCCGCTATACTCATTCCAACACAGTAACTTACTGCTTTTAATTCTTCTGACATCTTAATATATTTATTTTTTGCAAAGATACATTTTTAACTTTTGGTACATCATATTATTAAAACAAAAATGGTGTCAAATAAATTCGACACCATCTTAAACCAAAAAAAACAAAAATGAACACTAATTTTTCATTTCACTTTTCGCCTAAAACGAAATTTGATATTGTAGAGTAAGCATTCCTTTAGTAGTGGCAACTCTTAGGTCACCGTTTGAGTCAGCTCGGTAAACTGGTCTAGATTGATAACCTAGTGTCAATTTACTGTGATGATCTCCATTTATTAACCAATTAATACCACCTTCATAGATGATCATCGGATCTTTCAACGCTTGATACATTGAATATTGAACACTTGCATACGGCTGAAGACTTCCTTGCTCTTTAAATAAATTATCTTTGAATTTATATGCAAATTGAGCAAAAATAGTTTGACCTGTTCCAATAATCGGCGCTGCATTACCTGGGCCATTAAAAGACCCACCAGCATTTACTTTATTGGCTGGATTCATTGGCCCTGTGTTACGAATATAATTTTTACCCATTTGATAATCCGTATATGCCACATAAGCTGAAATTGCATTTCGTTTATCAGACAATGGCAATTCCATAAAAACATCAGCGCCCAATAAAGTCATGTTATTACTAACTGTATCACCGTTTGCATTTTTTATCCAAAGTGCTTTATTTTGGTTAATCCAACCTGCACCCAAGTTTAAAATTTTCTTTTTTCCATGGTAGGTTCCTGTCGTGTAAGCTAATGTATTATCTTCTTTGTCAAAAAATTGATAATTTACATAACCTTGAGTTTGTACTTTTGGAGGCAAGTAAGAAAAAGTGGCTGCATTCGTATTCAATGCTCCTAAAGCAACAGAAGAACTTTGAGCGACCATCGGTTTACTCAAAGCAAAACGATAATCCAATTTACCTAATTTACCTTTAGCGTATATAGAAAGTTTTCTTAAGAATTGGTCGTTAACCCCGTTCGTCACTTGTTGATACAATGGAGCATCTATTCCTAAAATTGAACCTACACCGGGCGCTGCATAACGAGTAAGACCACTCCAACCTGTCAAACCAGTACCAATTGTTAAAGCCGTTTTATGAACTCGATATTCACCTACTGCATCATGTACAAAAGCACCTGTATATAATGTTGATGTATAATTGAAATTATTTTGACCAAACTGGCAATAGAAAAATACTCTATCCGTCAACTGAGCCATCACATTAAAACGCAATCTTCGAATACCAATATCAAAAGGACTTACATTTCCATATCCACCAGATGCTGCTGAAGGAGATGCCGCAGTCGTTCCTGCCGCAGTCGTTCCATTTTCAGATTTAATAGTCGTACCTGGATTCATATCCGTGTATCTTGTCCAAAATTGACCTACAACTGTCGCTTTTATATAATGAGTTCCTTCCTCATTGAACGTTTTTTTCAATTCAGGATATTTGATCTCTTTTTTGACAGGTTCTGCTGATTTTTCTTGAGCAAATATAGCACTTACACCAAAGACAACTGAATTTAATAAAACTGTTTTTAATTTCATATTACATTAAAAAAAAATGATAACTTACTTTTTAACTGCTGCGAATTTATGTCCTGAACCAGTTGCTGGTTTAAATTCATCAATTCCTAGAATTGTAAATGAACCACCTTCATTTTGGAAATCATCTTTAATATGATGTAAGTTTTCAATTACTGTATGATCAATTAATTTACATTTTGTCACATCAAAAACTACATTGTCAGAATATTGAAATTTTGCAATTTGCTTTTTAATACCAATTAAATTACTGAAAACTGCAGCTCCTTCTACAACTATTGTATTTCCATCAATTTTCGCTTTTGAGCTAAATAAATTTTTCAAAGGAGCTCCATTCACTAAGTGAATAATAATTTTCACTAAAATACCAGCACCAATTCCAACAAGTAAATCTGTTGATAAAGTAAC
>CANGHX010000002.1 GCA_947453715.1 Flavobacteriales bacterium | reverse complement strand
TTTCTTCCGTAACATTTAGAACAAACACCTCTTCTCATTTCACATGTAAGAACTGAACGAATTTCAACTTCATCAATTCCTGCTTTCTCAATTGCAGTTGCAGTAGATTCTAAAATTAACTCTCCAGCAGCAACAATTAATTCTTCAGTTTCTGGATTGAAGATATCATGAACAGAAGTTCTACCTAAAATACGATCATATAATGGCTCAACAATTTCATCATTTTTCATTAATGCTGTAGCTGTTAATCCTCTTAACGTACCACAATCATTACTGTTAATAACAACATCTTGAGCAACATCTACTAAACGTCTTGTTAAGTAACCAGCATCCGCCGTTTTCAAGGCTGTATCCGCTAAACCTTTACGAGCACCGTGAGTAGAGATAAAGTATTCTAAGATCGATAATCCTTCTTTAAAGTTAGAAAGAATCGGATTTTCAATAATATCTTGACTTGAAGCACCAGATTTTTGTGGTTTCGCCATCAATCCCCTCATACCTGATAACTGACGAATTTGTTCTTTAGAACCCCTTGCACCAGAATCGTACATCATGTAGATTGAGTTGAAACCTTGCATATCATTCTTCAATTGATCCATCAAAATGTTAGTCAATCTTGAATTTGTATGCGTCCAGATATCAATAATTTGGTTGTAACGTTCGTTATTAGTAATTAAACCCATGTTATAATTACCCATAACTTCAACAACTTCTGTTTCAGCTTTAGCAACTAATTCTTCTTTCTCTTTAGGAATAATAATATCATCTAAGTTGAATGATAAACCACCTTTGAAGGCCATATCATAACCAATTTCTTTGATATCATCTAAGAATTGAGCTGTACGAGATGTGCCAGAAACTTTTAATACGTTACCAATAATATCTCTTAATGCTTTTTTAGTTAATACATCATTGATGTAACCAACTTCTCTTGGAACTAACTCGTTAAATAAAACTCTACCACAAGTTGTTTCAATCATTTGCAATGTAGGAACACCATTTTCATCTAAATCATAAGTTTTCACTTTGATATGAGCATGAAGATCTAATTGTTTCTCATTGTAAGCAATAATAACTTCTTCTGGAGAATAGAAAATTCCATCTTCTCCTTTAACAATAACATCGTCTTTTGTTCTTTTACCTTTTGTAATGTAATATAAACCCAAGACCATATCTTGTGAAGGTACAGCAATAGGTGCACCATTCGCAGGATTTAAGATATTGTGAGAAGCCAACATTAATAATTGTGCTTCTAAAATTGCAGCGTTACCTAATGGTAAGTGAACCGCCATCTGATCCCCATCGAAATCGGCATTGAAGGCTGTTGTTACCAACGGGTGTAAACGAATCGCTTTTCCTTCAATTAATTTTGGTTGGAAAGCTTGAATACCAAGTCTGTGAAGAGTTGGGGCACGGTTCAAAAGAACTGGATGTCCTTTCAACACGCTTTCCAAAATATCCCAAACAACTGGTTCTTTTTTATCAACGATTTTTTTAGCTGATTTAACTGTTTTTACAATACCACGCTCAATCATTTTACGAATGATAAACGGTTTGTAAAGCTCTGCAGCCATATCTTTAGGTAAACCACACTCATGTAATTTCAAGAATGGTCCAACAACAATTACCGAACGTGCAGAATAATCAACACGTTTACCCAATAAGTTTTGACGGAAACGACCTTGTTTACCTTTTAATGAATCAGATAAAGATTTTAAAGGTCTGTTAGATTCAGTTTTAACAGCACTAGATTTTCTAGAGTTATCAAATAGTGAATCTACAGATTCTTGAAGCATACGTTTTTCATTACGTAAAATTACTTCAGGCGCTTTAATTTCGATTAATCGTTTCAAACGGTTGTTACGTATAATAACACGTCTGTATAAATCATTTAAATCTGAAGTTGCAAAACGACCTCCATCCAATGGAACTAAAGGACGTAATTCTGGTGGAATAACAGGAACAACTTTGATCACCATCCATTCTGGACGGTTATCAATTCTCTCCTGAGATTCACGCATAGATTCAACAACTTGTAATCTTTTTAACGCTTCATTTTTACGTTGCATTGACGTTTCCGTATTTGCTTGGTGACGTAAATCATATGAAGTTTGTTCAAGATCTAAAGTTTTCAATAAATCGTAAAGCGCTTCAGCACCCATTTTTGCTACAAATTTATTTGGATCTGTATCCTCTAAATATTGATTTTCTTTCGGAAGTGTATCTAAAATATCTAAATACTCCTCTTCTGCTAAGAAATCCAATCTATTTAAAGCTGAACCATCTGCATTTGTTGCAATACCTCCTTGAATTACTACAAAACGTTCGTAGTAAATAATTTGGTCTAATTTTTTTGTAGGTAAACCTAATAAGTATCCAATTTTGTTTGGAAGAGAACGGAAGTACCAAATATGTGCTACTGGAACAACTAATGAAATATGTCCCATACGCTCACGACGTACTTTTTTCTCTGTTACTTCAACCCCACAACGGTCACAAACGATTCCTTTATAACGGATTCTTTTGTATTTACCACAGTGACATTCGTAATCTTTAACAGGTCCAAATATTCTTTCACAAAATAAACCATCTCTTTCCGGTTTGTATGTACGATAATTAATCGTTTCCGGCTTTAAAACTTCTCCGCTAGATTGCTCTAACATTAACTCTGGAGAAGCTAAAGAGATAGTAATTTTATTAAAACTACTTTGTGTTTTTGGTGTTTCTTTTCTGTAAGCCATAATATTGCTTAATCTATAATTCTACTTATCGAACAATTAATCTAATGAAATGTTTAGACATAAACCTCTCAACTCATGTAATAATACATTGAATGATTCTGGAATACCAGGCTCAGGAATATTGTCTCCTTTCACGATTGCTTCATATGCTTTAGCACGTCCATTTACATCATCCGACTTAACAGTCAAGATTTCTTGTAATAAGTTCGCAGCACCAAACGCTTCAAGAGCCCAAACCTCCATCTCACCAAATCTTTGACCTCCAAACTGAGCCTTACCACCAAGTGGTTGCTGAGTAATAAGAGAGTATGGTCCGATAGAACGAGCGTGCATTTTGTCATCAACCATGTGGGCTAATTTCAACATGTAAATTACACCAACTGTCGCAGTTTGGTGGAAACGCTCACCTGTACCTCCATCATATAAGTAAGTCTTACCTGATTTTGGAACCCCAGCTTTAGCTGTCCATTCATCAATTTCATATGGTTTAGCACCATCAAAAATAGGTGTAGCAAATTTAACTCCTAATTTTTGACCAGCCCAACCTAAAACTGTTTCATAAACCTGTCCTAAGTTCATACGAGAAGGTACCCCTAGTGGATTTAACACGATATCAACCGGTGTTCCATCTTCTAAGAATGGCATATCTTCAGCACGAACAATATTTGCAACAATTCCTTTGTTACCGTGACGTCCAGCCATTTTATCACCAACTTTTAACTTACGTTTTTTAGCGATATAAACTTTTGCCATTTTAACAATTCCTGCTGGTAACTCATCACCAACTGAAATGTGGAATTTTTTACGTTTAAAAGTTCCTAATAAGTCATTTGCTTTAATGTTAAAGTTGTGAATTACACGACCAATTAACGTATTCAAATGAGCTTCAGCAGTCCAATTAGTTGGATTTACAATTGTATAATCAATTGCAAAAAGGTTTTTCTGAGTGAATTTTGTACCTTTTTTAATAATCTCCTCACGGAAGTTATTGAATACTCCATTCGACTTAGTTTCACCAACAACTTGTAATAACTTGTCAACTAATTTTTCTTTTAATACTGCAAAATCTTTTTCATAATCAGCATCAAGACTTTCCAAAATAGGTTTATCTTGCGCTTTAGATTTTCTATCTTTTACAGCTCTAGAGAATAATTTTTTATCGATAACTACACCTCTTAAAGAAGGACCTGCTTTCAAAGAAGCATCTTTAACATCACCTGCTTTATCACCGAAGATTGCTCTTAACAATTTCTCTTCTGGTGAAGGATCTGTTTCCCCTTTTGGAGTGATTTTACCAATTAAAATATCTCCTTCTTTAATCTCAGCTCCAATACGGATTAAACCGTTTTCGTCAAGATCTTTAGTAGCTTCTTCACTAACATTTGGAATATCAGAAGTTAACTCTTCCATACCACGTTTAGTATCACGAACATCTACTGTATATTCATCAATGTGAATAGAAGTAAATACATCATCTCTAACAACTCTTTCAGAGATTACAATCGCATCCTCAAAGTTATAACCTTTCCATGGCATGAAAGCCACTTTTAAGTTTTGCCCTAAAGCTAATTCACCTTGTTGCGTAGCGTAACCTTCACAAAGAACTTGTCCTTTTTCAACTCTATCACCTTTCTTAACGATTGGTTTCAAGTTCATACAAGTACTTTGATTTGTTTTAGCAAATTTAGTTAAAGTGTATTTTGTCACTTCACTATCAAAACTTACTAATTTATCATCTTCAGTCCAGTCATAACGAATAACAATCTCATTCGCATCAACGTATTCAACAACACCTGAATTCTCAGCGTTGATTAATACTCTAGAATCTCTAGCAACTAATCTTTCAATACCTGTTCCAACGATTGGTGAATTTGGTTTCAACAAAGGAACAGCTTGACGTTGCATATTAGATCCCATCAATGCACGGTTAGCATCATCATGCTCTAAGAAAGGAATTGAAGAAGCGGCAATCGAAGCAATTTGATTTGCTCCAACATCCATTAAATGTAAATTTCCTGGTTTAACAACTGGGAAATCACCTTCATATCTCGCCTTAACAACATCTGTTAAGAAATTACCATCATTATCAATAATAGCATTTGCTTGTGCAATAATTTTTGAATCTTCCTCTTCAGCAGATAAATAAACTGGTTCTTCTGTTAAAACAGCTTTACCACCATCTACTCTTCTGTATGGAGTTTCAATAAATCCTAATTTATTAACCTTAGCAAATACACACAAAGATGAAATCAAACCAATGTTTGGTCCCTCTGGTGTTTCGATTGTACATAAACGTCCATAATGTGTATAGTGAACATCACGTACCTCGAATCCTGCTCTTTCTCTAGAAAGTCCACCAGGCCCTAGTGCTGAAAGTCTTCTCTTGTGAGTTACTTCAGAAAGAGGATTGGTCTGATCCATAAACTGAGATAATTGATTCGTACCAAAGAACGAATTAATTACTGAAGAAAGTGTCTTCGCATTAATTAAATCGATCGGTGTAAAAACCTCATTATCTCTAACATTCATACGCTCACGAATTGTTCTAGCCATTCTAGCTAAACCAACACCGAATTGCGCATATAATTGTTCACCTACAGTTCTAACACGACGATTAGATAAGTGATCAATATCATCAACATCTGCTTTCGAATTAACTAATTCGATCAAATATTTAATGATTAAAATGATATCATTTTTAGTCAATACTCTAGATTGCTCAGAAATATCGATTCCTAATTTTTTATTCAAACGGAAACGACCTACCTCACCTAAATCATAACGAGTATCAGAGAAGAATAATTTTTCAAAAACTCCTTTTGCAGTTTCATAATCTGGTGGTTCAGCGTTACGTAACTGTCTATAAATATGCTCTACAGCCTCTTTTTCAGAGTTTGAAGTATCTTTTTGTAAAGTATTGTAGATTAATGTGAAATCAGCACTATTCACATCTTCTTTATGAAGAATAATAGTTTTAACTCCTGAATCTACAATTAAATCAACATGGAAATCTTCGATTACAGTTTCACGATCTAAAAGAACTTCATTTCTTTCAATAGAAACAACTTCTCCCGTATCTTCATCTACGAAATCTTCGATCCATGTTTTTAAAACACGAGCAGCTAATTTACGTCCAACTAATTTTTTCAAATTAACTTTAGTTGCCTTTACTTCGTCAGCAAGACCAAATATTTCAAGAATATCTTTATCACTTTCGTAACCTATAGCACGGAATAAAGTTGTAACAGGTAATTTTTTCTTACGATCGATGTAAGCATACATTACACTATTAATATCAGTAGCGAACTCAATCCAAGAACCCTTGAAAGGAATAACACGTGCTGAATATAATTTAGTTCCATTAGCGTGACGACTTTGACCAAAGAAAACACCTGGAGATCTGTGTAATTGTGAAACGATAACACGTTGTGCACCATTTACAACAAAAGATCCTTTTGGAGTCATGTATGGAATTGTACCAAGATAAACATCTTGAACAATAGTTTCAAAATCCTCATGTTCTGGATCCGTACAATACAATTTTAATTTTGCTTTTAACGGAACACTATAAGTTAATCCTCTATCGATACACTCTTCAATAGTGTAACGTGGTGGATCTACGAAATAATCTAAGAACTCCAATACGAATTGATTTCTTGTATCCGTAATTGGAAAATTCTCAGAAAATACTTTAAATAGCCCTTCACTATCTCTGTTCTCAGGAGTTGTTTCTAATTGAAAAAACTCTTGGAAGGACTTAATTTGAATATCCAAGAAATCTGGATAATCAAATTGATTTTTGCTAGAAGCAAAATTAATTCTTGTCGATATATTACTTGTTGTTGCCAAGGCCTATAAGAATTTGTTGATGAAAACGTTTTAACTTACTCAAATCAATAAAAATAGGAATAGGCACGAGCAAAATGCCGTGCCTTTCCTATTTATGAAGTATGATAGTTATTTAATCTCAACTTCAGCACCAGCTTCTTCTAAAGCAGCTTTTAATGCATTAGCTTCGTCTTTAGAAACAGCTTCTTTCAATGTAGAAGGAGCACCGTCAACTAAATCTTTAGACTCTTTTAAACCGTTACCAGTTAATTCTTTAACTAATTTCACTACAGCTAATTTGTTAGCTCCACCAGCTTTTAAGATTACATCAAACTCAGTTTTCTCTTCTGCAGCAGCACCTCCATCAGCACCTCCACCAGCTACCATAACAGCAGCAGCAGCAGCAGGTTCGATTCCGTACTCATCTTTTAAGATAGTAGCAAGTTCGTTAACTTCTTTAACTGTCAAATTTACTAGCGTTTCCGCGATTTGTTTTAAATCAGCCATTTTTCTTTATTTTTTAAACTAAATTGTACAATAATAATAATTATGCTCTTTCTTCGAGCGTTTTCAAGATACCAGCAATTTTACCACCTTGCCCTTTAAGAGCAGAGATAACATTTTTAGCTGGACTTTGTAATAATCCAATGATATCACCAATAACTTCTTCCTTGCTTTTGATTGATACTAAAGCTGCTAATTGGTCATCACCAACGTAAACAGCTTCTTCAATGTATGCACCTTTAAGAAGTGGTTTCTCATTTGATTTACGGAAATCTTGAATTAATTTTGCAGGAGCATTCCCTACTTCGCTAAACATTATAGACGTTTGACCAGCTAATGTGTCTTTTAATTGTCCATAATTTTTACCTTCAACTTTATCCATTGCTTTAGAAAGTAAAGTATTCTTTACTACTCTTAAACGAATGTTAGAATTGAAACATTTTCTACGAAGATTGTTTACGCTTTCAACAGTTAATTCAGAAGTATCCGTTAAATAGATGATACTTGAAGCTGATAATTCAGCAACTAATCCATCTATGTACTTCGCTTTTTCTTCTTTCGTCATTTTACTTCAGTTTTAAGCTACTACAGTTTTAGTATCTATTTGAATACCAGGACTCATTGTTGAGCTTAAGAACACACTTTTTATGTAAGTTCCTTTAGCAGAAGAAGGTTTCATTTTAATCAAAGTTTGAATTAATTCCATAGAATTCTCGCGAATTTTATTTCCTTCGAAACTCACTTTTCCAACTGAGCTATGGATAATACCATATTTATCAACTTTGAAATCAATTTTACCTGCTTTCACTTCTTCAACAGCTTTACCGATCTCCATCGTTACAGTACCTGTTTTAGGATTTGGCATTAAACTTCTTGGTCCTAAAATACGACCTAAAGCTCCAACTTTACCCATTACAGAAGGCATTGTAATAATAACATCAACATCTGTCCATCCACCTTTGATTTTTTCAATGTAATCATCTAAACCAACAAAATCAGCTCCTGCAGCAACTGCTTCAGCTTCTTTATCTGGAGTACATAATACAAGAACGCGAACATCTTTTCCAGTACCATGAGGTAAAGAAACTGTTCCACGAATCATTTGGTTTGCTTTTCTAGGATCAACTCCTAATCTTACGCAGATATCTACTGAAGCATCAAATTTAGTTGTAGAAATATCCTTTACCAAATCGCAAGCTTCACCTAATGAATATGCTTTAGCCAAATCAACTTTCGCTAAAACTTCTTTTCTTTTTTTAGAAATTCTTTTCATGATTTAACTATTATTTTGATAATGGTGCATCTCCACCTTTAACTATTACTCCCATACTTCTTGCAGTTCCTGCTACCATTCTCATTGCTGAATCAACTGTAAAACAGTTCATGTCTGGTAATTTATCTTCTGCAATTGTTTTAATAGCATCCCAAGACATAGTAGCAACTTTGTTTCTGTTAGGCTCAGAAGAACCTTTTTTCAACTTAGTTGTTTCCATGATTTGAATTGCTGCTGGGGGAGTTTTGATAATGAAATCAAAAGATTTATCACCATAAACAGTGATAACAACTGGTAATACCTTTCCTGGTTTATCCTGCGTACGAGCGTTAAACTGTTTGCAGAACTCCATGATGTTCACACCTTTAGAACCTAAAGCTGGACCCACCGGAGGAGCCGGATTGGCAGCACCACCTTTGATCTGTAATTTGATCAATCCTGCTACTACTTTAGCCATTGTATTTAAAAATTATGTAGTCTAACATGAGTCATTTGGGAAGCTTTAATCAAAATTCTCACTCCTACGGTTAATATACTATATCTCCTTTTCGACCTGCATGTAACTTAACTCAAGTAAGTTTTTACGGCCGAAAATTTTAACCATTACTTTCAGTTTTTTCTTGTCTTCATTGATTTCATCAATTACACCGCTGAAATTGTTAAATGGACCATCAATTACTTTAACTGATTCTCCAACAACAAATGGTATTTTCATTTCTTCTTCAGTCTCAGATAACTCATCAACTTTCCCAAGAATTCTATTTACTTCTGCCAAACGCATCGGTACAGGATCTCCTCCTTTTTCAGTACCTAAAAACCCAATAACGTTTGGAATACTTTTGATAACGTGAGTAACTTCACCTACTAAAGCAGCTTCAATCAATACATAACCAGGTAAATAAGCTTTTTCTTTACTAACTTTTTTACCATTACGGATTTGAAATACTTTTTCTGTAGGAATCAAAACTTGATCAACAAAGTTCTCAAGTTTTAAACGCGAAATTTCAAGGTCTAAATATTCTTTAACCTTTTTTTCTTTTCCACTAACCGCTCTAACAACGTACCAACGTTTTTTTATCTCTCCCATTATATTTGTTAAAACATGTGGTAAATAAATCCTAAAATACCTCTCCAAGAAGATTCTGAATCTCCAACAATACCAAAACCGAAATCCATCACAAAAATGAACAAAGAAATGATAATTGATGCAACAACTACAATAATAGTATTACTTTGAAGTTCTTTCCAAGTAGGCCACGTAACATTATGAACCATTTCGTTCACAGTTTCGTTAATGTATTCTTTGAATTTTGACACGTCTTTTATGTTTTAATTGCGCGGGCGGTAAGATTCGAACTCACGACCAATGGTTTTGGAGACCACTACTCTACCAACTGAGCTACACCCGCATAAAAAGGGGAGACAAGCTCCCCTAATTTATATTTTTATCAAATAAATTACTCGATAATTTCAGTAACCTGACCAGCACCTACTGTTCTACCACCCTCACGGATAGCGAAACGTAAACCTTTGTCCATTGCTACCGGTACGATCAATTTAACTGTAATTGAAACGTTATCACCTGGCATAACCATTTCACGTCCGTCTGTTAAGAAGATCTCTCCTGTAACGTCTGTAGTACGGAAATAGAACTGAGGACGGTATTTGTTATGGAATGGAGTGTGACGTCCACCTTCTTCTTTTTTCAATACGTAAATCTCAGCTTTGAATTCTTTATGAGGTTTTGTAGAACCTGGTTTACAGATAACCATACCTCTTTTGATTTGAGATTTCTCGATACCACGTAATAATAAACCTACGTTATCTCCTGCTTCACCTCTATCTAAGATTTTACGGAACATCTCAACCCCTGTACATGTTGATGTTAATTTCTCATCACCCATACCTAAGATCTCTACTGGATCACCTGTGTTAACAACACCTGCTTCAATACGACCTGTAGCTACAGTTCCACGACCAGTAATTGTAAACACGTCCTCAACTGACATCAAGAATGGTTTATCAACTTCACGTGGAGGTAATTCGATATAAGTATCAACTGCATCCATTAATGCCTCAACAGTTTCAACCCATTTTGGTTCGTTATTTAAAGCTCCTAAAGCAGAACCTTGAATAACTGGAGTATTGTCACCATCATAGCTATAGAAAGAAAGCAATTCTCTAACTTCCATTTCAACTAATTCCAACAACTCAACATCATCAACCATATCCACTTTGTTCATGAATACAACTAATCTTGGAACACCAACTTGACGTCCTAATAAGATGTGCTCACGAGTTTGTGGCATTGGTCCATCTGTAGCAGCAACTACTAAAATTGCTCCATCCATTTGAGCAGCTCCTGTAACCATGTTTTTTACGTAATCTGCGTGACCTGGACAGTCAACGTGTGCGTAGTGACGTACAAGAGTTTCATACTCAACGTGAGAAGTGTTAATTGTAATACCACGTTCTTTTTCTTCCGGTGCATTATCAATTGACGAGAAATCACGAACTGCAGCTAATCCTTTAGAAGCTAGTACGCTTGAAATAGCCGCTGTTAAAGTTGTTTTACCGTGGTCAACGTGACCAATTGTACCGATGTTAACGTGCGGTTTGGAACGATTATAATTTTCCTTAGCCATTGTTATATTTGTTACTTAGTTAATAAACCAATCTTTAGAATATAAAAAATCCCACCCTAAATGGATGAAATCCCTACTTATTCTTTTTGTAGAGCCAATGACGAGAATTGAACTCGTGACCTCTTCCTTACCAAGGAAGCACTCTACCCCTGAGCTACACCGGCTTACATAATCTTTTAAAATAATAAGAGCGGGAGACGAGATTCGAACTCGCGACCCTCAGCTTGGAAGGCTGACGCTCTACCAACTGAGCTACTCCCGCTTATTTAATTCCATTAATATAATGTGGGGGTGGATGGACTCGAACCAACGATACCTCACGGTGACAGATTTACAGTCTGCTGCAATAGCCACTATGCGACACCCCCTCATGTATATTGAGCCGATGGAGGGACTCGAACCCCCGACCTGCTGATTACAAATCAGCTGCTCTAGCCAGCTGAGCTACATCGGCGCTTATATTAATGTTATCAGTATTTTAAAGAACTTGTAAAAGTGTTTCCCTTATTGGGTGTGCAAATGTATGTACTATTTTTGAATCTACAATGCTTTTTGGAAATATTTTTAAAAAAAAATGAGCGATTTGACTCGCTCATTTTAATAAAATATTATAAATCAATAATTTATTGTTAATAAAAAATTTAAATTAATTTTTCTCTTTGTGTTTATTTACTTGTTTTCTTAAAGCTTCAACTGCTAAATCAGCTGCCTCTTCAAAACTTTTACATTGTTTTTTAGCAAATAACTCTTTGCCTGGTATTAAAATTTTAACCTCTGCAACTTTATTTTCACCTTCTTGATCTTTATCCAATCTCAAAAACACTTCACTAGCAATAATGTTGTCGTAAAATAATTCTAATTTCCCAACTTTTTCGTTTATAAATTCAATTAACTTTTTGTCGGCTGTAAAATGTACAGAATGCACTTGGATATCCATGACTATTTTTTTTTATGCCCCCGAGGGTGAGCTTGTGAATAAATATTTGTTAACTGTGTAAACGAGTTATGAGTGTAAACCTGTGTAGCTGATAAATTAGCGTGACCTAATAAGTCTTTCAATGTTTCAAGCCCCGCGCCATTGTTTAACATATGTGTTGCAAAGGTGTGGCGTAACACATGTGGACTACACTTATCTAAATTCGTTACATAGCCAAGATAAATATTAATTATTCTATAAACAAGCTTTGGATACAATTTCTTACCATTTTTTAACACAAAAAAATAATCATCTTCACTAACTGTTTTGTTTTTAAGTGTTTTGTATTCCGAAATCAACGAAAATATTTTTTTTGAAATAGGAATAATACGTTCTTTATTTCTTTTACCTAAAACTTTTATTGATTCCGAATTTACATTTATCGTTTTTAAATCAATCAATTCGCTTAAACGTATTCCAGTCTGATAAAACATTTCTACCATCAATTTATTTCGAACACCTTCAAAGTCATCACTAAATAAATCATCTAGCTTCTCTATTGACATTTCAGATGGCTTTGCAAAACTAGGTAGACGCTTTTCAGATTTTACCCCCTGAAGCTTACTCATCGGATTAGAACTGATTAATTCTTCTCTAACTAACCATTTAAAAAAAGTACGCAAGGATGATAACTTTCGATTGATTGACTTTTTTGTAATCTTTAAGTCGTATAAATCAACCATCCATGACCGAACCAATGATGATTTAATCTCTTCAATTTCTTTAGCCGATTTTATTTCAGAAAAAGACAAAAATTGTTCGATATCCTTTTTATAGGCAATAACCGTATGATCGGAAAACCGTTTTTCGGTTTCCAAATAATTTATAAAATTATCAATCAAAAAAAAAGGAGTCATAATATGACTCCTTTACGTATTTTAATAAGAAATGTTTCCTTATGCTTCAATTGATTGCATTCTTTCGCGGTAAGCAGCACGAATTCTACCTTGACGGTTAATTACAGAAGGTTTTGTAAATTCTTTACGACTTCTCAATTGTTTCATCGCTTTTGTTTTATCAAATTTCTTTTTAAATTTTTTAAGCGCTCTTTCGATGTTTTCGCCTTCTTTTACCGGGATTATTAACATATCTCTTTTTAATTAATTTTCAAATTGGAATGCAAATTTATAAATAAAATATTTACTAACAAACTTATTTTAATATTTCTCTTGAAATAACTAATTTTTGTATTTCTGAAGTACCTTCTCCAATTGTACAAAGCTTAGCATCTCTATAGAATTTCTCTACTGGAAAGTCTTTAGTATATCCATAACCACCAAAGATTTGAACAGCTTCATTTGCTACTTCACAAGCTATTTCTGAAGCATATAATTTTGCAATAGCTGATTCTCTTGTTAATTTTCTACCTTCATTTTTCAAGAATGCAGATTGGTGTAATAACAATTCAGCAGCTTCAATTTTAGTATTCATATCAGCTAATTTGAAACTGATTGCTTGGAAATTTGCAATTGGTTGTCCGAATTGTTCTCTTTCTTTCGCATATTTTAATGCTGCTTCATAAGCACCTTTAGCGATACCAAGTGCTAATGCTCCAATTGAAATTCTTCCTCCATCTAAAATTTTCATTGCTTGGATGAATCCTTCACCTTCAATTCCAATTAAGTTTTCAGCTGGTATTCTACAGTTATCAAAAATTAACTCACATGTTTCTGAAGCACGCATCCCTAATTTATTTTCTTTCTTACCAGCAGAAAAACCTGGAGTACCTTTTTCAACGATAAAAGCTGACATACCTCTTGAATCACCTTTCTCACCTGTTCTAGCAATCACTACAGCTACATCTCCTGATTTACCATGTGTAATGAAGTTTTTTGCTCCATTTAAAACCCAGAAATCTCCATCTTTTACAGCTGTTGTATTCATACCACCAGCATCTGATCCTGTTCCAGTTTCAGTTAAGCCCCAAGCCCCAATCCATTCTGCTGTAGCTAATTTTGGTAAATATTTTTTCTTTTGAGCCTCGTTTGCATGGTAATAAATATGTCCTGTACATAATGAATTATGGGCAGCCACAGAAAGTCCAATGGAACCACAAACTTTTGCGATTTCAGATACTACTGTAATGTATTCATGGTATCCAAAACCAGAACCACCATATTCTTCAGGTACAAAAACCCCCATTAAACCAAGTTCTCCTAATTTTTTGAAAACATGTACTGGAAATTCTTGTGTTTCATCCCATTCCATAAAATGTGGACGGATTTCTTTTTCAGCAAAATCACGCACCATTTGCGCAATCATTTTTTGATTTTCGTTTTGATCGAAGTTCATTTTCTTTAAATTTTGGGGTATTTATTTTTATTTTCTAATTAATAGTGTACTAAATTAACAATTTTGTCTGAAAAATGATTCAATTTTTCTGCTCCATTTAAAAAATCTAATGAAACTAAGAAATTGAAAGAAGCTACTTTACCTCCACTTTTTTCGACTAAAAATGCTGCCGCTTCTGCTGAACCACCTGTAGCCAATAAATCATCATGGATTAGAACTCTTTGTCCTGATTGAATAGCATCCGTATGCATTTCGATAGTTGCGCTCCCGTATTCAAGATCATAACTATGACTGATTTTTTCGTAAGGTAATTTCCCTTTTTTACGAATCAAAATAAATGGAATGCCTAATCTCATTGCTAAAGGATATCCAAATAAAAATCCTCTACTTTCAATTCCAGCAATGACATCAATTGATTCATTTTTGTATAACTCAACCAAATGATCTAAAATTTCATTTGACAATTGAGCATCCATCATTATTGGCGTAATATCTTTGAAAATAATTCCTTCTTTCGGAAAATTAGGAACATCTCTTATTACATTTTTTATTTTATCTTCTATATTCATTCTACAAAGATATATAAGGTTTTATTTTTTGAAACTTTTCTTCAGTAATTATCACAGATTCTTTTAATTCTTCAATTGAATGAAATCCATTTTTTTGTTCACGCATCTTTACAATCGAATTTGCAATGTTCCATCGTATATAAGGATGCTTTTTCAATTCTTCAATTGATGCGTCATTAATGGATATTTTTTTAATTAATTTAGAATCAACATGAATACTTGATTCAATGTTTCCAAATTTCTCTTCATCCATTTTCCAAACTTCCATTAATTGCGATTTGTCGTAAAATCCACCTAACTCTTCTCTCTTTTTAATGATTTGTTTAGCGAAAAAACTTCCAATTCCTTTGATTTCCATTAATTGCTCTTCTGTTGCTGAATTAATTTCAAGCAATTCTTTTTTCACTTCTATTTTTTCGAATTTAGCTGTAAAATCTTTCTGAAGTTTCTCAGGGTAAAAAGTAGAATCTTTAATTATTTCAAATAAATCATCTGGAATAACAAATATCTTTTTTAAATCTTCATTCGAGTAAATTCCTCTTTTTGTAAATTTCAAAACTACATTTGCTTGTTTTATAGATAAACCTAATTTCATCCAATCAGATTGAGTGTATTGATTTGGATCAAATTTTTGAGTTGGTATACTATATCTACTCTTATATGACTTTTTTGATTTATACGAAGTGAATTTAGTTTTTCTTTCAAATGACTTTGTATTCCAATTTTCTACTGGAAAGGATTCAGCATCAAAATCAGAATCATCATTCAATAAACTTAGTGTTCTTGGCGTAAAAATGATCACTAAAGTAATCAATGAAAGTAAAATTATCCCTTTCTTATTATTTCTAGAAACGTTGAAAAAAGAACTTCTTTTCATTATTCATCAATTTCAATCAGATCATTATCCGACTTTTTATTCGTTAAATAATAAATTGGAATCCCTATTAATACAATCAACAATCCCATTCCAACGCTTTTTGTATCATAAATAAGTAAATCGACACAAATTGAAAAAGTAAGAATAATGTATAATGCTGGTATATATGGATAACCAAAAGCTTTGTAAGGTCTTTCTAAATCTGGCTCTTTCTTTCTCAAAACGAAAATACCAGCAATTGTAAGTATGTAAAATAACAACGAAGCAAAAGTAGAATACTTAATAAGGTCTCCGTATTGACCTGAAAAACACAACAAGCAAGCCCATAAACACTGAAACCATAAAGCTGTGGAAGGAACGTTATTCTTATTTAACGAATTTGCTTTTTTGAAAAATAATCCATCTTTAGACATGGCGTAAAATAATCTTGATCCTGAAAGTATCAGTCCATTATTGCATCCAAAAGTTGAAATCATGATCAATAAGGCCATGATACTTACCCCAATATTTCCAAAGATAACTGAAGCAGCAGATGCTCCAACTCGATCTTGATTCGCAAACATGATTCCTTGAGAAATCGCAGTTGTTCCATGAACATCACCTTTCATAGGTAAAAGTGAAAGGTATGCTAGATTTGCTAAAATGTAAATTATCGTTACTATTAATGTTCCTAAAAACAAACTTCTCGGGATATTTTTCTTTGGATCTTTGATTTCACCAGCGATAAATGTCACATTATTCCATGCATCAGATGAAAACAAAGAATTGATGATTGTTGAGCCTAAAACACCTAATAAAGCGAAACCTGAAAGTGGAACAAAAATTGAATCTCCATTTTTTAAAATCTTTGTCTGACCTGCATTCCACATATCAGTCATGTTTGAAGAAAAAGTATCCGTTTTGAATGCAAAGGCCAAACCTAGCACAATAAGCGCAAACAAAGCAAACAATTTTGCAGAGGTAAAAATCAACTGAATTATTTTTCCATTTTGAACACCTCTTGTATTAATATAAGTTAAAAAGATAATGCTTAAAACTGCTAATACTTGTTGCAAGGTAATTTCAATTCCACTAAAAGTTGTCACAATATAATTTAACTCTGTAAAAAAAACTGCTGAATATTTAGCAAATGCAACAGCAACGGCAGCAATAACTCCAGTCTGAATAACCGTAAAAACCGTCCAACCATATAGAAATGAAATCATCCTTCCATAAGCTCGTTGAATATAGACATACTGACCACCTGCTTTTGGCATCATACCAGCTAATTCACCATAACTTAATGCAGCGAAAACAGTAATTAATCCAGTAAGTAGCCAAAGAAATAAAAGCCAACCCGCAGATCCAATATCGCGAACCATTGAAGCAGTTACAATAAAGATCCCCGAACCAATCATAGAGCCTGCAACGATACTTGTTGCGTCTAATAATCCTAAGGTTCTATTTAATTCTTTTGCTTGAGACATAATGGTCTTAATTGTGAAAATAAAAAAATGCCGCCATAAAAAATATGACGGCATTTTTAAACTATTTTTAGTCGTTTAAAGTGTTTTTTTGAGCTAATTCTTCTTGTTCTTTCTCCCAATCATTCAATTTACTATTTCTCTTAGAGTATAAAAAGTAGACAATGATTCCAATACTTGACCAAATTAAAAAAGCAACCCATGTTTCTTTTCTAACGAAACACATTAAGAAAACATTGAAACTAACTCCTAAAATGGCAATTACTGGTAAAAAAGGAACTTTAAATGGTCTCTCTAAATGTGGTTGTTTAATTCTCAATACCCAAACAGCAAGAGCTATCATAGCAAAGGCTAATAATGTTCCCATCGAACACATTTCAGACACTTTATCAATTGGTGTTAATGATGCAACAATTGAAATAATAAGTCCTACTAATAGTGTACTCTTAAAAGGTGTTTTAAACTTCTTGTGAATTTCTCCAAACATACTAGGCAATAAACCATCTTTCGCCATTCCTAAGAATACACGTGTTTGACCTAACATCATTACTAACATTACAGAAATTAATCCCGCAACTGCAGCGATGGTAATCAAAATTGTTGCCCAAGGCATATTTACTCCTTCAAAAGCAGAAGCTACTGGTGCTTTAATATCTAATTGATCGTATCTAACCATTCCTGTTAATACAAGTGAAACAAGAATGTATAAAACAGTACAAATAACTAAAGACATCATAATAGCGAAAGGAACATCTTTCTTAGGATTTATTGCTTCACCTGCTTGAGTTGAAACAGCGTCAAAACCAATATAAGCGAAAAATACAATAGATGCAGCTGTCATTACACCACTCCAACCAAAATGAGAAGTTCCATCAGGATCAATAACTTTAGCAGGAATAAAAGGGTGATAATTATTAGTATCAATAAAGAAGAATCCAACAATAATTACAAATAATACAACTGCAATTTTAAGAATTACAATAATATTGTTTGTTTTAGCCGCCTCTTTAATTCCTCTCACTAAAATAGATGTTACTACCCAAGTAATAAGAAATGCAGGTAAATTAAAACAAAAAGTTGGTGCAGTTTGACCAATTGCTGCGTATTTAGTTGCAGCAGTCATAGGGTCATTCATCAACCACATGGGGGGGTCAATGCCTAGCTGATGTAATAATTTTTCAAAATATCCACTCCATGCAACAGCTACTGTTGTAGCACCCATCATATATTCTAGAATCAAATTCCATCCAATAATCCAAGCGAAAATTTCACCCATTGTACCGTAAGAATAAGCATAAGCTGAACCTTCAACAGGAAGAACAGAAGAAAATTCTGCATAACACAATGCAGCAAACATACATCCTAGACCAGCGATTACAAATGAAAGCGCTAAAGCAGGACCTGCATTATTGTGAGCTGCAACGCCAGTTAAAGTGAAAATTCCACCTCCAATGATTGCTCCAATTCCTAATGATGTTAAACCCCAACGTCCTAAAACACGGTTCAAATCAC
Source organism: Flavobacteriales bacterium (assembly GCA_947453715.1). Classification (GTDB taxonomy): domain Bacteria; phylum Bacteroidota; class Bacteroidia; order Flavobacteriales_D; family Crocinitomicaceae; genus CAIUKX01. Next base: position 33,790 of record CANGHX010000002.1, on the reverse strand, counting down.
TTTTCTTCATTTCTGCTTCAAATAAACTAATAGGCTTCTTACGCCAAGGACTTCCTGCCATTACTTAAATTTTAAAATTTGTGAGGTAAAGATATAATATTAAACTAAATATCTATAGTTTAATGTTTAATAATTCGAGTGTTTCTTCGAGTTTCAATGGATTATAACTCAATTCTTTTCTAGAATAATCTAAATTAAAACCTGTTTTTGGTGGTCGCTTTGCAGCTTGATTTAACGTGTCAGATTTTATTGGAACAATACATTTTTTATCTAAACCGAAAAAATCTGCAACTTTAGTTACGATATCTAAAATAGAAAAAGTCTCTGGTCCTGAAATATGAAAAATACCACTTTTATCTCTCAACACTATTTCTAAACAACCCCAAGCTAAATCATCTGCCCAAGTCGGAGCACGAAATTGATCATCGACTACTTTGATTTCATTACCTTTTTTCAATGCATCAATCGACCATAAAATTAGATTTGAACGTGATAAATTATGACCTTCACCATAAACAATGATTGTTCTTACGATTGACCAATTTTTATATTCATCATTCAAAAGTATATTTTCTCCATCTACTTTTGACTTAGCATAAATACTTAATGGGTTGACCACATCATTTTCTTGGTAATTTCCTTTTTCTCCATCAAAAACAAAATCTGTAGACAATAATTGAAAATGTGCTTGATAACGTTTAGATGCTTCAAATAAATTTGCTGTTGCTTTAACATTTACTTCTTCGCATTCATCAATATGATCTTCGCAATAATCAACATTCGTGATCGCTGCTGTGTGAATTACATGAGTTGGATAATAATTCTCAAATAGATGACTTATTTCGATTGGATTTGTAATGTCCAATTCAAAATAATTTATTGAAGGGCAATCTGGGTTTCTATTTTCACCTTTAGATGTTGCAACAAATTGAACACCTTTTTGAATGCATAGTTTTACGAGTTTTTGACCAAGTAGTCCATTAGAACCTGTTATTAATAATCTCATATTTAATGTGCTAGACCAAATAATTTATTTAATTTCTCAATTTGCTCCTGATTCCCAAGTACAAAAAGTTTTGAATGCGGAACAACTTCAATTTCAAAGTCTGGATTTATAACATATTCTCCATCAGGAGTTTTAAATCCAATAATTGTAACTCCTGTTAATCTTTTTGCTTCTAATTGACCAATCGTTTTGTTTTTAAATTGATCCGGTAATTCACTAAAAGCGATTGATTCAATATTTGCTCCGTTATAACCTTGAACTCTAATAATATCTAAAAATTCCATTACGTCGGGATTTGAAATCAAAGAAGCCATATGAGAACCTCCAACAGCATCTGGAAGAATAACATTGTGTGCACCAGCTCTTTTTAATTTCCTCTTTGTAGACTGACTAGTTGCTCTTGAAATAATTAATAATTTAGAATTCAACTCGCTTCCTGAAAGAACGATGTATAGGTTATCGGCATCCTTAGGTAAACAACAAATCATCGCTTTAGCATTTTTGATACCTGCCTTTTCTAAATTGATATCATCTGTTGAATCTCCCTTAATGAAATAATAACCTTTTAAATCTTCATGATCCTTAATAACTTCTTCATTACTTTCAATAACAACGAATTTAGTTCCGTGTGCACATAAATCTTTTGCGACTTGAATTCCAACACGACCAAATCCACAAATTATTACGTGATCATTCAGTTTTTCTAATTCTTTCATTAGTTTGTATTCTTTTAAATATTTTCGGTATTTCCCCCCTACAAGGTAAGCTGTAATAGAAGTAACAGCATAAGCAAATGTACCAAAACTAGTTATTATTAAAAATGCAGTAAATAATTTTCCTGCTACTGTTAAATCTCCAACCTCTCTGAAACCTACCGTTGAAATAGTAATGATGGTCATATAAAATGAATCTACAATACTCCATTTCTGAATAAACATGTAGCCAGTCGTTCCAATTCCAATTACCAATAGTAGTAAAAAGATAAAGAAGAAAATATTTGAAAATCGATTGTTTTTTAACATATTATAGTTCCCAAATTGAAGAACGTTTTTTTGGTTTAAGTTTGAAATAATGTTTGTGTTCTAATATCCAAGCCATCCCTAAATAAATAAAAAGTGGAGAACCTAATGCAATAAATGAGGCATAAATAAATCCTAATCTAACCTTTGAGGTTCGAATGCCTAATTTTAAAGCCCACCATTCGCACACACCGTAAGATCTCATCTCGAAATAAAACAGTACTTTTTGAATTGTTCTCATTTATAAATTATTTTATTTCCCACCTCACAATCAAGGCATTTCTTAGAAGTACAAAATTCGTTATAAATTTCTAATAATGCTTGAGAATCGTATGAATTAATACACGAAACGCCTATTACTTTCCACTTTTTAAGAATATGATTAACTTCTGCTTTTAAAAATTGTAATAAATCTAATGATTTTTCTTGAATACTTCCATCCATTTTTACATTTCCATACCACCAAATGAATGGCACGAAACAATTGATTATTATTAAATCTACCATTGCATTCGATATTTTTGAACTATTAGTTTTCGTTTCCAATAAGTTTTTGAGATAAACTACTAATTCTTTTGAATCTAAATAAATAAAAGATGTTTCAAAATCAAATTTATCGACTATTTCAGCAAATTGTAAAAGTCGAATTTCAGGGAAACTTTTCGGCCTTAAGCCTTTATGCTTCCATATATGTTTAGACATTGTACCTAAATTGTATTTAGATTTTAAATGAAGCCAAGACTTATCTACTAATTCCGTATCTCCTAGACCTGAAACATTAAAAAAAATAGTTTTTGTATTTATATACTTTTCCTTTTTTATAAGTTTAATTGGAATTCTATTCGTTAATTCTTGAAAAGGCTGTGCATTTATTTTACATCCAAACGCTTGAGCTAATAGTGAATATAATACTTGTTGTGGAGTCGAATCAATTTTATTTTTCTCAATATTTTGAATTCTTTTATTCAAACGTTTTACAATTGCTTTTTCTTTCATTGATTCTAAATAAATAGAATCAAGTTCATTAAGAAAAGTAGAACAAGGAAAATCATGTTTATTCAAAACTTCTTCCATTTCTGGAATCAACCCTTTCAATTCAATCGTTGGAATCGGTTTGTTATTGATTAAAACACCTTGATCATGAATGTAAACAACATGCAATATCACATTATCATATGCTCTATCAAATTGATGATTATGTTGATACCAATCTGATGATTTTACATGAAGTTCGATATTTCCGAACCAAGTTACATTCCCAATTTTAATCTTACCATTCGAAAAATCAGGTCCACTTTCAAATGCATTGTGTTGGCCAACATCATAAATTATAATATCTTCTCCTGTCGAAAGTTTAAGTTGATGAAATGGAATCTGTTTATTTTTCCATAGGTGGTGTAAGTATTCTTCTTTCATAAGTGATTATTTAAGTTCTCCTATGAAGTTAAGAAATATCCTTAAAACAAAAAAGACTTTCGAAGTGAAAGTCTTTTTTGTTTTAAATTATTTTTTGGGTGCCTCTGCAGGCTTAACTTCTGTTGGTGCTGGAGTAGCTCCTGGAACATAATCTAAAGATAGTACTTTTGCTTCTGTCCTTCTGTTCAACTGATGTAATTTTTCAAATTGAGCTTTATCTTTTTCTTTAAACTGATTAATATAAGCTTCAGTTAAAGTAATCATTTCACCTGTAGCTGGATCTTTCCATATAGCTGGTGTGCTTTCACCTTTTCCTACAGGTTTTAATCTGTTCGCATCAATTCCCTTTTCCTGCACCAAGTATCTTACACATTCTTTTGCACGATTTTCAGACAATAACTGGTTGGCCGCATCTTTACCTCTAGAATCTGTATGAGAACTTAATTCTAATACCATCCCAGGATATTCCATCAATAAGTCATAGACAAAGTTCAATGAATCTTTCGAATTAATTGTAGAATCAACTAATAAAGTATATTGTCCATAAGGATATCTTACTTCTGGCAAACGAATTGGTTTAATAACGATTGGAAGTAACGCCATATCAACAACAAAATTTTGATTACCATTTAGGTTCACAGTCGTAATTGAAGCACCTTTTTTATCAGGGTGAAAACCTTCTTTTTCAATTGCAATTGTGTAAGTTACATTTTCTAAAATATATCTCTCACCAGTTGGTTTTTTATCCCAAGAAATAGAACCTTCTTTATTTGTTTTACCCGTCCAAGTAGAATTGTCTGAACCTTTGATCGTAACATTCACACCTTCAATTTTTTGATCTTTGTTTGCAATTTCAGAAACAACAACTTTCAAATCAAATAAATTTGGCGGTAAATCATATGAATAAATATCCGGCTTAGTCCCATTTGGACCTTTTCTATCAGATGTGAAATAACCTTTTTTATCTGTTAATTCAATTAAAGCATAATCATCCGTTTCTGAATTAATAGGATAACCATAGTTTGTAGGATTTTCCCATTTAAATTCATTTCCAGTTTTTTTAGCTCTGAATAAATCCAAACCTCCTAAACCAATCATACCATCAGTTGAATAAATCAAATCCCCATTTTTCGCAAATGTTGGAAACAATTCATTACCTGAAGTATTAATCTCTTTACCTAAATTTGCTGGAGCAGCCCATTTATCAGCTTTTTTATCATAAGTCGTATACCATAAATCTTTTCCACCAAATCCACCTGGCATATCTGAAACAAAAATCAAATATTTCCCATCTTCAGATGCACATGGGTGACCAACAGTAATACTATCGTTTGCTTTTAATTCAATCTTTTTAACATCACCCCATTCATCTTTACCCTTAGCTTCTGCCATCCAGATATCACATCCTAGGTTTTTCTTTTTAACATTTGGACATCTAGTAAAGAACATCACTTTCTTTCTTCCATCAAAACAAACTGTACCTTCATTATCTTCTGTATTGATTCCTTCACCAATAACTAATTTTGGTTCAGCCCAATTTCCTTTTGCGTCAAGAGTTGCAAACCATAAGTCCATATAGGACTCACACGTTCTTGGATCTTTTTCGTCACTGAAACCACCATTTCTTGTTGATGAAAAATATAATTTTGAATCTTTAGAATCCCCAAACATTGGAGCCATATCATATTCTTTTGCATTCAATGTTGACTGATTCTCTACAACATACCTTGATTTGTCAGCTTTCATTTCTTCAAACGACTTACAAGATTGGATTGCTGCATCAACTCTTGAATCATTTGATGCTAATTTTTTATATTCTTCGAAATTTTTCAATGCTTTATCCAATTGTCCCATCATTTGAAACATTTGTCCATTGTAAAAATAAACTTCTGGATTTATAGTGAAATAATCAAGCATTATTGCTCTATCATACCATTCATTTGCATCTTTATAAGCCATAGAAAGCCTATAACTTTCTGCAGTTTTAAATGCCATTTCTCCTTTAATTGCTTTTGCTTTGTCTCCTTTAGACCCTAATTTTGTATAGGCAACTTTAAATTTATCTGCACCTTCACAGTATTGCTGTCCCCTATAAGAATTTTCAGCTTCAATCAATTGTTTTTGTGAGCATCTTGTTGATACAAAAGCAACCAATAAAAGTGTAATGGGAATTAATAATTTCATAATTGTAGCTTCATTTAAAAAATTCAATGGCGAAGAAAACAAAAATTTAGTTAATTTCAAAATAAAAAATTAAATCAAAATCCTAAATAACATATTTTCTAGCATCTGTGTAAAAATAATTAACATTAATTAGTTAAGTTCAAAAATAAACTAATAAAATTGTACTTAAAGAGATTCTTGAACATATTTCCTCCATTTATTCAGTATTTCTTGAAATCCTAAAACTAATTCAGAATCAAACTGCATAAATTCATTGGTTATGGGATGAGTTAATCCTAATGTTTTAGCATGTAAAGCTTGACCGGGTATTAAATCAAAACAATTATCGATAAACTTTTTATATTTAGAATTACTTGTTCCTCTAACAATACGATCACCTCCATATTCGTTGTCGTTAAAAAGAGGATGTCCAATCGATTTGAAATGTGCCCTTATCTGATGTGTTCTTCCTGTTTCAAGTTTACATTCTACCAAAGTTACCAATCCAAATCTTTCTAATACTTTATAATGTGTAACTGCATGTTTCCCATAATCACCTTCTGGAAAAACATCCATTACCTTTCTATTTTTAATTGATCTTCCAATATGACCAGTAATAGTGCCATCTTCTTCAACATCTCCCCAAACTAAAGCGTGATATCTTCTCTCTGTTGTACGATCATAAAATTGCTTAGCTAAATTCGTTAGTGCGAATTCCGTTTTAGCAATAACCATAATTCCAGTAGTATTTTTGTCAAGCCTATGAACTAAACCTGGACGACCAAAATAATCTTCAATTCTAGAAGGTAAATTATCAAAATGGTAAACAAGTGCATTTACTAAAGTTCCAGTATAATTTCCGTAACCAGGATGTACCACCATATTTGACGGTTTATTTACAATAACAAAAGAATCATCTTCATAAACAATTTCTATTGGAATATCTTGAGCTATTAATTCAATTTCACGAACAGGATAAGGTAATACTATTGCAACATCATCCTTCGGTTTTACACGATAATTCGGTTTTACAGTTACACCATTTACAACAATGTTTCCATTTTTTGCTGCTACTTGAATTTTGTTCCTAGAAGTATTTGGAAGTCTGTCTAATAAAAACTTATCTATCCTGAGAACTTCTTGTCCTAAATCAACTTTAAAACGATAATGTTCAAATAATTCTTCTTCTTCGTTCTCTTCGTTTTCGATTAAATCTAAATCTTTATCCAACATTATTCTTTGATAATTTTATATACGTGTGGGAGATTCCCTTTTTGTTTTACAAAATAAACACCTGAAGGTTTATCAGATAAATCGATTTGATCAGAATTTGTATCAATAATTAATTGTCCCTGCAGTGAATATACTTCTACTCCTAAATAATTATCATCTAAATGTTTCACAGTTAAATTTCCTGTTGTAGGATTTGGGTAAATCAATAAGTCACTTTTTTTCGCAGAAATTAGTCTCACTCCTAATTGAGCATCTAAAGCAGTTGAAAAAATTGGGCGAATCATTGCTGTTCCTGATATTTGAGATTGATTCCATGTTAATTCGTTAGTAGTACTATAAAATGTTTTGGATTTCGAGTCTACATTTCGATCAAATCCAATATCTAAACGAGTCGCATCAAACTGTCTCCACCCAATATAGAAAGTTGTACCAACTGGCACTTTCAATGTGTCTAAAAAATAATAAGTATGAAAATTATTTAAACCGTACTCATACTTAGGAGTTCTTGGAGAAAAAATAGTATCTTGATAAATTACTGAACCTGGCTGCCCGTTTGAATCTCCCCATACCGTTAATAAGAATAATTGATTTGAAACATCGGTAGCTGATTTTACAAAATTTGTCATTATACCAATTAAGGAATCTGCCTCATATGAATCGAATCTAATAGCTAATCTAGCTTGTGCACCTGTTGGACCATAAGCAGCTTCAGCAGATCCATCATCATAACTATAATAATTACTGAAAAATTGATCCGTTATCGTTGTATCGTTCGTGCCTAAGTTTGGAAATATTGCTTGAATAGAACCTTTTATTTTAAAATGTTGATCATCACCTGTTTTTGTTTCATCAAAATGGTATCCTGAGGAAAAATCATGGTATGAATCATAAAAAGTTCGTGGAGAATAATTTAAATCATTGTTTGATAAACTTGAGCCAGTTACTCCAAAAGACGATTCTAAAACGCCATTGTAAAAAACTTCAACTTTGCCAGGTGTCGAATTGTTTTCTGCTGAATTACTTCCATTTCGTATTGACATTTCAACATTATCAGACATTTTACCAGAAAAATTATTTTTATAATGATCCCAAGGTACCGATGTATAATTCTTTAGAAGAGATTTAATAGGATAAACAAAGGCGAAATCTTCGAATAGTGTATCGCTAAAACCATTTGAAACAGATCGCATATGAACATAATCTAAATGAAAATTGTCAAAATTCCCAGCAAGACTTCCATAATTTTTAAACCTAAATTGAAATCCTTTTTTAAAAAATTTTGCATCAAGCACATTAACATTCCCAACTTTAAATTCAGAAGTCCCAATACCTGAAGTACTCCAAGCCCAAAACCATTGATTCAAATCATCAGCATAAAACTCTAAAACTAGGGAATCACTTGCCTCTGGTATATCTCCAAAACCTTCACCTTGAAATAAAAAACTCAGATAAATTGAATCTGAAGCAGTAAAACTTGAAAGATCAATTGGCTTTGATGTCAAAAAATCTGCAAAGCTTGGATTAACTGCCCCGAGAGTGTAAGCATTTCCATCATTTTTTAATCCATCGAATGTAACAACTCCTAATGTCCAAGGTTGAACGGCATATGTATAATTTTGAAACACATTATTATCTAACCAAAGTAAATTTGGATTATTTATTGGTAAAAAAAACTGAGTTGAAGAATCTTGATAAATATCCGGATCTGCAATCCAAACGGTATCTGAAGGATTTGGAAAATCCAACGTATCATAAATATAATAAGGTGGATAAGCAGTTGTGGTAGTATAAACTGTTGGATAATTTAATTGATTTCCAACTTTTAATGAAACACTAGTTAATGGAACATCTGCATGTGTATTGGCAGCAACATTGTAAGTTCTTCTAAAGGTAGGGAGTATTGTGTATCTATCCGAATTATTTATCGGCAACAATGAGACTGCATCCAATACTTTGTATTCCTTAACAAACGTTACATTTGGGTCAGCAAAATCCTTTATATATGTTTGAAATCTATTTGTACTAAACTCATCTAAAAAAGGTAAATTAAGGGTGTCAGAAATATACAAAAAAGTACTATCAAAAGTTGTATTTAATGATTTTTGCTCCTGATTTACTGTCCTCATTAAAGATTGATTCTCTGATAATGGCCCGATGGATTCACCTTGCGCAAATAACATCATCCCATTGATAAAAACAATAAATAGCGTAGAAATTAACTTCATAATAAGCGTCTTAAATTTCAATTTGGTCTATTGACCATCTCCTATAAAATTCTTCGAAGCATTAATTGTAACTGTTGTTCCTGCAGGCGAGAGTACGCCATCAATAAATTCTGGAGATTGAGATTCAATTCTTGCATTAGATGAATCTTCAGAATTCATACAATCAGGACAATTTAAATTAAACACCAACGAAGGTATTTCTGATAAACGCATTTTTGCTTCAGATATTGTCAATCCATAAAGATTAGGAATTTGAACAGGTTCACCACCTTCATTTCTTCCAACGATTAAAACAATTTTAGATCCAATTGGTATACGTTGTCCTTCTTTAATTTTCTTTCCTTTATATATTTGTTCCAATACAGCACCATCTGCTTCTGAAGATGGTTTGTATTCAATTGAGCATTCTAATCCTCTATTCTCTAAAACACTTTCAGCAAAACGAATAGATTTATCTATCAAACTTGGCATTTCAACTAAACGCGTCTTTTTGGATACTCGAACACGAATAATTCTTCCTTCTTTAACAAAAACTAAAGATTTAGATGTTGGAAGAGGATCTTGATCTAAAATAGTTCCTTCGGGTTTTTTAGGATCATAAATTGAATCTAAGATTTCATATTCCAAATCTCTATCTTCAATTATTGATTTGATTGTACTTACATTTTTTCCGATCAAATTTGGAACTTCAATTTTTTGTCCATGATTTGTGTAACTATCTAAATAAAAGATAACAAAACTAACTACAACAAAGTAAGTCAAGATTACTAAACCAAAATGTTTAAGGAAGTGCTTACTCCAAACAAATGCACGAATTTTTCTAATTAATTCCATTTATAAATTCTGAATTCAAAGACCAAATTTAAGGATTATGAATGAAGTTTTAACATTATTAAAAAAAAATGAGAAAAGTTTTACTACTTTTCTCATTTTCAATCTATTTTATGATCTTAATTTTAAAAATTAGGAGTCAATTCATGTGATTTGTAAAAATCATTAATATACTTAACAGCTTCATCTGCTGTATCTACAAGTGCAAATAAATCTAGGTCAGCAGCCGAGATATTTTGTTCTTGTTCTAACATTGCTTCTTTAATCCAATCAACCAATCCAGACCAATATTTCTTCCCAACCAGAACAATCGGGCGCTTATTGATTTTTTTTGTTTGAATTAATGTTAATGCTTCAAACATTTCATCCATTGTGCCTAACCCACCAGGCATGACAACAAACCCTTGAGAGTATTTAACAAAAATTACTTTTCTCACGAAAAAATAATCAAATTCTAAATTATGCTCAGCATCAATATATGGATTGTGATTTTGTTCAAAAGGAAGGTCAATATTCAAACCAACTGATTTTCCACCTCCTTCTTGAGCACCTTTATTTGCAGCTTCCATAATTCCTGGTCCACCACCAGTAATCACACCATATCCAGACTTGGCTAATTTATCGGAAACCTCAATCGCCAATTGGAAATATTTATTATCTGGCTTTGTTCTAGCCGAACCAAAAACCGAAATACATGGACCTATTTTAGCCATTCGTTCGTACCCTTCCACGAACTCAGACATTATTTTAAAAATTGCCCAACTATCGTTTGTCTTAATTTCAGACCAATCTCTTCTTAAAGTATTCATATTTATAATATTATCAATTTATAGTAAATTCTGTTGACTTAGGTGTTATATCATTTACGATAAAAATAATATAATATTGCAATATTAAAACTGATTAATATGTTTTTTTTCTACTAAACGGATATACTTTGAAATTTTTAAATTAATTTCGACAGAATGAAAAATAAGGTGCTTTTATTATGGTTTTGTTTCATTTCACTTTTTAGCACCAGTCAAAAAGAATTCTTTTCTATTCCTGATTCTATTTCAACTAAACGAAGCATCACAACAACATCATTAATTTCTGCGTCTTGGATAGGTGGAACTGCTGGTCTTTATTCAGTTTGGTATAAAGAATATTCTTCTTCTAAATTTCATTTTTTTAACGATGGGAATGAATGGCTTCAAATGGATAAAGTTGGGCATCTATATACAACAAACAAATTAGCTCTTCAATTAACTGAATTTTACAAATGGAGTGGTTATAAAAACAAGAAGGCGGCAATCATAGGGACAAGTATTGGGTTTGGATTTCAAAGCACCTTAGAAATATTAGATGGTTTTAGTTCAGGATGGGGATTTTCTCTTTTAGATATGGGAGCTAATACAATTGGAGCAGCATCATTTTTATCACAAGAAATATTATTAAAAGATCAATATTTCATCTTAAAATTTTCCGATCACAAAACAAATTATGCTCAATTAAGACCTGATATACTCGGAGCAAGTTTTTCTGAAAGATTATTGAAAGATTACAATGGTCAAACATATTGGATCAGTTTTAATCCTTCTCGCTTTTTTCAAAGCACTAAAATTCCGAAATGGATTTGTCTTTCTTTAGGTTATAGTATTGATCAAAAAATTGTAGGTAATGATAATTATTACACTGATGCTAAAACATTAATAAATTACCATGCTAAAAGAGAATTTTTGATGTCTTTAGATGTTGATTTTAGTAAAATTCCAATTAAAAAACCTTGGTTAAAAGCAATAGTCAAAAAATTCAATTACATCAAAATACCTTTTCCTACACTGATTTTATCGGATGGTAAGATGATTGCAAAAGGTATCTATTTCTAAAGATTTACAATTGATTATTTTTGAAATTCAGTTCAAATAACTTTTTGAAATTTGAGCTTGATAATTGTTTTTCTAACAACAATAAATGCTCTATTCTATGGCAATCCGTTCCAACTAAATCAATTGCACCTGCTTGAATTAGCTTTTCTGCTTGCCTTTTCACTTCTGGTCCATAATGACCTGAAAGCGAATTTAAGTTCATTTGAATGTAAATTCCTTTGTTTCTCCATTCAATCGCTTTTTCAATTGAACCATGAAGAAATGAGTACCTTTCAAAATGTGCAAGCACAGGCTGATAACCATTGGTCAATAATTCAAAAAATAGATTCTCTTCACCTTGAGGCATTGAGAAAAATGAAAATTCAACCAAAACATGATTTCCATTGAAAGTCATCAGTTCTTTTTTCTTTATTTTCTCAAATAAGGTTTCATCAAAGAAGTATTCGGCTGCAGCCTCAATTTCAATATCTAAGTTAATTCGTTTTAATTCAGCTCGAACAACTTCTAAACCAGCATATATAATTTCAGGTGTGTTTTTATATTGATCACTCATAATGTGAGGTGTAGTGATCACTTTTTTGTATCCTAATTCTTTAAATTTATAAAGCATTGCGATGGAATCATCTAATGATTGTGATCCATCATCAATTCCCGGTATCAAATGACTATGAACATCTGTTTTTAATAAAGACAAATCTACAGGTTCAGAATTACCTTTAGTCGAAAACAATTTTGAAAAAAAATTCATAGTTACTATACTTTATTTGTACATATTTTCATAATATGTTTGATAAGCTCCACTTGTCACTTTATCAACCCATTCTGTATTTTCAAGGTACCAATCAACTGTTTTTTCTAGACCTTCTTCAAATTGAATTGAAGGCTTCCACCCCAATTCTTTTTCAAGTTTTGAAGCATCAATTGCATACCTAGCATCGTGACCAGCTCTGTCTTTTACAAATGTAATCAACTGCTCATTTTCACCTGCTACCCTATTCAATTTTTGATCTAGAATTTTACAAAGGTATCTCACTAAATCAATATTTGTCCACTCATTCAATCCACCAACATTGTAAGATTCTCCAATTGTTCCCTTATGGAAAATCTCGTCAATCGCTCTTGCATGATCTTCAACCCACAACCAATCTCTAATATTATCTCCTTTACCATAAATAGGAAGTGGTTTTTTATTGACGATATTATTGATTACTAAAGGAATTAATTTTTCAGGAAAATGGTGCGAACCATAATTGTTAGAACAATTCGACATCTTCACTGGTAATCCATACGTATGGAAAAATGCTCGAACAAAATGATCAGAAGAAGCTTTAGAAGCTGAATAGGGACTTCTTGGATCATAACTCGTCGTTTCTTCAAACAAACCTTCTTGTCCTAAACTTCCGAAAACCTCATCCGTTGATACATGATGAAAAACGTGATGTGAATCTTTCCAAGATGATTTTGCAGTTTGCAGTAAATTAACAGTGCCAACAACATTTGTCATCACAAAATCCATTGGCCCTTCAATTGAACGATCAACATGGGATTCTGCTGCTAAATGAATAACATCTGTAATCTTATATTTTTCAAAAACACGTTGAACATCATCTGAAGAACAAATATCACCCTTCTCAAAAACATAATTCGATGCATTTTCAACATCTTTTAAATTTTCTAAATTTCCTGCATAGGTTAACTTGTCAAAATTAACAATGCGATAAGAAGGATATTTATTTACGAATAAACGAATTACATGGGAGCCAATAAAACCAGCTCCCCCTGTGATCAATATGTTTTTTGAAAATTGCATTTATTTACTTCTTATTAAAGACTCCAGTATTCTAAATCGTTGATTTTTCCTTTGAAAATTCCTTTCACATCAACAAATAAACCTTTATTATCTTTTAATAAATTTTTAAAATCTTGCTCTGTGTAGGCTTTATACTCCTTATGGTTTACAGCAACGATAATTGCATCATAATCATTTTTAGCTTTTTCAATTAATCCAATCCCATATTCATGAACCATTTCATCTGAACTTGCGTGTGGATCAATTAAATCAACTTTCACTTGAAACGAAACTAATTCATTGATGATATCAATCACTTTAGAATTTCTAATATCAGAAACATCCTCTTTGAAAGTTGCGCCCATTACTAAAACTTTTGCATCTTGAATATGTTTTCCTTGAGCAATAATTTTCTTAACAGATTGTTTTGCAATATAACCACCCATTGAATCATTCACATAGCGACCACTAGTAATTACTTTTGAATGGTAACCAGCTTGAGCAGCTTTATGCGTTAAATAATATGGATCTACACCGATGCAATGTCCTCCAACTAAACCAGGTGAAAACTTTAAAAAGTTCCACTTCGTTCCAGCAGCCTCTAATACATCAAACGTATTAATTTTCAATTTATTAAATATGATTGACAACTCATTCATTAAAGCGATATTCAAATCTCTTTGCGTATTCTCAATGATTTTTGCAGCTTCAGCTACTTTAATTGTAGATGCTCTATGAACCCCAGCTTTAACAACCAACTCATATACTTGAGCGATTTCATTTAAAGATTCATCGCAACATCCAGAAACAACTTTAATTACATTTTGCAACGTATGTTCTTTATCTCCTGGATTGATTCTCTCAGGTGAATATCCAACTTTAAAATCTTCTTTAAATTTCAATCCAGAAATCTCCTCTAATACAGGAATACAATCTTCTTCAGTACATCCAGGATAAACTGTTGATTCAAAAACAACATAATCACCTTTTTTAAGAGCTTTTCCAACTGTTGAACTTGCACCTAATAAAGGTTTTAAATTTGGTAAATTCGCATCATCAATTGGAGTTGGAACTGCTACGATAAAGAATTCAACATCTTTTAAATCATCCAAATTAGCTGTAAAAAGAATATCACTTTTTTCAAATGCAGCAGTATCTAATTCATTACTAGGGTCGATTTTATTATTCATTAAATCAACTCTCTCTTGATTGATATCAAAACCTACAACTTTAATTTGTTTTGCAAATTCCAAAGCGATTGGTAATCCAACATAACCTAAACCGATAACTGCAAGTTTAGCTTCTTTGTTTATTAACTTATTGTATATTGAGTTGCTCATTTCTTACTTTATAAATACGTTCAATAATCTCTACTACCTTCAATCCTTCTAATGCATTTGTTGTTGCAGTTGATCTTCCTTTCAAAGAATCAATCACGTTTTGAATTACATAATTATGATTAGCTGCAGAACCTTTGTATGGCCCATAATCATTTGCAGGATTTGATTCTTTTAAAACTGGCATTTCATAATCAGTTACATTACAAACTTCTACTTCGTTCATGTATTGACCACCAATTTTCACACTTCCTTTACTTCCGATGATTGTAATTGAACTTTCTAAGTTTTGATTTGCTACAGAAGTTGAATAATTAATACACCCCATTCCTCCATTAATAAAATCAAAACTTACAATTCCTGAATCTTCAAAAGCTGTTGAGTTTTGGTGATTAAAATCTGCAAAACGACCTTGAATATTATCAATATCCCCAAATAACCAATACATGATATCAATGAAATGAGAGAACTGAGTAAACAATGTTCCTCCATCTAAATCAGGCGTTCCTTTCCAACCTCCTGCTTTGTAATAACGGTCGTCTCTATTCCAATAACAGTTCAATTGAACCATGTAAATATCTCCTAATGTTCCGTTTTCTACAACTGATTTAATCCACTCAGAAGGTGGAGAATATCTATTTTGCATCACACAGAAAACACTTTTCGACATTTGTAACGATTTAAAGATCACTCGTTCACAGCTCTCCTTTGTTAAACCCATTGGCTTTTCACAAACAACGTGTTTTTTAGCATTTAATGCCGCAATACTTTGTTCAGCGTGTAAACCATTTGGAGTACAAACATTTACAACATCAAATTCAATACCTGATGCTAATAATTCATCAAATGTTTTGAAAAAAGGAACACCGAAATCAACAGCATTACATTCTTCTTTTGAACGAACATCAATCATTGCAACTAATTCACCTTCGTTTTCACGACGAATCATTTCTGCATGACGTTTTCCTATGTGACCTGCACCAATTACAGCAAATCTTATTTTTTTATCGGAAATACTCATTTTATAATTTTGTTACTTTATTATTCTCTAATTTATATTTTTCATTGCTTTCTGTACACAAAGCAATTCCTTCTGAATCAAATTCCAACCGTTGACCAAACTCACTCATCCAACCTAATTGTCTCGCTGGATTCCCAACAACTAAAGCATAAGCTGGCACTGTTTTAGTTACAACTGCTCCTGCTCCAATAAAAGCAAATTCGCCTATATCATGACCACAAACTATTGTAGCATTCGCACCAATACTAGCACCTTTTTTTACAATCGTTTTTGCGTATTCATTTTTTCTGTTGACAGCGCTTCGAGGATTAATCACATTTGTAAAAACCATTGAAGGACCTAAAAAAACATCATCTTCGCAAATAACTCCTGTGTAAATAGAAACGTTATTTTGAATTTTTACATTTTTCCCTAAGATTACCTCTGGAGATATTACAACATTTTGACCAATATTGCATTTTTCTCCAATTGTACAATTAGGCATTACATGGGAAAAGTGCCAAATTTTTGTTCCTTCTCCAATTGTACAACCTTCGTCAATGATTGCTGTTTCGTGTGCAAAATAGCTCATTATCTAATTATATATTTGTCAAAATTATTATGCTCTTTCTTTCTCAATTCATCCGGACTTAAACTTTTGAAATATTCATACGTGATTTTCAATCCTTCAGAACGACTTACTTTTGGACTCCAATCCAATAATTCTTTCGCTTTTGAAATGTCTGGTTGACGTTGTTTTGGATCATCAACAGGTAAATCATGAAATACCACTTTTTGATCAGTTCCAGTCAATTTGATTATTTCTTCTGCAAAATCCTTAATTGAAATCTCATCTGGATTACCAATATTCACAGGATAAACATAATCACTATGCAACAATCTATAAATCCCTTCAACCAAATCATCTACATAGCAGAATGCTCTCGTTTGAGAACCATCACCAAAAATAGTAATATCTTCTCCTCTCAATGCCTGACCAATAAATGCAGGCAAAACACGTCCATCATTTAAACGCATTTTTGGTCCGTAAGTATTAAAGATTCTTACAATTCTTGTCTCAACACCATGAAAAGTATGATAAGCCATTGTAATCGCTTCTTGGAAACGTTTCGCTTCATCGTATACTCCTCTAGGTCCAATTGGATTTACATTCCCCCAATATTCTTCTGTTTGTGGATGAACGGTTGGATCACCATACACTTCAGAAGTAGATGCAATTAATACTCTTGCATTTTTTGCTTTTGCCAATCCTAAACAATTATGAATTCCCAAAGAACCAACTTTTAGCGTTTGAATAGGAATTTTTAAATAATCTATCGGACTTGCTGGAGAAGCAAAATGTAAAATATAATCTAAATCACCTGCAACATGAATAAACTTCGATACATCGTGATTGTAAAATTCAAAATTCTCTAATGGAAAAAGATGTTCAATGTTTTTCAATTGACCTGTAATCAAATTATCCATTGCAATTACATGGTAATCCTCTTTGATAAAACGATCACACAAATGCGAACCAAGAAATCCAGCAGCACCTGTAATTAATATTCTTTTTCTTTTTTCCATTATTTTTCTGTTTGAACAAATGGTAAAACTGTTTTTCTACCTACTGAATTGTAATAGAAACCTAAATTTAACATTTGATCTAATTCAAATATATTACGACCATCAAAAATGACAGGTTGTTTTAATTTCGATTTTATTTTATCAAAATCTGGATTTCTAAATGCTGACCATTCTGTTGCAATCAATAAAGCATCGGCATTATCTAACGCATCATATTGATTTTTTGCATAACTAATTTTATCTCCAATTACACCTTTAACATTTGACATTGCTTCAGGATCGTAAACCTCAACTTGTGCTCCTGCATTTAATAATTCTTCAATAATATATAAAGCTGAAGCTTCACGAATATCATCTGTATCCGGTTTAAATGCTAATCCCCAAATTGCAAATTTCATTCCTCTGATATCCCCAAAGTAATTTTTCACTTTAGGAACGATCGTTACTTTTTGCTTTTCATTTACATCTAAAACGCTTTGGATAATCTCAAAATCATATCCAACTTGTTTTCCACTTATCAATAAAGCACTAACATCTTTAGGGAAACAACTTCCTCCAAATCCAATTCCTGGGTATAAAAACTTATGACCAATTCGTGAATCTGAACCAATTCCTAAACGAACTTTATCTACATCTGCTCCAACCAATTCACAGAAATTTGCAATTTCATTCATGAAGGTAATTTTTGTTGCTAAAAACGCATTCGCAGCATATTTTGTCAACTCCGCAGATTTTTCATCCATTACAATTAACGGGTGTCCGTCTCTAATAAATGGTTTGTATAATTCTTCCATGATTTTAGCAGCACGTGGATCTGACGTCCCAATAACAACTCTATCCGGATTTAAAAAATCATCAATAGCAAAACCTTCTCTTAAGAATTCAGGATTCGAAACAACAGCAAATTCAACAGATGCATGCTTCTTAATCGCTGCTTCTACTTTATCCGAAGTTCCAACAGGCACAGTCGATTTGTCAACAATCACTTTATATTCAGTCATTATTTGACCCAACTTATCAGCAACATTCAAAACGTAACTTAAATCAGCTGATCCATCTTCACCTGGAGGTGTTGGCAAAGCAAGGAAAATAATTTCAGCAAAATCTACGGCTTCTTTTAAATTAGTCGTAAACTCAATTCTTCCTTCTTTAATATTTCTTTCAAAAACAACGTCTAAGTGAGGTTCATAAATCGGAACTTCACCATTACGCATTCTTTCTACTTTTTCTTCATTGATATCAACACAAATAACTTGATTTCCTGTTTCAGCGAAACAAGTTCCGGAAACTAAACCAACATATCCTGTGCCTATAACTGCAATTTTTTTCATAGTGTGAACAGCCTTGTAAAATTACAAGTTAAATTAATTTTTACTTTTTATAAATTCTGCAACTGAGTTACAAATAATATCTAAATGTTCTTGTCTCATTTCAGTATGAATCGGTAAAGAAATTACTCTTTCAGTCAACCAATCAGTGATAGGTAAAACGGTTGAAGAACTTCCAAAAGATTCAAACATTTTTTGTCTGTGAGCTGGAACAGGATAATAAATCATCGAAGGAACTCCTCTTTCTTCTAAAAATTTATTCATTTCATCTCTGTTTATCCCTTCAACTTGCAATGTATATTGGTGAAATACATGTGTTGAATTTTCAGCTCTTACAGGTGTTTTTAATTGAGGGAATTGCGCAAAAAACTGATCATAGTAGTTAGCAACTTCATTTCTTGAAGCATTATATGTATCTAAATTTCTTAATTTGATTCGTAAAATTGCTGCTTGAACACTGTCTAAACGTGAATTACAACCAACTACATCATGGTAGTATTTTTTACTTTGACCATGATTTGAAATCATCTTAATTTTAACTGCTAATTCAGAGTCATTCGTGAAAATCGCTCCTCCATCACCATAACAACCTAAATTTTTTGAAGGAAAAAAAGATGTGCAACCAATCGTTGCAATTGTACCTGTTTTTACAGTTTCACCATTTGACAAAGTGTAATCACATCCAATTGCTTGGGCGTTATCTTCAATGACAAATAAATTATGTTTTTTAGCAATTTCCATAATTTCATTCATAGGTGCTGCTTGACCGTATAAATGAACTGGAACAATTGCTTTCGTGTTTTCAGTAATTGCAGCTTCTATTTTTGAAGCATCAATGCAATATGTATCAGGATTTACTTCTACAAAAACAGGTTTCAACCCTAAAAGAGCCATCACTTCTGTCGTTGCGATGTACGTAAAAGATGGTGTAATAATTTCATCTCCTGGTTTTAAACCAAGTGCCATTAATGCAATTTGCAAAGCATCTGTTCCATTAGCACATGGTATCACATGTTTCACTTCCAGGTAATTTTCAAGTTCTTTTTGAAAAGCAGCTACTTCGGGACCATTAATGAATTGAGCGTTTTCGATCACACTCATAATAGCCGTATCTATTTCAGACTTAATGTTTTGGTATTGAGCTACCAAATCAACCATTTGTATTTTATCCACTTGAATTTTATTTTCTTGCATTATACACCAATAAAAAAGGGTAAATATACATATTTCAATCGGAAAATTCGATTTTTTTAAGCGTTAATAAAAGTCAAAAGAAAAATTAAACTTTTTAAGATTATGAACAACCTTTTATTTTGTAACAACATGAAAACATGCTTGATTAACTTCATAAGTCACCCAACATTTTTCTTGTAATTTTAAATCCAATAAGGTCTCTGCTAAAATATCTTTCAAACAATTAATTTCAGCAACGGTTGGTTTTTCAATTGCCAAAAATTCGTCGTATGCTAAATCAAAAGCAGTTCCGTGTAAATGTGCACTAAACTTCGTTGCATTTCCATTTCGCTTTCTGAGTCTTTTTACCGATTTATTCGTTCTTAATGCTGATGTAATAAAAAATCGTGTGTTTTGCATTTTCGTATTCACTAATCTTTTTTGAAAAGCAATTCCTATTTCATCTAACAACACTACTGCTGAAGGAGTTAAAAATGGATAACTGTAAAACATTGTGTCGACAAAATAGTAAGAATTACTTTTCAATTCTATCAATTTTCCTTTTTTTAATAGTGAATTAACAGTGTTTTTTTTCGTTAAAATACCAATTCCATTTTTATATGAATCTCTTATATAATGATGTATTCTGTCATTTAAAAGTGAGTAATTAAGAATTGAATCTTGACATTCAATTTCTTCTTCAACCGTTTCATCTGTATAATGTGCTAATTGAAAATCTGTAAAGACATTTGCATTTAATAATTCCCCACTTCCAAAGTAGGAAAGGAAAATAATAATTGGAAAAAACGATATGACAAAATACTTTTTCAATATTAAAAAATGTGCAAGATTTATGCCAATCACAATTTGGCTATTTAATAATTGAAAACTACACATTAATCAATATAGAATTTACACGACCATTTCGCTTTTTTTCAACACTCTGTTATTCAATAAATTATTTTCGTCGAACTTTGCTGTGGAATTTTAACGTTGAATATTCATTATCAATAATTTCGCTAATTAGAAAAAAGCAACTACTTTTGATTCTTATGAAACATAAAATAGTATTATCCTTCGTTTTTCTTTTATTTTCTCAATTTGCCTTCAATCAGAGAAATGTAAAAGACTCGATTATTGCAACTCCTTGGGTAGCGATTCACTATGGGTCAAATTGGACTCAAGGTGATTTAGCTTTGAGATATGGATTTTTAAATCACATAGGCTTTTTAGCTGGATATAAAACGAGCAAAAATTTATTTTTAGGATTGGATGCTAATTTCATTTTTGGTCATGATGTAAGAACTAAAGGTCTTTTCGATAATCTTGTTGATTCATATGGTAATATCACAGATATGAATGGTGACATTGCAAAAGTTGTTGTTTATGCCCGAGGCATTAATGTTAATCTTGCAATTGGTAAAGTATTTCCTATTCTAAGTCCAAACGCTAATTCTGGAATTTTTATTCATGGTGGAGTTGGATTTTTAGGTCATAAAACAAGAGTGGAAACGCAAGATCAAGTTGTCCCTTCGATAGAATTGAAATATAAAAAAGGATATGATCGTTTGTCAATGGGACCAAACTTACATGAGTTTGTTGGTTACGCTTTAATGGCAAATAGAGGATTAATCAATTTTTATGGTGGATTTTATGCTCAACAAGGATTTACGAAAAATATGAGAACCGTATTTTTTGATCAACCTGAAACTCCTGTTTCAAAAAAAACGATGATCGATTTGCAATTCGGTTTGAAAATTGGTTGGTTTATTCCGATCTACAAAAGATTACCAAAAGAATTTTATTTCGATTGATATGCATTTATTGTACAATTTAGGAATACACTTTTACACTATATTTATTTTTATTGCTTCATTCTTCAATCCAAAAGCGAAGGAATGGATCAATGGAAGAAAGAATTTCTTTAAGAAGTTACCCGAATTAAAAAACGATAATATTTATTGGTTTCATTGTGCTTCTTTAGGTGAATTTGACCAAGCGTTACCAGTAATTAATTTATTAAAAGAAAAAGATTCAAGTATTTTTATTTTAGTTACTTTTTTTTCACCTTCAGGATATTTACATTTTCACAAACGTAAACACCAGGCTGATTATGTTTGTTATTTACCTGCGGATACACCGAAAAACGCTAAGAAATTTATCGCTTATTTTAAACCGAAAAAAGTCTTTTTTGTGAAATATGAATTTTGGGCAAATTATATTTTCGAAGCAAAAAAAAATAAAGCACAACTATTTTCATTGAGTTCAATTTTCAGAGAAAAGCAACACTTTTTCAAGCCTCATGGCGGATTTTTTAGAAAAATTTTACAACAATTTGATTTCTTTTTTGTTCAAGATGATCATTCCAAGAAATTACTCCACTCAATTGGTATAAATCAATCTATCGTATCAGGTGACACTCGTTATGACCGAGTAATCGAAAACAAGAATCAACTTGAGCCTAATGTTATTCTAGAGGATTTCTTAAAAGGTGAGAAGGCTTTCATTATAGGTAGTTCTTGGCCGGAAGATGAACTAATTATTTTACCAATTGTTAATTCTCATCAAATTAATCAAAAGGTAATTATTGCACCTCATGATATTAGCGAAAAACACATAGACTCAATTTCAAATGAACTGACAGTCAAACATATTCGATTCACTTCTTTATTAAAAGGAACTAAAATAACTGACGAGAAGGTTATCATTATTGATACAATCGGTCATTTAACCAATGCCTACAATTATGGAAATATTGCCTATATTGGTGGTGGGTTTTCTGGAAGTCTTCACAATATATTGGAGCCAACAGTTTTTGGATTACCTGTAATTTTCGGACCTAAATTTTCGAAATTTCCAGAAGCTCAAACATTTATTGATTTTGGAAATGGTTTTAGCATTCATGATTCTAACTCCTTTCTGAATGCATATTTTGGCATTTTTCAGAATTATGCAACTATTCAAGAAAAGACATTTGAAATTATTCAATTGAATAAAGGTGCATCATTAAAAGTTATCACTCATTTACACGAAAACTTTTAATCTAAGGATTACCTTTGTTAATCGTAAAATATTCAACATTAATGTGTTTTATTCATTTTTTTCTTTATATTTGATTACTATCATTATTCATGTCGACTGAAAAAACATATAAAAAAATTGATGCTGTTCTTGTAGCCGAAAGTCAAAACGATTCGATAATATATCGGCTGTACGAAAATAATATTTTCCATGTAATCGTAAAGGAAGGTGAAAAAGTTACGATGGAAATGGTAAATGAAGGATATGCCTTTCTAGAAAATTACGGAACTGGGAAATTTTACAATATCTACGAATTTAAATCTTTTGCAGATGTCGATCCCGATGTTAGAGAATGGTCATCAAGCGATTTGGAAGCTAAATACTCTGTTATTGATGCAATTGTAATCAATAACATAGCACAAAAAATACTAGCCGATTTTTATTTAAAATTCAATAAACCAAAACAACCCACAAAAATTTTCACCTCAATTGATAAAGCAGTTGAATGGATTCATCTAAAAATTAAGGAAGATCAAGTCTAATCTTTTGTCTCCTCAATAGAATCTATAATAATCTGAGCTGCTTTTCGAATTTCTTCTTCTGTTATAGTTAAAGGTGGAGATAACCTAAAGCTGTATGGATGTGAAAGAAACCAAAAACTAATTAACCCTTTTTCCAAACAACGTTTCACTACTTTTTCAACTCTTTCAAAAGATTCCATATCAAAAGCGAACATCATTCCGATTCTTCGAATCTCTTTGATTTCCTCATTTGAATTCACTAATTCTTCCAAAAGCTTTCCTAATCGTTCTACTTCACTAAAATCAATTTCAGTCTCCATGACTTCCAAACAAGCCAAAGCGCTTGCACAAACAACCGGATGTCCCCCAAAAGTTGTAATGTGACCCAACATTGGATTATAAGTAAATTCATACAAGTTTTCTTTTGATGAAACCAATGCCCCAATTGACATTCCGCCTCCCAATGCTTTTCCTAATGTTAAAACATCTGGTACTATGTTAAAATTTTGAAAAGCAAATAATTTTCCAGCCCTTCCTATTCCACATTGAATTTCATCGAAAATCAATAAAGCACCAACTTCTGTACAACGATTTCTTAATGCTGTTAGAAAGTCAATAGAAGGAACTCTAACTCCTGCATCCCCCTGAATTGTTTCGATGATAACTCCTGCTGTTTTTTCAGTAATTTGATTTAACTCTTCAATCGAATTAAATTGCAAAAAGCGAACATCAGGCAATAATGGACGAAATGCTTGTTTTTTGACCTCATTCCCAGAAACAGACATTGAACCATGAGTAGATCCATGATATGAACCTCTAAAAGAAACCAATTCTGTTCTTCCAGTAACACGCTTCGCTAATTTTAAAGCTGCTTCATTTGCTTCAGTACCTGAATTAACGGTGTAAACACAATTCAATTCCTTAGGTAATAAACTTGCTAATTTTTTAGAAAAATTTAATTGAGAATCTTGAATGAATTCTCCATAAACCATTACATGCAAATAACTGTCAATTTGATTTTTAAGTGCCTCAACAACTTTTGGATGACGATGACCAATATTATTCACGGCAACACCAGCAATCATATCCATGTATGCTTTTCCAGATTTATCGTAAATATAAATCCCTTCTGATCTTTCAACTTCAATCAAGTATGGAGATTGATTAGTTTGGCCTTGAAATTTTAAAAAATCATCTGTTGAGTTCATCTGTAAAATCTAGTTGAAAGTTATTACTAAAAATAAAAAAGAGGGTGTCCGAAAAGCACGCCCTTTGTTTTAAATAAACCATATAAGGGATTATTAGAACATATAAGTTTCAAATAATTTTAATTAACAAGCTGTTATTCCATTAGATATAAGTTGGCTTATATTGCCTTAAATTACTTATATAGTTTAAATTTAAACTGTATTTATTCTTTCTGGACAGCTCCTTTAATTTCTGTAAAAAATATTATTTTTTTCTTTGAATCACTTTTAATGCAGCGTCAACAACATTTTGAGTGTCAATTCCATATTTCGTCATTAACTCCATCGGTGTTCCACTTTCTCCAAATGAATCATTCACTCCAACATATTCTTGAGGTACTAAATCATTTTGAATTAAGACTTGTGCAACTGAATCTCCTAAACCACCATTGATCATGTGTTCTTCAGCTGTAACAACACATCTTGTTTTAGCAACTGATTTCAAAATCGCTTCTTTATCCAAAGGTTTGATTGTATGCATATTGATCAATTCAACTGAAATTCCTTGTGCTTCTAATACTTTAGCTGCCTCAATAGACTTCCACACTAAATGACCACATGCAATAATTGTAACATCAGCTCCTTCTAAAATTGTATCTGCTTTACCAATCACAAATTTTGCATCAGGTTTCACGAAAATCGGCATCACTGGTCTACCAAAACGCAAGTAAACTGGACTATCGTAATCAGCAATTGCGATAGTAGCTTGTTTAGTTTGATTAAAATCACATGGAACAATTACAGTCATGTTCGGTAACATTTTCATCATTCCAATATCTTCCAATATTTGATGTGTTGCTCCATCTTCTCCTAATGTTAAACCTGCGTGTGAAGCACAGATTTTTACATTTTTCTTAGAATAAGCAACTGATTGACGAATTTGGTCATAAACTCTTCCAGTAGAAAAGTTAGCAAACGTTCCTGTGTATGGAATTTTACCACCAATCGTCATACCTGCAGCCATACCTATCATATTCGCTTCAGCTATTCCAATTTGGAAAAAACGCTCTGGAAATTCTTTTAAGAAAGCATCCATTTTCAAAGACCCAGTAAGATCTGCACATAAAGCAACTACGTCTTTATTGATTTTCCCTACTTCCAACAGACCTTCACCAAAACCTGAACGAGTGTCTTTGTTTCCTAATACTTCAATTTCAATCATGATTCTTTGTTATAAATTTATAGAAGATGTTTTATTCGATGTTACTCTAAAATCTTTTTCAATTGTGTTTGAAGATGATTTCAGATTTTTTTCTCTGTATACAATTCGGTATGCACCTGGCTGTAATTGCCAATAACCTGATTTAGTTTCTTGATCTAAATTACAAACCCATTCAAATGTTCCGTCTTCTTTTACAACGAAAACTTGACCAACAATTAGATGAGCTGTTTTATAACTTAAATAACCTGGAGCCATAACATCAACAGAAGCTGTGCTACTTTGAGTCACATCGACGTCGACATATGTTCTTGGTAAGGTTAAAATTTCTAATTTATATTTACCAACAATGTATTTATCAGTCGTATTTATTTGCTGAACATTAATTGTAGAAGTTGATCCTGATTGCACCACTCTTGTTTCAACATGATAAGGCTTCGATGCATTCAAAAAACGAACTTTAATATAACCTTGAGGTGCATCAACAACAATTGTATTGTGCGTATTTTTTAAAATCGTAATCCCTTTTTTCTCGATTTTAGGCAATGTATTCACAATCAAATCGTATTTATATTTTGGATCCATCACTAAAGTATCCGGATTTCCGTATTGATTTATCGTATGCTCAAAAGTATATAACAACCTTTTAGTTCCAGCTTCATATAAAAACATTGTCACATCCGTTTCTTTTGGATTTTTTGAAATGTCATTTAAATTAATCTGAACCGTCGTATTTAATAATGCTTTTGAAATGACCGATTTCAAAACAGTCTTAAATGCTCCTTTTGTTTCTGCATCTGAATAAGCACCAATACAATTAAACTTTTCTAAATAAGACAAATCCAATCCTAAACCAATCACAAAAGGTGTAATTTTAACTCCTTTATCTTTCAATTTTTGAGCGATAATACAAGGATCATTATCACACGCTTCAAGTCCGTCGGTAATTAAAATAATAATATTACGAGTCGTTGCATCTGGAAAATCTCCTGCGGCAGCTTCCAATGAACGTGCAATTGGAGTCGTACCTTTAGCGACAATTGATAAAATTCTATTTTTTACCCTAGTATAATTATCTTCTCCAAAAGGAACCTCTAATTTTGTATCATTACAATCTTGAAAAGTCGCTGTAATTGCAGATTGATGACCGTAAACGCGAAGTGCAATCTCCAAATTAGGCGTGCCAGTTAAACTATCAACAGCTTGTGCCAATAATTCTTTTGCCGCCTGAATTCTCGTTTGCGTTTCATCCCATTTTGAATTCATACTATTTGAAGCATCCAGAATAAAAAGAATGCGTGTTTTTTCTTGTCCAAAAAGAATTGAACTAAAAAAGATAAAAAGTATGAAAATGAAATTTTTCAAATTAATAATCGCCTAACGTTTCTTCTAATTGGTTTAAAGCAATTTCTAATTGTTCAGCATTTGGTGCTACCCCATGCCATTTATGAGAACCAACCATGAAGTCAACTCCTTGACCCATTTCAGTTTTCATTATGATCATAATTGGTTTACCATTTCCTGTCATTGATTTTGCTTTTGCTAACGTTGATTTCAATGCATCTATATCATGTCCATCAACTGAAAGTACTTCCCAACCAAAAGCTTGCCATTTTTGAGAAAGATTCCCTAAAGACAAAACATCTTCAACATCTCCATCAATTTGACGACCATTGTAATCAATTGTAGAAATGATATTATCTACTTTATTTGCGCTTGCATACATTGCAGCTTCCCAAATTTGACCTTCTTGTAATTCACCATCACCATGTAAAGTGTAAACGATTGATTTATCACCGTTTAATTTTTTTGTTTGACATGTTCCAAGCGCATTAGATAAACCTTGACCTAAAGATCCAGAAGCCATTCTGATTCCTGGTAATTTTTTATCTGTAGAAGGGTGACCTTGTAAACGTGCAGACATTTTTCTAAACGTTCCTAATTCAGCGGCTGGAAAATAACCAGCTCTTGCTAATACACTATACCAAACTGGAGAAATATGACCATTTGACAAGTAGAAAACATCTTCACCAATTGCATCCATTGAAAAATTTGAAGCATTGTGATTCATTGCATCAAAATACAAAACAGTTAAAAAATCTGTACAACCTAATGATCCTCCAGGATGTCCTGAATTAACGGCTGAAACCATTCTTACAATATCTCTTCTTACTTGTGATGCAATTCTTTTTAATTCTAATGTTTCCATTTTTTATCGTTTTCTACATGTATTTTACAAATTTAGTTTTTTAATTATTAATAGACATTAAAAACAATTAAGAAAAAATTTTTTAGCTTCGTGCAACTTTTTACTCTTAAAAAGAGTTTTAAATTTAAGTTTTACAATTTATACATATAACGAAAGAATGAAAACACTGCTATTTACTATGACTTTAATGTGCATAAACTTTATCTCCTTTTCCCAAGAGAAAACTGAGTTGGATGCTAAAAGCCTTGAAGAAACCATTTATTCAAATAGAATCAATCATCTTGATAAATATTACAACATCGAAAGTAATTTCATATTTGGATTAGAAGGGAATTCTATCAATAATGATAAATTAATCTCACAGTTAAATCAAAACAAGTCGATCATCAAAAGTTATTTTGAGGAGAAAACAAACAATTTAATTGTAATCACAAATAAAACGAAAGAGAATGACATAGTGAATTTTATAAAAAATGCTATCTATTCAAATGGATTTAACATTAACACATTCACTGAAACTATTTATAAAAAATAATATGAAAACTACTACGCTCAAATTAAATAAACAATTATTTAATTTTTTTGCATTTTTACTGACTTCTTTAGGAGTTTTTGCTCAACCAGCTAATGATAATCCATGTAATGCAATTAATTTAACTGTAGGTTCATCATGCAATTCTCAATCTTATACTACGGTTAGCGCTACAGCTTCTTCAGTCACTAACCCATCATGCGCAGGTTCTTCGTTTTTAGATGTTTGGTTTACTTTCACTGTTCCTGCTTCAGGCAATGTAACGGTTGACTCTCAAACAGGCACAATGACTGATTCAGGGATGGCATGGTACACTGGAACTTGCGGTGCACTGACTCAGATGGCTTGTGATGATGATAGTGGAGCTGGATTAATGTCGATGATTTCTTCCTCTACTCTAACTCCTGGTGCTGTAATCTATGTTAGATTTTGGAGGTATTCTGGAACTGGAACTTTTGGGATTTGTGCATATTCTCCTCCTCCTCCACCAACAATGCCAACATGTGGTTCAAATTCTCAAGCTGATGACAATTGTACTAATGCTCCTCCAATTTGTAATTTAGACGGATATTGTGGAAATACTTCTGCATCTTATACAGCAACTACAGGATGGAGTCAACTTACAAGCGCATTTTGTGGCGCTTCATTAGAAAATGACTCATTTATTAAATTTGTTGCAGATTCAACTGCAATATCATTTTATGTTTGGCAAACATCAAGTTTAAATGGCGATGGTATTCAAATGTTAATATTTTCTTCAAATACATGTGGAAGTGGTGCTGTTACTGGTTACGGATGTTACAACCCAATTGCTCCCTCAAATAGCCCAACTTTAGTTACTGCTACTGGCTTGACACCAGGTCAAACTTATAGAATAATTATTGATGGATACGCTGGTGACGTTTGTAATTACGTAATTGGATTACCAAATGGAAGTGGTGGTATTGCTTTACCTGCTTCAATTTCACCTGCAACTTCAAACATTTGCTTAGGTCAATCTGTGAATTTAGCAGCTACTGGGGGGAATGGTACCTATGACTGGACAACGTCGCCAAACGCAGCAGATTTAAACTCTACAAATGCGGCAAATGTAACTGCTACTCCAACAACAATTGGAACAAGTACATATGTAATTACTACACTTTCAGGTCCTTCAGCATGTCCAAACTCAAACACTGATACTGCTTTTGTGTTTGTTATGACCACACCAACTGCTGGAAATGGAACAACTGATACTATTTGTGCATTATCAAGCTCAACAGTAAGTGGGGCAACAAGTAATGGTGGTGTTGTTTGGACAATACAAAGTGGTGCTGGTACATTAACAAATGCTTCAACATTAACTCCAACTTATCATTCAGTTGCTGCAGATGCTGGAAATCATGTTATTCTAGAAATGACAGTAACTGGTTGTGGTGGCTCTGCTATTTCACACGATACGATATTTGTGTTACCTACTTTATATGCTAATATAGATGGTAACATGTTCTATTGTCCAAATTCTGGATCAACTCATTTATCTCTTCCAGATTCACTATTTTTAGACTCAGTTCAATGGAAATTAAATGGCAATGTGATAAATACAAATTTTACAGCAAATTTAACTGCTGGAACATACGATATTTCTGTTTGGGGAATTAATAGTTTATGTACTAAAGATACAACAATCACTATTACTTCTCAACCATCAGTAGTTTTAGAGAATGATCAAGTTGTTTGTTTCCCATCAACAAGTTATACATTTGTCAATAACACTGGGGGATCAGGAAATGGAACATGGTCAACACTAGGAAGTATTATTCCAACTCCAACTTTTTCAAGTAATGCTATGAATAATACAGTTACAATGCAAGCATTTGGATCATTTTCATTAGTTTATACCGACAATAACTGTTTAGATAAAGATACAGTAATCATTTCATTTGAAAAAGCTCCATATTTTAATTTAGATACAAATTTATTAGCTTGTCCAGGTTCATTTAAACATTTGAAAGTGAATGACTCATTAAATCTAACAGGAATGTCATGGAACTGGCCTACTAATCCTATTAGTTCAAATTATTCATCTAACTTTAGTGCTGGCGGTCCTTATAATGCACATTTAGTAAGTACTAATGGGTGTATTAATGATACTACTTTTTCAATTACGACAATTACACCTGTTCAATTAGTTTATACTGGTGGAATAGATTGTAATGATAGTTCAGTTGTATTAAATCAAAATATCGGTGGGCCAATTGGACAGTGGACAAGTTTAAATAATCCAGGGGTTACATTTACTCCTGCAAATAATATTTCAACAACTATTCATGTACCACATTATGGAGACTATCAATTTGTTTTCACAGAACCTGTTTGTAATGATGATGATACGGTAACTATAAAATTTAGACCTGATCAATATGTTGATTTATATACAGAATTTACTATTTGTATTGGATTTGAACAAGAATTATTGTCTTTCCCATTTGCTGATTATGAACAATATATAACAAGTTACATTTGGACAAAACAAGGTAATTCATCCGTAATATCAAATAGTAATTCAATTAATGTGACTGAAGCGGGTTACTATATTTGTACTGTTACAGGTGAATGTGCTTCTTATTCTGACTCAACTTTAATTACAATAAAAGTTTGTGATATTGAATTGCCTAATACTTTTACGCCAAATAATGATGGAAATAATGATTATTTCAAATTAATCGGTGATAATTATGATTTCTTTAAAACATTTAATATTTCGATTGTAAACCGTTGGGGAAATGTAGTTGCTGAATTTAGTGATGCTAACTTCAAATGGAATGGTCAAGATAAAAATGGAAATCTTGTTGAAAACGGAGTTTATTTTTATTCATTAAAATCTACTACAATTGAAGATACTGAATTAAATAGACAAGGATTTATTCAAGTATTTACTGATAAATAAATTCCAAACAATTTTATTTTAAAACGCTTCAAGAAATTGAGGCGTTTTTTTTTATTTATATTTGATGCAACCTTTTTCAAGAATTCAAGGTCTATGAATTTATTACTCATATAATTTTTAAAAAAATGATCAAAAAATTAATATTACTATTATTATTAATTATTTCTCAAGTAACTTTTTCTCAAGTAAATGATTTCATTAGTCAGAATGAATATACTTTAAGAAAACTTAATGGGACTTTAACTGGAAATGAAATTATTTTAGGAAATGGTATGATAAATCCCAATGATTTAACTGGAGGAGTTACCTACGTTCAAGAATTCAATAAACCAAAGTCTCAATCTTGTGGTGGTTATTTCCCCCCTCCAGGGCCTGTAACCCCAATAGACTTTCCTGATGATGGTTCTTCTGCACTGATTAATTTACCTTTCAATTTTTGCTTTTTTGGAGATACATACACTACTGTTTATGGTAATGGTAATGGTAATATTAGTTTTGGGACTGCAAATGGAACTTATTCATCAACAGCTTTCCCTTCTGTCGGACCCAAAATAATTGCCGCATTCTGGGCTGATTTTGATCAAACTAATTGTGGAGCGATGCATGCTTATATTACACCTACTGCAGCTGTATTTAATTGGGTAGATTATGGTTATTTTAGCGGTCACTGTGATAAAAAAAATACATGTCAAATTGTTATTTCAAATGGTAGTGATCCAATTATTGTTGGTGGAAACGTTGCAATTAATTATGCAAATATGAGCTGGACAACTGGAGACGCATCAAATGGAACGAACGGTTTTGGAGGTATCCCAGCAACTGTTGGTGCAAACAGAGGTGATGGAATTAGCTTTTTTCAATTAGGACAGTTTGACCATGCTGGAGTTAATTACGATGGTCCAAATGGCACAGTTGATGGAGTAGATTATCTAGATAATAAATCATTCGTATTCGATTTTTGCACAACAGATGGGAATATTGCTCCTATCCCTACTGAATTGAGCGTTTGCGACACAATTAAAATTTGCACTAAAAATGTTCGAGATATTAAATTTCCATTTATTGCTCCAGAAAATAATCAAACAACAACAGTTAGTTTTTCTGCACCAACATTAAACAATGTTCAAGTAATATCAAATACTGTTGCCTATGAAGGCGAAAATACACTTAGAATAAATGGTTCTGATCAAACTGTTGGTTTACATCAAATTGTTTTAACTGGAACAGATAATGCTACTATTCCAAAATCAACTTCAGTTACTTATGTAATTGAAGTAATAGACATTGATTCTATATTTCCAATTAAGCCAATAATAACCTACCCCATTACATGTTTACCTTTAACATTAAGTGTAACAAATACAACTTATCAAGCATATCAATGGTCAACTGGTTCAACAACAAATTCTGCACAATGTTCAACACCTAACGATACAACCCAAATAGCTGTTTTTAATGATGGATGTTATTATGTTGTTGATACAATTAATTTAAAATATATTCCAAATTTAGCAATCGACTTAATTAATGATACTATTTGTAAGGGGTTTAATACTGAAATCATTCCTATAGTAAATTTCCCTCAAAATGTAGATACTTATTCATGGAATACTGGAAGCTCTTCACCGAGTATATTCATCACGGATGCTGGTCAATTTAAATGTACAGTTACAAATATTTGTGGATCTGTTACAGATTCTAGCATAATTGTTGCAAAAACTTGTGATATTGAAATGCCAAATACATTCACACCAAATGGAGATGGCGACAATGATGTTTTTAAATTATTAACAAAAGATTTAGACT
Source organism: Flavobacteriales bacterium (assembly GCA_947453715.1). Lineage (GTDB taxonomy): Bacteria > Bacteroidota > Bacteroidia > Flavobacteriales_D > Crocinitomicaceae > CAIUKX01. Next base: position 391 of record CANGHX010000002.1, on the reverse strand, counting down.
TTTTCAAAACCTTCAGCATCACTATTGTAAACAGATGGGGTACTATAATATCAGAATTTAATATACCTGATTTTAAATGGGATGGAAAAGATAAGAATGGAATTCTAGTTGAAAATGGTGTATATTTTTATACAATAAAATCAACAACGATTGAAAACACTGAAATAAATCGCCAAGGATTTGTGCAAGTTTTTACAAATAAATAACTAATTAAAATTAATACTTAAAAACGCTTCAATTGCTTGAAGCGTTTTTTTTTGTTACTTTTTTTTCTAACTGAATTGTTATGATATAAACCTTTAAAAATTTATATCATGGCCGGAGCGAAAGAAACCCCAAGACAAAAAATGGTCGGACTAATGTATTTAGTCTTAATGGCATTGTTAGCATT
>CANGHX010000001.1 GCA_947453715.1 Flavobacteriales bacterium | reverse complement strand
TACAGGTCCAACTGGTGCAGGTAAATCGACTATTTTGGATGTGATAACATTGGCATTATTTAATAGAATACCTAGAATTTCATCTTCGATTTCTAAAAAAGTAATTGAAGAGGAAGGGGTTGTGTTGACAAAAAATACAGATGATTGTTATGCAGAAGTTGAATATTTGGTAAATGAGAATCTTTATCGTTCTAGTTGGTCAATCAAAAAAACACGAAACAATACTTTAACCGAACGTTTACATATTTTAACAGATGTAACTAATAGTAATACAATTATTTCGAGCAGTATATCTCAAGTTCCGAAAGAAAATGAGGGAATTATAGGTTTGAATTATGAGCAATTTGTTCAATCTATGATTTTGGCGCAAGGCCAGTTTTCAAAATTGTTATTGGCAAAAAGGGATGAAAGAAATCAATTGTTAGAAGATATTACAGGCACGTCTATTTATCGTACAATTGGGAGAACTGCTTTTCTAAAATTTAAATCTGCAGAAAAAGCTGTTTCAGATCAAAAGATAAGAATGGAAACAGTGTTGTTGACAGATGAGGAGATAGAAGAGATTCAAGTTCAAATAAGTTCTAAGACGCCAATTTTAAATTCTCAGCAGGCTCTAAAAGGTGAATTAGAAGAAAAAAAGAATATTAAACAATTAATTCAATTGAATTTAAAAAAACAACAAGATCTCAAAGTAGATTGGGATTTGTTGTTGATTGAAAAAGAACAATTTAAAGCAGTTTTAATATTATTAGAGGAACATACTAAATATGTTGTTTTCAAAGATCAATTGATCAAGATTAGGCAATTAGAAAAAGAAATTTCAGATGCATCAAAAGAACTTGTTCAATTAACAGAATTTGATCAGAAGTTACAAAATGAACAAGTTGATTTTATTCATAAAACGGGTGTATTTATCAGTTCTTTAATTTCAAAAGATTCATATGTTTCTCAAATTGAAAACTTTCGAGTAGAGGTTCAAAAATTAGTTGATTTAGAAAAAGAGAAAAGTCAAAAAGTTTCTGCAGAAAAAAGAGTTGTTCAGGATAAAATTACACAATTGAATAGTAATGGTTTTTCTTTAATTGAAAATGATGAGTTTCAATTACAAGTTGAGCAAGAATTGGAGCAAATTGAATTACAATCAATTAAGTTGAATATTAATTCTATTGACAATATACGATTAAAACTAGATCAATTATTACGTTTAAAGATTCCTGCTACAAGTTTAATAGGCAATCGAAAATTATTCAACGAACAACAAAAGTCAATAGAGTTACTTTCCAAAAAAGTAACGCAACAATCAGATTTGTTGAAGGAAAAAACGATTGATTTTGTTAAATTGAGTGAAGAACTTGCTAATTTAGAGCCTAGGTTAGAAGAAGCTATTTTGAATTTAAATGAATCAAATAAAGTTAAAAGTTTAGAAGCTTATCGTGTTGGTTTAAAAGAAGATTGCCCATGTCCTTTGTGTGGAGCAATTGATCATCCTTATTTAAAAAATCATCAAGAAGTATTGATTGATGTGTTGCAAAGTCAAGTTGATTTATTGAAAAAGCAATTCGATGAAAAAAAGAATGAAAAACTAAAAATAGAAGTAAATAATCAAAATTTAACTCGCTCAATTGAGACAGATTCGTTAGAATTAATTCAAAAAACGAATGATTTTAAAGTTGTTGAATTACAAATTGATCAACTTTGTCAAGAACTCAATTGGAATATACAGCAATCATTGGAAGAATGGATGGTTTTGTCTGATTCTATTGATGAAGAAATGAAACAGTTATCCAATTTAGAACGCAAATTAGCTAGTCAAGTAACGTTGAAAGAATTGATTTTATTAAAATCAGAAATTGATAAATTAACGTTTGAGTTAATTGAAATTCAAACAAAAAGAGTAGAGAAATATAGTGGGGTGGATATCAATTTAGATACGAATAAGTTAATTGAAAAATGGAACTCATATCAAACTAAAATCACAATCACGAAAGAATCACTCGAAAAGAACACGAATCATTTAGAAGTTTTAAAACAAAACCAAGAATCAATATCTGAAAAGTTATTATCTGAAATCAAAATTCAAGGATTAAGCGAAATTGAAGAGTTAGAATCCAAAATTTTAGAAGAAGGAACAGCCAATCAATATAGAGAAAGATTAAAAGCATTATCGGAAAAAGAAGTTGCTTTAAAAACCAATTCAGAATTAGTAGAGAAAGAATTAAATGAAGCTTTACTAAAAAATGATAAATCGATTACACTAGATGAATTGGTAATTCAGATTCAATCACTTTTGGATTCAGTCGAAATCTTGAAAAAAGAGATTTGGGAATTAAATAAACAATTAGAGATAGATCAAGAAAATAGAGTGAAACAACAAGCGAATCAATTGATTTTAGATCGTTTGAATAAAGATTTGGCATTATGGTCAAAAATGAATCTTTTAATAGGTGATGCTCAAGGAAAAAAGTTCTCCAATTTTGTTCAAGATTTAACGTTGAAACAATTAATAGAATTTGGAAACAAACGATTGATTGCTTTTTCAGATCGTTATTTAATGGAGGTTGATGGAGAATCAGATGCGTTGAAAGTTATCGACACCTATATGGGGTCAACTCAGCGTGCTGTAACTTCATTATCAGGAGGTGAAACTTTTAAGTTGAGTTTAGCGCTTGCATTTGGTTTATCTGATTTGGCAGCTAAAAACATCAATATTGAATCATTATTTATAGATGAAGGCTTTGGAACGTTGGATCCTGAATCGTTGGATCAAGCGATAACCATTTTAGAACATATGCAAAATACGTCAAATAAATCAATTGGTATAATTTCGCATGTGGGAGAATTAAAAGAGCGAATCGGAACAAAAATTAAACTCAACCGAACTTCTGCAGGATATAGTTCGATTGAAATTGAAGCTTAAAAATTGATTTCTATGAAACGAAAGTCAATCGTGTTTTTTACAGGTGCAGGTATTTCTGCAGAAAGTGGTTTACAAACTTTTCGAGAAAGTAAGGATGGTTTATGGAATAATTATAAAATCGAAGATGTTTGCACGCCTCAAGCATGGCATAAGAATCCTTCATTAGTGCTTGATTTTTATAATTTAAGAAGAGAACAATGTCAAGCTGCAAAGCCAAATAAAGCGCATGAATTGATTGCGCAGTTGGAACAGTTTTATAACGTTGTTGTGGTTACACAAAATGTAGACGATTTACACGAACGAGCAGGTTCATCTAAAATTATACACTTACATGGTGAATTGATGAAATCGAGATCAACGATAGATTCAAAGTTGATTTATAAATGTACAGAATCCATTCATTTAAATGATAAGTGTGAAAAAGGAAGCCAATTAAGGCCACATATTGTTTGGTTTGGAGAAATGTTAGAAGATTCCAAAATTGATGAAGCTATTCGATATGTTATGGAGTGTGATATTTGCGTTATAATTGGTACATCTTTACAGGTATATCCAGCAAATGAAATTCCGTCATATGTTACTGAAAAATGTCAAGTGATCTTGATAGATCCTAATTGTGTTTCACAAACTTTAGGAGTTAATAATATCCAATTTGTTCAACAAACAGCGGTTAATGGAATGGAAGGTATTTATGAAGAATTAATCAATGTACTTTTATAATTTAATTTGGAAGGGTTGTTATTTATCAAAATTTTCGTTATAATAAAATGGCTTAATAATTAACTTTATTTTTTATAGTAGGTTTATTAACTTATTAACCTTTAAAAAAAAAAAAGTTTTCTTAAAAAATCAACTTTAAAGAAACATATTACTCTTATCTTTGCGCCATGAAAGAAATGATTTTAATTTTAGATTTTGGATCGCAATATACTCAACTGATTGCCAGAAGAGTAAGAGAGTTAAATGTTTATTGTGAAATTCATCCTTGGAATAAAGTTCCAACTTTAACAGAGAATATTAAAGGTGTTGTATTGTCAGGAAGTCCTTTTTCAACAAGAGATGAGAATGCTCCTAAACCTGATTTGTCTGAAATTAAAGGAAAATTCCCATTATTAGGAGTTTGTTTTGGTGCTCAACTTTTGTCTTTAAATTATGGTGGTGAAGTTTTACCATCAACAATTAGAGAGTATGGTAGAGCAAATCTTTCTTTCGTAAATCAATCACATGAATTAACAAAAGGAATGACGAATGGTTCTCAAGTGTGGATGTCACATGGAGATACAATTAAAAAAGTTCCTTCTCATTATGAAATCATTGCAAGTACTTCAGATGTAGAAGTTGCAGGTTATCATGTTCAAGGTGAGAAAACATATGGTATTCAATTTCACCCAGAGGTTTATCACTCATTAGAAGGTGCAACTCTTTTGAAAAATTTTATCGTTGATATTTGTGAGTGTTCACAAAGTTGGACGCCAGATTCATTTGTAGATTCTACAGTTGAAGAATTAAAAGCAAAAATCGGAACAGATAAAGTTATTCTAGGTTTATCAGGAGGTGTTGATTCATCTGTTGCGGCAGTATTGTTACATAAAGCAATTGGTTCGAACTTACATTGTATTTTCGTTGATAACGGATTATTACGTAAAAATGAATTTGAATCAGTTCTAGAGTCATACAAAGGAATGGGCTTGAATGTAAAAGGAGTTGATGCTTCGTCTAAATTCTATGCTGCTTTGAGTGGTTTAACTGATCCTGAATTAAAAAGAAAAGCTATTGGTAAAGTTTTCGTTGATGTTTTTGATGAAGAATCAAAATTAGTTGAAGACGCAAAATGGTTAGGACAAGGTACTATTTATCCAGATGTGATTGAGTCTGTGTCTGTAAATGGAGGACCTTCTCAAACGATTAAATCACATCATAATGTTGGTGGATTACCTGATTATATGAAATTGCAAGTTGTTGAACCATTACGTTTATTGTTCAAAGACGAAGTAAGAAGAGTAGGTAGATCGTTAAATATTGCTGATGCGATTTTAAATAGACATCCTTTCCCTGGTCCAGGTTTAGGAATTCGTATTCTAGGTGAAGTAACAGCTGAAAAAGTAAGGATTTTACAAGAAGTTGATCATATTTTCATTTCTAGCTTGAAAGAAGATGGTTTATATAACGATGTTTGGCAAGCAGGTGCAATCTTTTTACCAGTTCAATCAGTTGGTGTAATGGGAGATGAACGTACATATGAAAATGCTGTTGCTTTGAGAGCTGTTAGTTCTACAGATGGAATGACAGCAGATTGGTGTCATTTACCGTATGAGTTTTTAGCTAAAATTTCGAACAAAATCATCAACCAAGTGAAAGGGATTAACCGAGTAACTTATGATATTAGCTCTAAACCACCAGCAACAATCGAGTGGGAATAAAAAGGCTTAATTCTTGATTAACATTCTTAAAATAAACAACAAATAATGATAAAATATAGTTTAATACTGTTCTTTTTATGTTCAGCTATGTCGCTTTTTGCGCAACCTAAAGATGCTGAAGTAGAAGTGAAAGATGGTAAAAAATATTATGTTCATTTTGTTCAAGCTGGAAATACACTTTGGGGGATTCATTCGATTTACAATGTTCCAGTTGAAGATATCGTAAGTTCTAATCCAGGTGTTGAGAATGGAGTAAAAGAAGGTCAAAAATTATTGATTCCTATTGCTGTTTCAGCTGTTAAACCAAGTGAAATTAAAGGTGAAACCAAAACCTATACTGTTCTACCTCAAGAAACATTGTTTGGTATATCGAAAAAGTTTGGTGTTACATTAGATGAATTGGTAGAGGCTAATCCAGGTACTGAAAATGGAGTAAAAGTTGGTCAAGTATTGACTATTCCTGAATCAGATCATGCTGTTGAGAACTTACCTACAAATACAAACGTTAAGACAAGTACAGGTAAGGAGTTAAATGTTGTTTTTTCTGACACAATTATAGAACATGTAGTGCTAGAGCACGAAACAATGTACAGTATTTCTAAACGTTTTATGGTTCCTGTTGCTGATATTCAAAAACTAAATGGTTTAAAGAATACCAAAATTAAAAATGGGGATGTTATCAAAATTCCTATTCGAAATGAAAAATTTCAGCAAGTAGAAGTAAGGGAGATTAAACCAATTGAAACAAGAAAAGTTGATTCCACTCTATTATTTAAAAAGAAAGATGAGTACGCTATTGCTTTATTGTTACCATTTTATTTAGATAAACCTGAAGGAGCAAACAAGGCTGTGTCAGATTATGCTACTGAGTTTTATATGGGAGCAAAGATAGCTATGGATTCTTTGGAGCATTTGGGCTTGAAAGCGAAGCTTTATGTGTTTGACTCTAAAAATGATTCCGCTTCAGTAAAATCAATTTTGAATAAAAAAGAATTTGCTTCGATGGATATGGTTATTGGACCATTATTTCCTGATAAAATGGGACTTGTCGCTGATTGGTGTAAGAAAAATAAAGTACGTTTTGTTTGTCCTGTTGCTTCAAATGCTTCTATTCTAAAGAATAATCAATTTGTTTATTCTTCTGTTCCATCAGATATGACCTTAATGGAAGGAGCAGCAAAATATCTTTTGTCACTTAATTTAAAAGATCAATTGGTATTAGTGAAGCCAACAAATTCAAAAGATCAATTATTATATGAAAGTTTTAGACAATCTTTTTTGAATTTACCTTCAAAAGGAATGCGACCAAAGTTGATTGAAATCAGTGTTACAGATGTCAAAGCGTATGTAAAAAAAGGAGTGAATACTTATTTTGTAGTTCCTACAAACGATAAATCAACAGCATTGAAATTTATCAATACATTAAATTCATGTACAATGAATTTTAATGGAGTTATCTCTGTTTTAGGAACGAAGGAATGGGTAAATTTTGATGAAATAAGTGGAGAATATAAAAACAAATATAATTTCCAGTTTGCTTCACCAAACGACTTTAATTATTCTTACGAAACGATTAAAGAAGTCATGAAGATTTACAGAAAAAATTACAATTCGGATATGTCTAAAATGGCAGTTCAAGGATTTGATGTAGCGTTTTTCTTTATGTCTAAATACCTTTTAGGTAAAGAAATGTCTGAAGGGTTAATGACTAATTTTGAGATGTTTCAAAAAGGAAATGGTAATGGTTTCGAAAATGGAAATGTTTACATTTTGAAACAACAAGATTTCGAAATAATTAAGATTTATGAATCATTTGAATAAGGAAGCAATTGCAGAAGGAATGAATTCTCTGCAAAAATATATTTGTGATAGGTTAGAACAAATAGACGGCGTTTCTTTATTTAACAATGATGAATGGTCAAGAGCTGAAGGTGGCGGAGGTGTCACTAAAATCATTCAAAATGGAGGTGTTATTGAAAAAGGTGGTGTAGCATTTTCTGCAGTCCACGGACCTGTTACAGAAATGATGCAGAAGCAAATGAATATCGGAGGAACAGAGTTCTTTGCTACAGGTGTCTCAATAGTATTGCATCCTCATAATCCTCATATTCCGATTATCCATATGAATGTTCGTTATTTTGAATTAAATGATGGGACATTTTGGTTTGGAGGAGGAATCGATTTAACTCCTCATTTTATTGTTGAATCTCAAGCAAAGTTATTTCATGAAGGGTTAAAAGCTATTTGTGATAAATACAATGTAAATTTTTATCCAAAATTTAAAAATTGGGCAGATGATTATTTCTTTATTCCTCATAGAAATGAAACAAGAGGAATTGGCGGAATATTTTTTGATCACTTAACAATCGAAGATGCAAATCTGTCAAAAGAAGAAATTTTTAATTTTTGTATAGAATTAGGTCAAAATTTTCCGATTTTATATAACCAACAAGTTGAATTAGGAAAAAATCTTCCTTTCACAGAGAATGAAATTCAATGGAGAAACCTGAGAAGAGGTAGATATGTTGAATTTAATTTGGTAAATGACCGAGGTACAAAATTTGGATTAGTCTCAAACGGTAGAACTGAATCGATTTTGATGAGTTTGCCAGCAAATGCTTCTTGGGAATATAATTTTCAACCAGAAGAAAATTCAAAAGAAAAACAGACTTTAAATCTTCTAAAAAAAGGTCATTCTTGGATTGGTAACTAGTTACCAAAATGACTAAAACATGCTTCTCAGTTTTTATATTTTAACTTTTATCGAGTAAAAGGTTATTTTTTATTTGTAAATAAGCAACCCTTTTTATAAGTTTACGTCATAAAACTAAACTTTAAACGAATAAACTATGAAAACTACTCTCCAGTATTGGGATAATTTTGAAGTTACCCGAATAAAAAATAATCATTATAGCATTTCTAATTCTAATAATTCAATAAAATGATTAAAGTAATTACACTTTTATTGTCTTTTATTGTGTTATCATTTTCAACAATAGACATTGCAATCAATTCTCATAGATCTCATCAACAAGTTGAATCAAAAACGTATAGTTTTACTTTTCATGGGAATTTAACTCAAGAAAAAGCACAAGAAATAACTTCATATATATTAAATCGTAAAGGAATTTTTACTTGTGATATTAATATACTTATAAAAAAAGCAACTCTTACAATTGATGAGAGATTTGATAATTCTAAGATGAATGAATTTATGGAATCTGTTGAGCATCAGTTTTTAGAAGGTAATAATTAATATAAAGAATTTTAGAAAATGAAAAGAATTATTTTACTTATTACATTGATTTGTTTGTCTTCAAATCAAATTTTTGCTCAAGGAGGAGATAATGCTGCTTCAGCTGCGTCATCTCCAATAACTTTGCCTTTTTCAGCTACAGGAACAACTGTAGGTCGTGTCGATAATTATAACTTACCAAATGGTTTTGTTGATGGTTCAACTACTGGACCTGATTGGTTGTATTATTTTTGTGCAACTTCGACTAATGTTATTAATATAAATTTAGATTTCCCTGTTACTTCTGCGGGTATTTATCCATCAATTTCAGTTTGGCATGGTGGAGCTCCTGGGGTGGGCACGTTAGTTTCAAGTAATGTTACTTCAGGAACTGTTGTTGGGTCTTTAGGGACATCATTTACTCCTGTATCTGGACAATGTTATTACATTATGATCGATAATTGGCCAACTCCAAATGGATTTGCCTATACTTTAACTGTTAATAATCCGCCTGGTCCATTAACTACGCAACCTGCTTGTACAAATATTGGATTTGACAATGGTAATTTTACAGGGTGGCAAGGTAGTTATGGTTACTCTGTAAAAACTGGAGCAGCAAATGCACCTATTCCAAGTTTTACACCAACAACATATAATACAACTTCATCTCAAACAACAATTACATCAGCAGGAAATGATCCATTTGCTGGTTTTCCAATGGTATGTCCTGGTCAAGGGCCTAATTCTGTTAGACTTGGTGATGGTGCGCAAGGTGGAATTGGTGGAGCTTCATTAGAGCAGAAATTTTCAGTTGCTTCATCAAATGCTTTATTTACATATCATTATGCTGTAGTGATTACTGATGCAACAAATCCAGTGCCTATTTTAGCTGCTGATGGAACTGATAGTTTAGATGCATTAGGAGCACCTGTTTACTATCAAAATTATACAAATACAGGCGATTCTGTAAGTCGTCATCCATCTAATCAACAACCTTATTTTAAAGTTGATTTGTATGATTGTAATGGAAACTCAATAACATGTGGAACTTATCTTGTTGTTGGTGGAGCTGGTATTCCAGGTTTTACTCAAATTGGTACATCGAGTATGTATTATAAAAATTGGACATCTGTTTTCATAGATTTAACTCCTTATATTGGTACATGTGTTTCTGTAAAATATACTGTTGCAGATTGTTCATTGGGAGCTCATTACTGTTATGCATATGTTGATGCAACGTGTGCGCCAATGGCAATTATAGGAGTAGATCATGTTTGTCCTGGACAAAGTACGACATTAACCTCGCCAATTGGAGGAGTCTCTTATTCGTGGACAGTTGTTGGTAACTCAACTGTTTTAGGTACTAATCAATCTTATACAGCGTCTCCTTTAGTAAACACGACATATCAATGTGTAATCACTTCTGTAACTGGATGTAGTACTACTTTAACATTTCCAGTTGTTGTCTATGCTAAACCAGTAGCTACAGCAACATCTCCTACAGTATGCCAAGGTATTGCTGGTACTGTTACTACAACAGCGACACCAACAGGCGGGTCTTATTCTTGGACAAATGGTGCTGGATCAGCTTCAACTTTTTCATTATCACCTGCAACTACGACTTCTTACACTGCAACGTATACCAGTCTAGACGGATGTACAGATACTGCGTTAGCAACAATTCATGTGAATCCATTACCGATTGCTCCCCCAACTACACCGGTTACTTATTGTCAGAATCAGACCCCAAATAGTTTAACAGCATCTGTTACAGCCTCAGCGGGCTGCACATTAAATTGGTATGGAACAAATTCAACTGGTGGAACAGCTTCTGCGACAGCTCCAACAGTTTCTACAGCAACAGCTACGACAACAACATATTACGTATCTCAAACGAATACTGCGACTGGATGTGAAGGTCCTAGATCGTCCATTTTGGTTACTGTGAATGCTCTTCCAACAATTTCTGTCAATTCACCTTCAACTTGTGCTGGAATAGCTGTTACTTTAACTGCTACTGGGGGTACCTCATACACTTGGTCAACTACTCCTTCTCAAACAGGTGCATCTATTACTGTTTCACCTATGGTACCAACTTCTTATACTGTTACTGGAACAAGTGCTCAAGGTTGTTCAAATTCAGCTACTTCCAATGTTTCAATTAATGGGTCATTAAATTTGACAGTTAATGACACAACAATTTGTAACGGTGGAACAGCAGTAATTAATGCAAGTGGTGCAACTACATATTCTTGGGCATCAGGTGAAACAACCGCTTCTATTACTGTTTCTCCATCAGTAACTACTACTTACTCTGTTACTGGAACAACTGCAGGATGTGTTGGAACTGTAACTTCAACTGTAACTGTTAATCCAGTTCCAACTGTAACAGTTAACTCACCAACCGTTTGTAACGGAACAGCAGCAAGTTTAGTAGCAACACCAAATTTAACAGGAGGAACTTATTCTTGGTCTCCTGCAAGTACTGCAACTGCAACAATTTCAGTTACTCCATCTTCAACAACCCCTTATACTGTGACCTATACGTTAAATGGATGTCAAAACACTGGTACAGGTTCAGTGACAGTTAATCCAGTTCCAACAGTGACAGTTGATAATCAAGCCATTTGTGCAGGTGATCCTCCAGCAACATTGACAGCAACACCATCACCTTCAGGTGGAACTTATTTATGGAATCCAAGTTCTACAACTGCATCTACTATTTCCATGTCTCCAGCGAATACTACACCTTATACAGTAACATATACATTAAATGGATGTTCAGCTTCAGGGACAGGAACAATAACAGTAAACCCTATTCCAAATGTTGATGCTGGAGTTTCTCATTCAGTTTGTATTGGTAGCTCTGTCACTTTAACAGCAACAGGTGCATCGACATATGTTTGGGATAAAAATGTTGTTAATGGAGTTCCATTTACTCCAACTGGTACTGATACTTATACAGTAATTGGTACTTCAGCTGCAGGTTGTATCGCAACCGATAATGTAACTATCACTGTAATTCCATTACCTGTAGTTTCATTTTTTCCAAGTGATACTTTTGGATGTGCACCATTAAATGTAATGTTTACAAATACCACAACGGGTGGAGCTACAAATTGTGTTTGGACTATAAGTGATGGGACAACATTGAATGGCTGTTCAACAGTGCAGCATACATTTAATTCAGCAGGTTGTTTTGATGTAACATTAACAACTTCAACACCTGAAGGATGTTCAAGTACTCTTACAATTCCAAGTTTAATATGTGTTGAAGCTAGGCCAATTGCAGACTTTCTTCCTTCACCCACAGTTATGCCAAACTATTCAACTTTAAGTGCTATGTATAATCAATCGGTGGGCGCAGTAGCATATTCATGGAATTTTGGAGATGGCGGAGGCTCAACAGAAACAAGCCCATCACATAATTTTCCGGGAACAGAAGAGGCCGATTATTTAATTACGTTAGTAGCATATTCTCAATCGGGATGTACTGATACTGCTTTTGTACCTGTTCACATTTTTGAAGAAGTAATCTATTACGTGCCGAACACATTTACACCGGATGGTGATGATTTTAATGAGGTTTTCTTACCGATTTTTTCATCAGGTTTTGATCCGTCAGATTATACTTTGTATATTTTCAATCGCTGGGGAGAATTAATTTTTGAATCACACGATCCAAAAGTAGGGTGGAAAGGAACTTTTGGAACAGATGGGACTCAAGTACAAGATGATACATATACTTGGAAAATTATTTATAAGCATAAAAACGATAAAAAGAAAAATGTCGTGGTTGGTCACGTAAATGTTTTAAAGTAGAACATTTGTATCTCTTTATTTCTAGTAAGCTGTCTTCGATTTTTCTTAGACAGCTTTTTTTATAAAAAACACTTTAGGTAGAAATACTTAGATCGTAAAAAGATAAATTATCTTACTTTTGTTTTAAGCAACGATTTAATTATATTAACGTTGTGCTATTAACACTATTTACGAAAACAAGTGCGACAATTCTTGCTAAATATTATTGTAATACTTATACTATTTGTTCCTTTTATCTCATATGAACAAGTGGTAATGGGTAATAGTGGCTCATCATCGGGCTGTAGTGGGACTTTTGCTGATCAAGGTGGAGCAGGTAATTATGCTGATAATTTAAATCAAACATTTACCCTTTGTTCTTCAGTTCCAGGATCACACGTTCAAATTGATTTTTCATCATTTGATCTAGAATTAAATCACGACTTTTTAAAAGTTTACAACGGAAGTACGACAGCTGCTCCTCTAATCGGTACTTATACTGGTGCGGTTGGTCCTGGATATGTTCAAGGAAATAATGCTTCAGGTTGTTTGACATTTGTTTTTACTTCAGATGCTTCAGGAAATGCACCTGGTTGGTTAGCTTCTATCGCTTGTGGATTGCCTTGTCAAACTGTTATAGCAGACGTAACAACAGGACCTGTTGATGCAGATGGTATTGTTAATGTATGCCAAGGGTCGAATATTACTTACAATGGTATCGGAATTTATCCTCAAAATAATATCCATTATGCTCAATCAAATGCAACTTCTACATTTGAATGGAACTTTGGAGATGGTAATACAGCTACAGGGCAAACAGTTTCAAATAATTTTACAACACCGGGAATCTACAATGTTGATTTAGTAGTTACTGATGTCAACGGTTGTGTATCAACAAACGATATTAATATTAATGTTCAGGTCCCATCTCAACCAGATTTTACCGGAACCAGCGCTGCAAGTTCAACAATCTGTTTAGGTGATACAAATGTTTTAACAGGTATGGTTGAACCTGTGGAGATAGATTTAATTATACCTCCGGTTGTTGGTCAGCATGCTATTCCTGATGCAAATGGAATTTTAAATATTGGAAATACAATTTCAGCTTTCAATGTTGGTCAAACAGTAACAAATGCGAATAATTTACAAAGTGTTTGCATAGATTTGGAACACTCTAATCTAGGTAATTTAGAGCTAAAATTGATTTGTCCAAATGGTCAAAGTGTTATATTGAAATCATTTGCCAGTGGAGGGAATGGAATTTATTTAGGGAATCCAATTGCAAATGCACCGGGGCTAGGTTCGGGATTTGAATATTGTTTTTCGATGACTGGCGCTACATCATTAGTAGGAGGACCAACTGTCCTATCTGGTACTCCTTTAAGTAATTCAATTGCAACTGGAGCATATTTGCCTTCTGGTAATTTTTCAAGCTTAATAGGTTGCCCTTTAAATGGTAATTGGACAATTCAAGTGAATGATAATACTGCTACTAATGATGGAAATACATTTCAATGGGCTTTGAATTTTGATCCAGTTATTTTTCCTGGAGGTTCTCAATTTATTCCAAATATCACAAATTCGTCTTGGGCTTCTGATCCTTCAATAATAAGTAACTCAGGAGATCAAATTGTTGTTTCGCCAACTTCAGCTGGAACTTCTTGCTATAATTATCAGGCGACTGATGAATTTGGTTGTCCTTATACTGAACAAGTTTGTTTTACAGTTTTGGCACCTGGTCAAGGAGGATGTCCACAATGTACAATAACAAATTTTACGGCAGTTTCAACAATTGCTCAATGTTCTGATCAATATACAACTACTGGTGTTATTGAGTTCACAGATGCACCGCATTCTGGTAATTTAATAGTGAAAGATTGTCAAGGGAATCAAATAATTGTCGATTCTCATCCTTTTAATTCACCAGTTAATTACTCATTATTCGGAACAAATGCTGATGGTCAACCTTGTAGTATTCAGGTTTATTTTTCGAATGATACAACTTGTAAACAAACTATTTCTTTTACACTTCCTGTTGCATTTCCTGGAGATCAAGCAGGGACAGTAACACCAAGTATGTCAGGACATTCTACTCATACCTACATTTTATGTGATACTGATAGTTTTAGTTCAACTTCAAATAACAATTTCTCAATTCCTCTAATTGCTCCAAATGTAGACCCAGGATTAGGATATTTTGTTTATAGTTGTCCGCCAACCGTTTCTGGCGTAGGTGTTGATCCAACTACAGATCCATGTTATGTTACTTCGCTAACTACTAAAGATATTACATTAATAAATAACGGTGGTAGTTCGAATGCTTTCTTATCAAGTTTAGGTTTACTTACAAATAATACGTTTTACATTGTCCCGATGACTTTTTTATCGGTAAGCAATCAGGTAATAAATTCTACTTGTTATGATCTTGAATTAGCTCAAGCAATGACGGTTCAGTATTTGAATCCAATTACTCCAACTATTAGTCAAGATTGTTATTTAGGAACTGCTGCAATTACTTTAAATGGAGGTTACCCTCAGTTCTATGGCGGAAATTATACAGCATCAAACTTATTACCACTTACAGCAACCTTTACAAATACTACGACTGCTTTAGGTGGAACAATTGGAATTCAAGGATTGCAAAACGGTCAAAATTGGTCATTTACTGTGACTGATGGGAATGGTTGTCCTCAAACAGTTTCGGGGACCTTTATTGGTCCTCAAGATGCTAGTTTTTCGTATTCCCAACCTGGCTATTGTTTAACAGCAGCCAATCAATTTCCTACAATAACAGGCATTACAGGAGGTGTGTTTAGTTCAACTGCTGGACTAATAATCAATTCTTCAACTGGTGAAATTGATATTTCGCATTCAACTCCCGGGAATTATAATATAATTTATACTTCTCCTGCACCAACATGTTTTGGTAAAGACACTTTTAATATTACAATTACTCCTTTACCTGTCGTTTCAGCAGGTCCAGATCAGACAGTTTGTGAAGGAACATCTGTAGTTCTTTTTGGTTCAGGCGCAGTTACATACACTTGGGACCACGGAATTTCAGACAGTGTTTCTTTTGTTCCTTCGATTGGTAGCACAACATATACCGTAACTGGAACTAATCTTTTTGGTTGTAGTGCATCAGATAATGTTACAGTAAATGTTACTGCTGCTCCAGTAGTTGACGCTGGAATTGATCAAGCTTTTTGTATTGGAAATTCGACAACTGTCAATGCTTCAAATGTAACAGGATTAACTTTTTCATGGAATAATGGAGTTGCAGATGGTGTTCCATTTACTCCTGCAGTTGGTGGTATTTACTATGTCTTGACAGGAGTTGACCTAGGAACGGGGTGTTCAGGGAAAGATTCAGTATTAATAACTGTTTCTCCATTGCCAAATGTAAATGCCGGACCAGATAAGGGTGTTTGTGTAAATAATACATTAACATTGAGTGCCACAGGTGCTTCAACTTATGTTTGGAATGGAGGAATATCAGATGGAGTTCCTTTTACTCCAACAGTTGATACAACATATACAGTAATAGGTACTTCAGCTCAAGGTTGTGTGAATGTGGATTCAGTTCATGTAACTATGTTTTCGCATTCAGTTTTGGCTGCTGGTCCAGATACAACAATTTGTTCTGGAAATTTAGCAGTATTAAATGCATACAATGGAAATATATACAATTGGGATAATGGTTTAGGTGTAGGTAATCCGTTGAATGTCTCTCCTTCTGTTACGACGACTTATGTTGTTTCAGGGTTAGATACAAATGCATGCTTCGGAACTGATACAATGATTATTTTTGTTAATGCTTTACCAATTGTTAATGCGGGACCTAATCAAGCAATATGTATTGGTAGTTCAACGGTATTAACGGCAACTGGAGCTATTTCTTATGTATGGAATAATGGAATTACAAATGGAGTCTCATGTACACCAAGTTTAGGTTTTAATAATTACAGTGTAACAGGAACAGATGCTAATGGTTGTTTTGCTTCTGATAATGTTTCAATTTTAGTAAATCCTTTACCAATAATAAATGCTGGAACAGATCAAACCGTATGTTTTGGAACAAATGTTACTTTGTCAGCTTCTGGCGCACCCAGCCTTACTTGGGATAATGGTGTTTTGAACAATGTTTCTTTTTTACCTTCTACTACAGTAACTTATACTGTTATAGGGGTAGATTTAAATGGCTGTCAAAATACGGATCAATTAATTGTAAACGTCAATCAATTACCAATTGTGAATGCTGGTCCTGATCAAACAGTTTGTCTTGGTACTCAAATATCTTTGACTGGTTTAGGTTCTGTAACTTATGGTTGGAATAATGGCGCATCAAATGGAGTTCTATTTACTCCAGCATTAGGGACTATAACTTATACTTTAACAGGAACAGATGTGAATGGCTGTCAAAACACTGATCAAACAATTGTAACAGTCAATCCAAATCCTTCTCCTATTTTGACCGGTGCAACTGAATACTGTTTTGGATTTACGTCTTTGATTTCTACAACGCAAGCATATTCAACTTATTCTTGGAGTAATGGATCAACAAGTTCTTCAATTAACGCAACGATTGCAAATAATCCAATTTCGGTAATTGTTACAAATGCTTTTGGATGTAGTGCAACAACTGCAGGTTTAATTTTAATAGAAAACCCAATTATCGTAAATAATTACACTGTAGAAATTTGCCAAGGTCAAACTTCATTAATTCATGGGATTAACCAATCCGTTGCTGGAGTTTATTCACAAACTTTTCCTGCTGTTACAGGCTGTGATAGTACCGCAAATGTAACACTTATAGTTCATGCATTACCAATTGTAGATGGAGGGAATGATATTATTGTTTGTACTCCTAACTTAATTACGTTGTCTGCGAATGGTGCTTTAAGTTATGTGTGGGATCATGGTGCTGTAAATGGAATTCCTTTTAATCAAGCTGTAGGTCAATTAACATATACTGTCGTTGGAACAGATGTTAATGGTTGTCAGAATTCAGATCAAGTCCATGTAACAGTTAATCCATTACCTAATTTAAATGCTGGAAACAATGCTTCTTTGTGCTTTGGGGATTCTATTACTTTAACAGCGACGGGTGCAATAAATTATATATGGGATTTTGGGGTTCAGAACGGAGTAGCTTTTTCTCCTATGGTTACAAATACATACACTGTTCTTGGAACTGATATTAATGGTTGTAGTATAACAGATCAAGTAATAGTTACTGTCAATCCTTTGCCAATTATAGATGGAGGGATTGTAACTCCTGTTTGTCAAGGTGTTCAAGTAACATTAAACGCTACTGGTGCTTTAACTTATACTTGGGATCAAGGAGTTTTAAATGGTGTTCCTTTCACAGCGCCTATCGGTACAACTTCTTATGCTGTTATAGGAACAGATATTAATGGATGTCAAAATGCAGATCAAGCCACAGTGACAGTATATCCTCTGCCTGTTGTGCAAGCTGGGCCGGATCAATTTTTCTGTTTTGGTCAGAGTGTAATGTTAAATGGTTCAGGAGCTTCAACTTATAGTTGGAATAATGGTGTTACAAATGGAGTTCCATTCATTCCAAATGCTGGTGTGAATACTTACACAGTAACTGGAACAAGTGTAAACAATTGCGTTAATTCTGATCAAGTTGTCATCACAGTTTTTCCAAATCCAATTGTAAATGCTGGTTCAGATTTAGAGATATGTATCGGAGATTTTGTTTCATTATCTGGCTCTGGAGCTCAATCATATTCATGGGATAATAGTGTTATTAATGGATTATCATTCGCTCCATCTTTAGGAACTGTTACTTACACTGTTGTCGGAACAGATGCAAATGGATGTCAAGATTCAGATCAAGTATTGGTAACAGTAAATCCTTTACCTATTGTTAATGCAGGGCTTGATACTTTGATTTGTCCTGGTTCAACAATTGTTTTATCTGCTACCGGCGCTTCAACTTATAGTTGGAATGGAAATATTGTAAATGGTGTTCCTTTTGTTCCTATTCAAAGTGCTACCTATACGGTTGTCGGAATAGATGCGAATGGATGCCAAGCGTCAGATCAAGTTTCGGTAGAATTAGAATTAATTCCAAATGTAACTTTTAGTCCAAATATCACTTTTGGATGTTCTCCTGTTACTGTAACATTCACGAATGAAACTCAGAATTTATCTGGTTGTAATTGGGATTTTGGAGATGGAACTCAATATTCAGGTTGTGGGCCTGTAACACACACATATACAAATGACCTAGGAAATAAATGTTTTGATGTGATTTTGACTGGTACAACTGCAAATAATTGCGTTACTTCTAAAACGAATTATGATTTAGTTTGTGTTGAGGCATTACCTATTGCTGCATTTAATTCTTCTCAGATTTCAATGCCAAATTCAAATACGACATGTGAATTTACAAATACAAGCGTTGGTGCATTTAATTACACTTGGACATTTGGTGATGGTGGTAATTCAATAGAAACTTCTCCGATACATACTTATCCAAATAATGAATATGTCGATTATTTAATTACGTTAATAGCATATTCTCCATCGGGATGCACTGATACTGCAAATTTAAAAGTTAATGTTGTTGAACAATTGTTATATTTTATTCCTAATACTTTTACTCCTGATGGTGATGAAATAAATCAAACTTTTTTACCAATTTTTTCTTCAGGCATAGATATCTATGAGTTTACATTATTGATTTTTGATCGATGGGGGGAACTTATTTTTGAGTCACATGATCCTTCTAAAGGATGGAATGGAAGATATGGTGTTGATGGAGTTCTAGTACAAGATGACACATATGTATGGAAAGTGCTATTTAAAGAGAAAAATAGTCAACAACGACATGTAGATGTAGGGCATGTGAACGTATTAAAATAATCTAATTGTATTATTTTTTTTCTTAATTTCAACGAATATATTAACTTGAATTATTATTGAGCTAATAGTGCAATTAGATGCTAATTAATCGTTTGGAATAATGAGTCGAAATTTTATTAATACATTAGTTTTTTTACTTTTTCTGATTGGGAATTATAATTTTCTATTTTCACAAAATACAGTAACGAAACAATCACCAATTGTTCCTAATCCATCAGTTTATATTGCAACGGGTGAAGATTTTAATTTAGATAATGAGTTGTTAATTAATACAACCAACTTGCCTTTAGAAATTCAAAATTATTTAACGATTGAATTCAGAAAATTATATGGGATTAGTTTAAGATATACAACCAGTAAAGGTCAGTTAAATTTTAAAACTTTTCGAAATGTACCCAAAGATTCATATTCAATAAATGTAGCAGATGATATAACTATTACTTATAGTTCTGAACAAAGTTGTTTTTATGCGGTTAATTCATTTTTACAATTAGTTAAACAAAATCAGGATTCATTTGTAATTCCAAAATGCTTTGTAGATGATGCTCCAAAATTTGAATGGCGAGGTATGCATTTAGATGTGAGTAGGCATTTTTTCTCGGTTGATGAGGTGAAAAGATACATCGATTTGATGGCGTTTTATAAATTCAACAAATTTCATTGGCATTTAACGGATGATCAAGGTTGGAGAATTGAAATTAAACAATTTCCAAAATTAACTGAAATTGGAGCGTGGAGAGATAGTACTGTGATTGGTCATGCGAATTCAAAACCAAATCAATATTCAAAAGGAAAGTATGGAGGTTTTTACACTCAAGCTCAAATTAAAGATATTGTAAAATATGCTACAGATCGATACATTTCCGTAATTCCTGAAATTGAAATGCCAGGACATGCTAGAGCTGCTCTTGCTGCTTATCCAGAATATTCGTGTACAGGTTTGAAACATGGAGTAGAAGGGTTGTGGGGTGTTTTTGATGATATCTATTGTTCAAAAATGGAAACGATTGATTTCAATAAGAAAATTCTAGATGAGGTATTATCGCTTTTTCCTTCTGAATACATTCACATAGGTGGTGATGAAGCTCCCAAAACACGATGGAAAGAATGTGAGAATTGTCAAAAAGTGATGAAAGAAAATGGGTTGAAAGATGAACATGCTTTACAATCCTATTTTATCAAACAAATAGATGTCTATCTAACTTCAAAAGGTCGTAAATTAATCGGTTGGGATGAAATCCTAGAAGGAGGTCTTTCACCTAATGCAACAGTTATGTCATGGCAAGGAGAAAGTGGTGGGTTAGAAGCTGCAAAACAAAAACATGCTGTCGTAATGTCTCCCTCATCACATTGTTATTTTGATCATTATCAAGCGTCAAGTTCAACAGAACCTTTAGCGATTGGAGGCTTTCTGACGTTAGAAAAAGTATATTCTTTCGATCCAATTCCAAAAGAATTAAATATTCAGGATAGAGTTTACATATTAGGTGGACAAGCAAATGTTTGGACAGAATATATACCTAACATTAAGCAATTGGAATATATGGCTTTTCCAAGAATGTTGGCAATGTCTCAAGCGCTTTGGACGACTCAAAAACCAACTTATGTTGATTTTGAAAAAGAATTAGTTGTACATCAATTCAAACTTTTAGACCGTTTAAAAGTGAATTATTCAAAAGCAATAATGTATCCAAAGATTGATTATTTACGAACAAAAAATGGAATTGGTATTGTTGTTCATTCGATTGTTGCAGATGAGAAATTTGAATTAGAAAAAGTAGAAAAGCCTAGTTTTAATAATCATACTGTTACAATTCATAATCAAATTACTCAAAAAGACACATTGTATTTTGATCGAACACGAAAATCAAATTTCACTAAAATCTCAACAATTACTGTAAAAGCTGAAACCTTGAAAAAAGCATTAAGATTTGAAATTAACTCAAATTCAACTATTGGTTTACCAGTAAATTTAATAACGAAACCAAATCCGAAATTTAACAATCGTGAAAATTTAGCGTTGTTTGATGGAGTGCGGGGTTCAAGACCTTGGAAAGGAGATGAGTGGTTAGGATTTGATGTAGATACCATTCAATTCGAACTCGATCTTTTGAAATCTTCAAAAATTAAAAAAATGAACATTGGATTTTTAATGGCAAAATCATCCTGGATTTATTTACCTCAACATGTTGAGATTAGTGTTTCAAAAGATAATGCTAATTGGACTGCCCTTCCAAAAGCAGATGCAACTGAATATTTTACTCAAAAAGTCAATAAAAAGGCACGATATATCAAAGTTCAAATAATTGCAGATCATAAAATTCCGGAAGGTCAACCTGGAGAAGGGTTTCATCCATGGACATTTATTGATGAAGTTGAAGTGATAAAATGATGAAAACAGAATTATGCGCAGCTTCATTAGAAGCTATTCGAGTGGCGAAAGAATTGAATTTTGATCGAATTGAATTGTGTCAAAATTTAGAGCAAGGAGGAATTACTCCTTCGTTTGGTATGATAGAGTATGCAATTGCATATGGTATAGAAACAAATGTATTAATTCGTCCGCGAGTTGGAGGTTTCATTTATAATGAAGAAGAATTAGAAGTTGTTATTCGTGATATACTTGCTTGTAAATCGATTGGAGTTCATGGTATTGTATTTGGTGCTTTAACAAATAATAATGAAATAGATCGTGAAGCAATGAAAGAAATTGTTTCTAAATGTCAGGGAATGCAGTTGACATTTCATAGAGCTTTTGATGAATGTGTGGATTGGAAAAAATCGATGGATTTATTAGTAGAATTAGGTGTTAATCGTATTTTAACTTCAGGCTTGTCTCGCTCAGTAGATAAAGGATTTGAATCACTAAAAAAGTTGGTTGAATATGCCGACGGTCGAATTGAAATCATGGCAGGTGGTGGTGTGAGTTCATCAAATATCTTGAAAATTTCTCAAGAAATTAAACCAAATGCAATTCATTTTTCAGGAACGATCAAAAAGTTTATTGATGAAGATTCACTTTTTTCGGAGGAATGTTTACAGATTGATAGAGAACGGGTTATTCGAATGTTGAAAGCCTTGAGTAAATTTTAGATTTTGCATTTCATTTGAAAATTTTTAAACTTCCTCCTTAGAAGGAGGATAGAGGAGGATGACAACGGTAATCCGAAGTCAGAAGTGGTGTTTTTAATTTTTAAAATTAATATTTTAAAAGATTTTTAATTTATTGTTACCCAACAAAAAGTTAAATTCTTCCCAATACATATCGAATCAATTCATTCATTTCAGTTTGATACGAGGTAGCAAATTCTTTTGTTTGTCTATTTCCAATACCTAAGCAAATTGTTGAGCAATCATGACCAAGAGCTTTTCCAAGAACATGTAATGCGGAACTTTCCATTTCGAAATTATTGATTGTTAAATTATCTTTATTGTAAGAAGATAATTTTTCATTCATGTCATTAGTAGCTAATCCAATTCTTAATTGACGACCTTGAGGCCCATAAAATCCACTACTTGTAACTGTAATTCCTTGAACTGTTTTTTCTGAAATTAATTTTGCGTTTAATCGCTCCGAAGATTGAGCTACATACGTATGAATTGTCTTTGGAAGCTGAATATGTTCGTTAATTGTTTGATTTAAATTTATTTCTTGAGATGTAAAATCAATAGCATAGAAATGAGCAATATTGTCCAAACCAAAAGAAAAATTTGAAAGAATATAAGAAAGAATTGGAACCGATGGATTTAAGATTCCACATGTTCCAATTCTTACAATTTCTAAAGTTGTTTTATTTTCTTTCTCAGTTCTGTTTTTTAGATCAATATTTACTAATGCATCTAATTCATTGATGACAATGTCAATATTATCAGTTCCAATCCCTGTAGAAATAACTGTTATTTTTGTTCCGTTGAAAATCCCTGTTTTAGTATAAAATTCTCTGTGATTCGTTTCAAATAGAATTTCATCAAAAAAAGAAGCAACAATTTCAACGCGATCTGGATCTCCGACCAAAATTATTTTTTGAGCAATATTTTCAGGAAGTAAACCTAAATGGTAAACTTTTCCTTCGCCCGTTAAGACTAATTCTGATTCTGGAAAACACATAACTTTTAATTTTTAAACAGCAACATTATGTTCTCTCAATGCGTCATTAAGAGATGTTTTTAAATCTGTAGAAGCTTTTCTTTGTCCGATAATGATTGCACATGGAACTTGATATTCACCTGCTGGGAATTTTTTCGTGTAAGAACCAGGAATAACAACACTTCTTTCAGGAACGTATCCAATGTGTTCAATTGGTTTTTTGTTTGTTACGTCAATAATTTTTGTTGATTTTGTTAACACAACATTTGCGCCTAAAACAGCTTCTTTACCAACTCTTACACCTTCAACTACAATACATCTTGAGCCAATAAAAGCACCATCTTCGATCACTACAGGAGCAGCTTGAAGAGGTTCTAATACTCCACCAATTCCAACACCACCACTTAAGTGAACATTCTTGCCGATTTGCGCACAAGATCCAACTGTAGCCCAAGTATCAACCATTGTGCCTTCATCAACATAAGCTCCAATATTCACATACGAAGGCATTAAAATAACACCTTTAGAAATATAAGCGCCATAACGAGCAACAGCAGGAGGAACAACACGAACACCTAATTCTTCGTAATTTGTTTTAAGCGCCATTTTATCATGAAATTCGAAAGGACCAACTTCAATCGTCTCCATTTTTCGAATTGGGAAATACATTACAACAGCTTTCTTTACCCATTCGTTTACTTGCCATTCACCATCATTTGTAGGTTCAGCAACTCTTAATATTCCTTTATCAAGGTCTTCAATTACTTTATTGATTGTTTCAATCGTTTCTTTTTCTTGTAATAATGCACGGTTTTCCCATGCTGCTTCAATAATTGATCTCATGTTTGAATTTTTACTAGGATAAAGATAGTTATAAATTGGAAATCATCTTTTATCTTTGTCACTAATGGGGAAATTAGTAGCAATAGATTTTGGTTTAAAAAGAACTGGTATTGCAATTACAGATGAGAATCAAATAATTGCAAGTGGATTAATAACCGTTGATTCAAAAGATTTGATGATTTTTTTGAAAGAATTGGTCGTTAAGGATAAAATAGAAGCTATTGTAGTTGGTTTACCAAAGAGATTGAATAATGAACCAACACATATTACGGAGAATGTTCTTTTGTTGAAAGAAGCTTTGGAAAAGCAATTTACGACTATTCAAATTCATTTACTAGATGAGCGTTTTACTTCAAAAATGGCTTTTCAAACAATGATTGATAGTGGACTTTCTAAAAAGCAACGTCAGAATAAAGGTTTGATTGATGAAATTAGTGCAACGATTATTTTACAATCGTTTATGGAATCAAATAAAAAATATTAAATATTAACTTTGTCGAATAAAATCGATTTTAGAATAAGAAGAAAATGATATTACCAGTTGTAGCATACGGAGATCCAGTTTTAAAAAAAGAAGCTGAGGAAATTACAAAAGACTATCCAGATTTACAGAAATTAATAGCGGATATGTTTGAAACGATGTACGAAGCAGCAGGTGTTGGATTGGCGGCGCCTCAAATCGGTAGATCGATTCGATTATTTGTCGTAGACGGAAGTCCGTTTGCTGAAGAAGAAGATGAAGAAGAAGATCCAAGAGCTGTTGGGATTGAAGATTTTAAGCAAGTTTTCATTAACCCAATAATAGAAGAAGAGTTTGGTGAGGAATGGTGTTTTAAAGAAGGATGTTTATCTATTCCAAAAGTAAGAGAAGAAGTATATCGAAAAGAAAAAGTTCGAATTACTTATTATGATGAAAATTGGAATTTCAAAGATGAAATTTTTGACGGATACGCTGCTCGAATAATTCAGCATGAATATGATCATATTGAAGGAGTTTTATTCACTGATCATTTATCAGCAATCAAGAAAAAGTTGATTTCTAAAAAATTACAGAATATTTCTAAAGGTGAAGTTTCAGTTGATTATAGAATGAAATTTCCGGCAGCTAAAAAAGGAAGATAAATGAAGAATATATTTTTAGTAATTTCTATTTGTTCAGTATTAGCTTCATGTAGCGAGTCTTCAAAAGAAAAGTCAGAGTTAACGATACAGGATTATAAAGATAAAATAGTTGCATATGAAGATTCAATAGTGAGTTTTCAAAAGCAACAAAAAAATGCACCCACTTATTTGAAAGATAGTTTAATCGGTTCTTTATTGAACTTTTACAAATTATTCCCTAAAGATAAATCTACGGCAAAATGTTTAGATAAAATTCAAATGTTCTATTCAGGTGAAGGGAAAATTCAATGGTCTATGGCGTACGCAGATACATTGATTCAAAAATTCCCTAAATATGAAAACAGAGCATTGATTTTAGAAAGTCAAGCAGCAAATTACGATATGTTTGTGAATCCAAGAGATACTAATAAAGTTAAATATTATTTTTCAATGCTTTTAACTGAAAATCCTTCGATGGATAAAGAGAAACGAAAAGGGATTGAATTACGTCTTCAGAATTTAGGCATGACTTTTGAAGAGTTTATTGATTATCAAGGAAACAATTTAACGGGAAAATAAGCTGTTAAATATGTGTTAAAGAAACAAAGTATTTTAAAAACTCTTACTATTTTTGAAATACCAAATTATAAAACAAAAAAACAAATTCAATATGAAAAAATTATTCTTTTCTTTATTAGTGGTTTTGGGTTTTACAGCCTTCACTAACAATGCAGTTGCTCAATTAGATAATGGTGCAAAAATTGATTTCGCAAAAGAAACACATGATTACGGAACAGTAAAATATGGTGCTGATGGAACATGTACATTTGAATTTAAAAATACAGGTAATGAACCATTAATCATTTCAAATGCAAAAGGATCTTGTGGATGTACAGTTCCAGTTTGGCCAAAAGAACCAATTGCTCCAGGAGCAAAAGGAGTGATTACAGTAAAATACGACACTAAACGTCCAGGAGCAATCAATAAAATGGTTACAATTACTTCAAATGCAGTAAACGAGCCTAGTAAAATTATTAGAATTAAAGGAAATGTACTTCCTGCACCTGAAGATGGAACTCCGGTAAATAATGCTGGTCCAGCTTCAAATTAAACATATTAAATATGAAACTCTCACTTTTCATATTTTTATTCTTAAATACCGTCTTTTGCTTTAGTCAAGAGGCGGTTTTTAGTATTAAAGAACCACTAAAAAAGTTTCCAGCTACGCAGGAAGGAGAAATAATTGAGCATACTTTTGAGTTTGAGAATACAGGAAAATCACCATTGATTATATCGGATTATTCTGTTGGTTGCAAGTGTACCCAAGTCATTTATTCTAAAGAACCAGTATTACCAGGACAAAAAGGTACTGTGAAAATCATTTTCGATACGAAAGGAAAATACCTTCAGCAAGATCGAACAGTATATTTAATGGTAAATACAAAAAAGAAAATTGCGAAACTTCGATTCAAAGTTTTTGTAGAGCCTAAAAAGTAGTTTTTGTCATAAATATCCTAAACTAAGTAAAATCCTTTATTTAATCTCGCAAAATAATACAGAAATCAAGTATAGTAAACTGTTTTTTTTATTAATTTTGAGCCGAAACTAGAACTACAGACTAACGATTGCTCATTATTCATTTTATTAAATAAGTTATGTACAAAATTTTATTATTTTCTTTTTTCATCTCATCAACCTTTTTATTTGGTCAAGATAATGCAATCAACAAGTTATCAATCGATGGTGGTATTGGTTTAAATAATTCAATTTTACATTTCTCTCCTGGATATTCAAATTCATATTTCAATCCTTTTAATTTGAATATTGGCGCAAGAAAAATGTTTAATAATAAATTTGGAGCTAAAATAGATTTAGGCTATGATTACTTATCTGAATCAGGGAAAAGTTTAAAGTTTAATACACATTATGTTCGAGCATCATTTCAAGGTGTTGCAAATTTAGCTACGATTTTACAATTCAATACGTTTACTCAAAAGTTTGGTTTATTAGCTCATGGTGGTTTTGGTGTTTCTTCTTTATTAGCAAAAAATCATCAGTTAATAAAGCAAACAGATGAAATGGTTCATTTGATTTTTGGTCTAACACCTCAATATAAAGTGAATGAAAAAATTGCATTGAATATTGATATTTCGATGATTCAAAATTTTAAGCAACATTATACATTCGATTATCACACGTTAAATCCTGCTAATTCAAGAAGAGGAAGTTTGGCAAATTTAACGGTTGGTATTTCTTATAAAATTGGACCAGCAGAACGTCATTATGATTGGGTTTTCCATGAAGAAATAAAAGATACCGTTGTTGATTTGAAACCAATTGAGGACCAAGTAAAAGTTATTGAAGATGGTGTAAAAGATGATGATAAAGATGGAGTATTGAACTTATATGATGAAGAAGCTAATACGCCAGAAGGATCAAAAGTGGACACAAAAGGAAGAAAAGTTATAGAAGAAGTTGTTAATAATGACGATTCTACAAAAGTAATTAAAGGCAATCCTGTTGATGTTACAAAATTAGGAGATAATTCAACTGAAGTTCAATCTATCAAAGAAGTGGATGGTTTGTTCTTTACTGTTCAAGTTGGGGCTTACAACCATGTTGTTAAAGTGGAAAGTCACAAAAAGTTGAAAGATGTTTATCAAATTAAAGCACCAGATGGTAAAACAAGATATTGTACAGGTGTCTTAGCTACTGAGAAAGAAATGTTTAAATTATTAAACCAAGTTAGAGCTTTAGGATTTAGTGATGCATTTCCAACAGCTTATTACAATGGCGTAAGAATTCCAATTTACAAAGCAAGACAATTGTTGAGAAAGAATGGAAATTCAATACTAAGTCCATCAATAAAAAAATAAAAGAATAAAATAATTTTAAAAAGGAAAACGTAAGTTTTCCTTTTTTTTTGCTGACAAATTAACCTTTGATAAAGTTTAATTCTGTCAACTTGTCTGAATTATTAAGATGGCAGCATCTTTGCTAATGAGGTAATATCAAATGAAAAATTATGTCTGAGGAAAAAGAATTAAATAAAGAGCAAGAAGTGCAAATGAACGAAGAGATTCAAGATTTAAATGAGGATTCAAATTCAGAAACAATTGCTGAAGAAAAAGTCGAATTGACTTGGGAGGATAAGTATAACGAGATGAATGATAAATTCATGAGATTATATGCGGAGTTTGATAATTACAGAAGAAGAACAAATAAAGAGAAATCTGATTTAATCGTGAATGCAGGATCTTCAGTCTTGAAAGACATGCTTCCAATCATGGATGATTTTGAAAGAGCAATCTTGAATAATGAAAAGTCTGAAGATTTGAATGGAGTTAAAGAAGGATTTGGCTTAATTTACAATAAATTCAAAAATATTTTAGAAACGAAAGGATTGAAACCAATGGTTTCAAAAGGACAAGCATTTGATTCTGAATTTCATGAAGCAATAGCAAATGTACCAGCACCTTCTAAAAAAGAAATTGGAAAAGTGATAGATGACGTTGAAAAAGGTTATTTATTGAATGAAAAAGTAATTCGATTTGCTAAAGTTGTTGTAGGACAATAATCGTTTCAAAAAGAATAAAATGAGCAATAAAAGAGATTTTTACGAAATTTTAGGAGTTTCGAAGAATGCTAATGAAGCTGAAATAAAAAAGGCTTATCGTAAGATGGCGATTAAATATCACCCAGATAAAAATCCTGGTGATAAAGAGGCTGAAGATAAGTTTAAAGAAGCAGCAGAGGCATATGAAATATTAAGCAATTCTGAAAAACGTTCCAATTATGACCGTTTTGGTCATGCTGGAGTTGGAGGAGCTGGTGGTTTCGGTGGCGGAATGAATATGGACGATATCTTCTCTCAGTTTGGAGATGTATTCGGTGGAGCATTCGGTGGCGGAAGTTTTGGTGGAAGCCGTGGTGGTGGATCTAGAACAGCCAGAGGAACAAATTTAAGAGTGAAAATGAAATTAACTCTTGAAGAAATTGCAGAAGGTGTTACAAAGAAAATCAAGGTTAATAAGTTAGTAAATGCTGACGGAGTAACTTATAAAAATTGTTCAACTTGTAATGGTTCTGGGCGAATCACAAGAGTTGCTCAAACGTTTTTAGGTGCAATGCAAACTCAGTCAACTTGTCATACTTGTCAAGGTGCTGGTAAAATGATTGATCAGAGACCTTCTGATGCGGATGCACAAGGTTTGAAACGTCAAGAAGATGTGATCGAAGTTCAAATTCCTGCAGGTGTAGAAGAAGGAATGCAATTAAGTGTTTCAGGAAAAGGAAACGCTGGCCCTTTCAACGGTATACCTGGCGATTTAATTGTTGTGATTGAAGAGTTACCACATGAAGAGTTAAGGAGAGAAGGAGAGAATCTTCATTATGAAGCATTCATCAACTTTGTAGATGCTGTTTTAGGTGAATCAATTGAGATCCCTACGGTTGGCGGTAAGGCTAAAATTAAGGTTGAACCAGGAACTCAAAGCGGAAAGATGTTACGTTTAAAAGGTAAAGGTTTACCGGTTCTTCAACGACATGGACATGGTGATTTATTTGTTCATATTAATGTGTGGACTCCTAAAAAAGTTTCAAAAGAAGAACGAGAGTTACTTGAGAAATTTAGAGATAGTGAAAATTTCAAGCCAAATCCAGATGGAAATGAAAAAGGATTTTTCCAAAGGGTAAAAGATATGTTTCAATAAAAAATGAAAGGCTTTGTTCAAAACAAAGCCTTTTTTCGTATAATTGAATAAAAAACACAAATGAAATTTATTGAACAAGGGACTTTAGGTGAAAATAAGATAACCCAATATCTATTCACGATTCTAATTATAATATCTGGATTTATTACAATCGGTCAATTACCTTATTTTTTAATTATATTTTACACCCAAAATGGTTCCTCTGAATTGTTGGTTTCTAATGATCAATTAATAAGTAATGTTGGCTTAAATACCTTTTTCACAAGCTTATTATTTCCATTTTTAGTCGGTGTTTTTGCAATTGCTGTAGGAACAAAGTATATCCACAAAAGGCCTTTTTTATCACTAATAACTTCAAGAGTCAAATTTGATTTTAAACGTTTTTTCTTGAGTTTTAGTCTTTGGGGAATAGTAAGTGCACTTTTTTTATTGATCATGAAGATGTCTGGTTCAAAAATAGAATTTGAATTTGATTTGATAAAATTCCTTATTTTATTCCTGATTTCTTTAACGCTTTTACCAATACAGACATTTTTTGAAGAGATTTTTTTTAGAGGTTATTTATTTCAAGGAACTTATTTGATTTTTAAAAAAGGTTGGGTTGTAGTGCTATTTACAGGAATTCTTTTTGGAATGCTTCATGGAGCAAATCCTGAAGTAGAAAAAATCGGGAAATTTCTTTTGATATATTACATTGAAAGTGGTATTTTTCTTGGTCTTTTAGCATTGTTTGATGAAGGTTTAGAATTGTCTTTAGGTTACCATGCTGTGAATAATATTTTTGCTGCATTGATTTTGACGAATGATTGGCAAGCGTTTCATACAGATGCACTTTTTATAGATAGAACGCCTCCTTCATTTGGGATAGAAAATATATTAACGCTAGTTGTGTTTCAGCCAATATTACTTTTGATTTTTGCAAAGAAATATAAATGGAAAAATTTGAAAGATAAATTATTCAAATAAAAATTATGAGGGCAGAATTAATTTCTATTGGAGATGAATTATTGATTGGTCAAACAATTAATACAAATGTTGCTTGGCTTGGAATGGAATTGTCTCTTTTGGGTATTTCAGTTTCAAGAGCAGTTACAATCATGGATAATGAGTTTGCAATTAAACAGGCTATTGATGAAGCATTATCAAATAGTGATATTGTGATTGTTACTGGAGGACTTGGTCCAACAAAAGATGATATTACAAAACATGTCTTGTGTGATTATTTTGATACCGATTTGGAAATCAATCCAACTGTATTAGCTCGAGTTGAAAAGTTTTTTACAGATAGAGGGCGTGTTATGTTGGATGTTAATATTCAACAAGCGGCATTACCAAAAGCTTGTAAAGTGTTAGAGAATCTTCAAGGTACGGCATCAGGAATGTGGTTTGAGAAAAATAATTCTGTTTTGATTAGTTTGCCAGGTGTTCCTTATGAGATGAAAGGAATCATGAGTCAATTTGGTTTTGATGCACTTAAAAAACATTTCAATGTGAATTCGATTTATCACGAGACTGTTTTGCTTCAAGGGATCGGAGAGTCGTTTTTAGCTGAGCGAATGAAAGATTGGGAGAATGAAATCCGAAATGAAGGTTTGGGGTTAGCGTATTTACCTTCAATAGGATTGTTAAAACTCCGAATTACTTCTAAAAATGGAGAGAAAGATAAAGATAGAATTTCATA
Source organism: Flavobacteriales bacterium (assembly GCA_947453715.1). Classification (GTDB taxonomy): domain Bacteria; phylum Bacteroidota; class Bacteroidia; order Flavobacteriales_D; family Crocinitomicaceae; genus CAIUKX01. The sequence goes on along the minus strand of CANGHX010000001.1, from coordinate 28,873 downwards.
TTATTTTAATCAACTTAGAAATGAATTGCCTCAATATGTTTTTGGTAAAGAAAAAGAAACGTTGAGTTTTGTTTTAGGAGAAATATTGAAGGAAAAACAATTATCAATCGGGACAGTGGAAAGTTGTACTGCAGGATCGTTAGCACATGAAATTGTATTGACTCCAGGTTCGTCGGAGTATTTTAAAGGAAGTATATTGTCGTATAGTAATGAATTAAAAGAAAAGATTGTAGGTGTTACGATTTCATCTTTAAAAGAGTTTGGAGCTGTAAGTAAAGAGGTTGTAGAACAAATGGCAATGAATGGCGCTCAAAAACTAGGAGTTGATGTATGTCTTTCAACATCAGGTGTTGCTGGACCAGATGGCGGAACTGCAGAAAAGCCAGTAGGTTTGATTTGGATCGGAATTGCAATTAAAGGTCAGGTGTTTTCATATCGTTTTCAATTTGGAGATAATAGAGAAAGGAACATGCAAATGACTGTTTTTTCTGCATTGAACTTATTGAGATGCAAATTATTAGAAATAAGTATTGAAAAAAAATAAAAAATGTTTGTGTATTCGGGAAAAAATAACTTTCTTTGCACTCGCTTTAAGAATTAGGATATAATAATTAAGAAATGTCAAGAGTTTGTCAATTAACGGGTAAGTCGGTAATGGTTGGGAATAATGTTTCTCACTCAAACCGCAAAACTAAGAGAAAGTTTTTCCCAAATTTAATCACAAAGAAATTTTTCATCCCAGAGAATGAAGAATTTATCACTTTGAAAATATCAACTTCTGCGTTAAGAACAATTAACAAAAAAGGGATTTCTGCTTGCCTTAAAGAGGCTCGTGAGAAAGGTTATTTAAAATAATCCTAGTTTGTCCGTTGTGAAATGGTAGAATAAAAAAGTTATAAGATGGCTAAGAAAAGTAAAGGAAATAGAATTCAAGTAATTCTTGAATGTACAGAACATAAAGATTCAGGTCAACCTGGAACTTCTCGTTACATTACAACAAAAAATAGAAAGAATACTCCTGAGAGAATGGAGATTAAAAAATTCAATCCTATTTTGAGAAAGTACACTGTTCATAAAGAAATTAAATAGTAGGACATGGCAAAGAAAGTAGTAGCTTCGTTACAAAAAGGTGGCGGTAAAGAGCATTCAAAAGTAATCAAAATGGTAAAAACTGATAAAGGTTCTTACTCATTTAAAGAAGAAATTGTACATAACGACAAAGTTAAAGAGTGGTTTGATAAAAACTAATTCTTAAATTATATCTTTTTAATAAATATTAAGCTTCCTTCTTATACAAGGAAGCTTTTGTTATTTTGTTTAATATGGCATTTTTTGGTTTATTCTCGAAAGAGAAAAAAGAAAATCTAGATAAAGGACTTGAAAAAACAAAGCAAAGTTTTTTTGGTAAAATTGCTAGAATTCTTGTCGGTAAATCTAAAGTTGATTCTGAGGTTTTAGATAACTTAGAAGAGATTTTAATTTCATCTGATGTTGGAGTAGAGACTACTCTAAAGATTATCGAGCGAATTGAAGCGAGAGTTTCTAGAGATAAGGTTTTAGGAACTGATGAGTTGAATACAGTTCTAAGAGAAGAGATTGCTAATTTATTAGAAGAGAATAATGCGACTAATCTAGTTGGATTTGATTTACCAAAGCACGAAGGCAATCCACATGTTATTATGGTGGTTGGTGTTAATGGCGTTGGTAAAACAACTACTATTGGGAAATTAGCGCATCAATTTAAGAAAGCTAATAAGAAAGTAGTTTTGGGTGCAGCTGATACTTTTAGAGCGGCAGCAGTTGATCAGTTAATTATTTGGTCAGAAAGAGTAGGTGTTCCAATCGTTCAACAAGGAATGGGGGCAGATCCAGCTTCTGTTGCATTTGATGCGTTACAATCTGCTCAATCGCAAAATGCCGATGTTGTAATTATTGATACAGCTGGTCGATTACATAATAAAGTGAATTTGATGAATGAATTGAGTAAAATCAAACGAGTAATGGAAAAAGTAATTCCAGGTGCTCCTCATGAAATCTTATTAGTATTGGATGGTTCAACTGGTCAAAATGCGTTTGAACAAGCTAAACAATTTTCATTGGCAACGGATATTAATGCATTGGCGATAACAAAATTAGATGGAACAGCGAAGGGTGGTGTTGTGATTGGAATTTCAGATCAAATGAAAATTCCAGTTAGATACATCGGAATAGGAGAGGGTATAGAAGATCTTCAAATTTTCGATCGAAACGAATTTGTAAATTCTTTATTTTCATAAAGTGATTAAACCTTATAAAAAAGACGTCTATTAAGACGTCTTTTTTATTTTATATATGTTTTTGAGACGTTTCCAGTAGTCGATTGATTTCGATCATTTCATCTTCAGAAATATATCGCCATTTTCCGACAGGTAAATCAAGTTCTACATTCATGATTCTAGTTCGCTTAAGCCTATATACATCATAGTTCAAATATTCACACATTCTTCTGATTTGACGATTTAAACCTTGTGTCAAGATTATTCTAAATTCAAATCTACCAGTTTGTTCTACGAAGCATTTTCTTGTAACTGTATCTAGAATAGGAACACCGTTACTCATCTTTTTAATGAAATCGTTTGTAATAGGTTTGTCTACAGAAACGATGTATTCTTTTTCGTGATTGTTTCTAGCTCTTAAAATTTTATTGACAATATCTCCATCATTGGTTAAGAAGATTAAACCTTCACTTGGTTTATCTAATCTACCAATTGGGAAAATTCGTTTTGGATAGTTGATGTATTCGATAATATTATCTTTTTCAACTTTTGTATCTGTTGTGCAAACAATTCCAACTGGTTTATGGAAAGCAATATAAACAGATTTTTCTTTTGCTTCTGAAATTAATTTACCATTTACATGAACTTCATCAGTTGGGCCAACTTTTGTTCCCATTTCTGGAATTTTTCCATTAATAGTGACTTTACCTTCTTCAATCAATTTATCAGCAGCTCTTCTTGAGCAATAGCCAACTTCACTTAAATATTTATTTATTCTGATTGATTGAGATTCTTCCATTCTTTTTGTTTGAGTGCAAAATTACAAAGAATTTATTCATTTTTGAACATAAAAAAAGGGAGTAAAAACTCCCTTTCATAAACAGTTATTTCAATTAAACCATATGACTATCTAAAGTGTCATCATTGTTTATGTCATTTCCTTCACTTTTAGGATCGTTACCATATTCATTTGAACCTGAATCACCTTCAGTAACTGCTAAAATGAAATTATAAATAGGAATTAAAATAAACCAACCACTCTTACCAACATCATGCATTCTTCTTACTGCAACAGCAAGTGAAGGGATTAATAATGCTAATGAGTAAATAGTTCCAATAATTCCATTTTTTTCGTAATTTCCTCCAGAAATAATACCATCAATAACGGAAATAATAATTGAGAAAATAATGTTAAATAAAACAAACATCCAATACTCTTTTCTTCTTGCTCTACCTGAAAATGTAGCGTACTTTTTTAAAACGGTTAGATACCAATTCATTTTTTTAAATTTTAAGTGAGTAATTAATTTTTTATAAATATATCAATTTTTTTAAGATTCAATAAATTTCTCTTCTTTCAAATAATTGCCAATTACGTTATGTCCCAAATATATAAAAGGAGTCAGTAATACAGCTATTACTAATTTTGCGGTATATCCCGTAAATCCAATTGCAAAAAACTCATTTAATGTAATTTTACCTGGTAGGTAAAAGGCAATACCTAAAACGATAAATGAATCGATTAATTGAGAAAATACAGTTGAACCAGTTGCTCTTAACCAAATATAACGGTCACCTGTTCTTTTCTTGAAATGAGAGAAAATGGCAATATCTAATAATTGTGAAATAACAAATGCTATAATACTACCAATTATGATTAGAACTCCTTGTCCAAATACGGCGTAAAATTGATTGTCATTTACTGGTGAAATTGAAGAAGCAGGAACTTGAAGTCCTACCAATAATATAACCAAGGCATAAGCTATTAAAGCTGCGGTAAGTAAAGTTAGTTTACGAACGCCTTTATGCCCGAAATATTCATTAATCAAATCTGTTGTAATAAACACAATAGGCCAAGGCAAAATACCAATACTCAAAGTATAGCCAGCAATTTGAATCAGCTTACCACCAATTAATTCAGCAACCACTGCATTGGTAATAAAAATTCCTGCTAGGATTATGAAAACAATATTTTTTTTGGATTGAAACATAAAAGTTAATTTGTGAATTAAAGATAAATAAAAATATCAATAAGTCGGGGTTTCGGCTCCGCTCAACCACCTCCATCAAAATAATTAATTATTTTTTTATAAGCGAATTGTTTTTATTCTTTTGTTGTCTGAACGGAGTCTAAGCCAAAATGTTTGCAGTGACTATCATTTTTACATTCTGCATATTTAGGTAAAGAATTATATTTTCCATAAATTAAAGCCTCTTTTTTAGTTCTGGACCAACCTTGAACTTGCTTTTCTCGATAGAATGCAATATCTATTCTGTAATATTCTTCAAAATAAACTAGCTTAACTGGTAATCTCTTTTTTGTATGATTTGCGCCTTCTCCATTTTGATGCTGTTGAATTCTTCTTTTTAGATCAATTGTGTTTCCAGTGTAATAACTATTATCAGAACATTCTAAAATGTACATATATCCTTTTTTCATAAGGTAGAATTTGGTTAATTACCTTAAGTTAAGAATTGAAATCAAATAAATTCAAATTTTAGATCAATTTTTAGGAGCGTTTTTTATTGTTAGCTGAGTGGAGTTTTTTTTTGTTGACCGAGCGAAGTCGAAGTCAAAAAAAACTCCCCGAAATTTCTTTCGAGGAGTTTAATATTTATTAGAAGGAAAAATGAATTATCCTACTTTTAATTTTAATGCATTATCTAAAGCATCTAAGAATTCTTCTGTGTAAACGTAATGTTCACCGTGATTCACTTTGTTACCGTGAATACATACAGCTAAATCTTTTGTCATAACTCCAGACTCAACAACTTCAACACAAACTTCTTCTAATTTTGTACAGAAATTGATTAATTCTTGGTTGTTATCCAATTTACCTCTGAAAGCTAAACCTCTTGTCCAAGCGAAAATTGAAGCGATTGGGTTTGTAGATGTTTTCTTACCAGCTTGGTGATCTCTGTAGTGACGAGTAACAGTTCCATGTGCAGCTTCAGCTTCCATAACCTCTCCGTCTGGAGTGATTAATACAGAAGTCATTAAACCTAAAGAACCAAAACCTTGAGCAACAGTATCAGATTGAACGTCACCATCATAGTTTTTACAAGCCCATACGAAGTTACCATTCCATTTCAATGCAGAAGCAACCATGTCATCAATTAAACGGTGCTCATAAACGATACCTGCTTCATCAAATTTTGCTTTGTATTCTGCTTCGAAAATTTCTTGGAAAATATCTTTAAAGAAACCGTCGTATTTTTTTAAGATTGTATTTTTTGTAGATAAGTACAAAGGCCATTTTTTGCTTAAAGCCATGTTGAAACAAGATTTAGCAAATCCACGGATAGACTCTTCCGTATTGTACATTGCCATTCCAACTCCATTTCCTTTGTAATTGTATACTTCAAAAGATTGAACTTCACTTCCATCTTCAGGAGTAAAAGTCATCGTTAATTTTCCTTTTCCTTTGAAAACAGCATCAGTAGCTCTGTATTGATCACCAAAAGCATGACGACCAACGATAATTGGAGCAGTCCAGTTAGTAACTAATCTTGGAACGTTTTGACAAACAATTGGCTCACGGAAAACAGTACCATCTAAAATGTTACGGATTGTACCATTTGGGGATTTCCACATAGATTTCAAGTTGAACTCTTTTACACGGTCTTCATCTGGTGTAATTGTAGCACATTTGATACCTACTTTGTGAACTTTAATTGCCTCAGCAGCATCAATTGTAATTTGGTCATTTGAAGCATCACGGCTTTCGATTCCTAAATCATAATATTTGATATCTAAATCTAGGTAAGGTAAAACCAATTTATCTTTAATGAATTTCCAAATGATTCTTGTCATTTCGTCTCCATCCAATTCTACGATTGGGTTAGCTACTTTAATTTTTGACATAATGTTTTCTTTTTAATAATTTTTGACAAATATACCTTTTAAAGAATAATTAATTTCATTTTTTCAGATTGTTTATTAACTCTTTTTTGAAAAAAGTTAATAATTAGTTTAGGACGTATTTCTGTTAAATAAATATCACAACTTGATAAAATTATCACAAGCTTTAATTTAAAACGGATTCGATTAAAGAAAAACCAAAATTGCTTCAAATGTTGGATATACTTTCTGAAATATATTCTCTAACTTTATAGCTCAAAATTGTCCAATTAAATAAAAGTATGGAAGTACTAGAAAAAAGATATATCAATTACGATAGAAAGGGATTCGAAAACGATGAATTGATAACGATTTACAAAGCGTTAGTTAAACCTCGTTTAATTGAAGAAAAAATGTTGATTTTACTTCGTCAAGGTAAAATTACGAAGTGGTTTTCTGGTTGGGGACAAGAAGGTATTTCAGTTGGTTGTGCTTACGCAATGGATCAAGATGAATATATTTTACCTATGCACCGTAATCTTGGGATTTTCACGACAAGAGGTATTCCATTAAATAGATTGTTTGCGCAATTTCAAGGTAAAATGTCTGGTTTCACAAAAGGAAGAGATCGTTCTTTTCACTTCGGGACTCAAGAATACAAAGTTGTTGGTATGATTTCTCACCTAGGTCCTCAATTGGGATTAGCTGATGGAATTGCTTTAGCAAATAAATTGAAGAAAAATAAAAAATCTACGATCGTATTTACAGGCGATGGTGGAGCTTCAGAAGGAGATTTTCACGAATCTTTAAATGTTGCTTCCGTTTGGGATTTACCAGTAATCTTTGCAGTAGAAAATAACTGTTGGGGATTATCAACTCCATCTGTAGAACAATTTAGATGTAAACAATTCATCGATAAGGGAATTGGTTACGGAATGCAAGCTGTTCAAGTAAATGGTAATAACATTTTAGAAGTGATCTCTGCAGTTCGTAAAATCAACGAAGAAATCAGAGAAAATCCTAAGCCATTTATTCTAGAGTTGATGACGTTTAGAATGCGTGGTCATGAGGAAGCTTCAGGAACGAAATATTATCCAGAAGGTTTACAAGATGAATGGTCAAAACAAGATCCTGTTTCAAACTATGAATTATTCTTAAAAGAGAATAATATATTAACGGATGAATTAGCGGAACAAATTAAAAACGAAATCAAAGAAGAAATTCAAACTTCTTTTGATGAGGCGAATAACGAACCGGCAATCATTCCTTCTTTAGAAGATGAGTTGAAAGATGTTTATGCTCCATTTTCTCAAGAAGTAGTTGAAGCAAAAGGAACAAAAACAGAGAAACGTTTCATCGATGCAATACAAGATGGTTTATCTCAATCATTTGAGAAATATCCTGAATTGGTAATCATGGGACAAGATATAGCTGAATACGGTGGTGCTTTTAAAGTAACGGAAGGTTTCGTTGATAAATTTGGAAAAGATAGAATTAGAAATACACCTATTTGTGAATCAGCAATTGTTGGAGCTGGTTTAGGTTTGTCAATCAATGGAATGAAAGCAGTTGTAGAAATGCAATTTGCAGATTTCGTAACATGTGGATTCAATCAAATCGTAAATAATTTAGCGAAATTACATTGGAGATGGAATGAAAAAGCGGACGTAGTTGTTCGTATGCCAACTGGAGCTGGATCTGCAGCAGGACCTTTCCATTCTCAAAGCAATGAAGCTTGGTTTTTCCATACTCCAGGTTTGAAAATAGTTTATCCTTCAACACCAGAAGATGCAAAAGGATTGTTGGCGGCTTCAATTGAAGATCCAAATCCAGTAATGTTCTTTGAACACAAAAATTTATACAGAAGTATTAAAGGTGAAGTTGCTGATGAGTATTACACTGTAGAGATTGGTAAAGCAAGAACTGTTAGCGAAGGAAACGATGTAACAATCATAACTTATGGTATGGGAGTTCATTGGGCGACTGAATTGATGAGTAAACATTCGGATATTTCTGCTGAAATTATCGATTTAAGAACTTTGTTGCCATTAGATACTGACGCAATTTATAAAGCTGTTCGTAAAACAGGGAAAGTAATTGTACTGCACGAAGATTGTATCACAGGTGGAATAGGAGGTGAGTTGGTTGCTTTGATTACTGAGAATTGTTTCAAAGATTTAGATGCTCCAGTAAAACGTATCGGCTCAATTGATACACCAGTTCCTTTTGCAGAGCAATTAGAAGTTCAGTTTTTACCAAAACAACGTTTAGATGAGGCATTAATGGAATTAATGGCATATTAGAGATTAGCTTAAAGTAAATAATTGAATGGTCTTTTCTATAAATTGAAAAGACCATTTTTTTTTGACAATACAAATCATTTTTTTAATACCTTAGTAAAGTCCAATAATTTTAAACCTAATTCAATTATGAAAATTTTAACCTTTTTTTTGTTTGTTCTTACATTTCAATTTGTTTTTTCTCAATCTGAAAATGATACAGTTTCAGAGTGGAATTTGGAAGATAATTTTTACATCATTGATTCAATTCAACAATTGCGAACTGCTGAAAAATTTAGTGTAGACCTTTCTACTTGTTATTTTCAGATTAAAGATGATTATGCTGTTTTTTCTATTCTTACAAGAGGTAGATTAAGAGCAGGATCTGGAAAAATAAGATATGTAAAAAATCAAATATTATCAACTGAGCAAGTCAAAACGTTTTTAATTTATGGTGATAATACCTTTTATAACAATATTGGTGAAAAATATTATTTTGGTATTTCGGCGGATTTTAATAGTTCGAAATCAATTTATATATTAAATAGTAACAGACAAATTGAATTTATTTTAAAGGCGCATTTAGCAAATAAAGATGAAATTCAATTAGTAAAAGAAACTACAACATTTATAATAAAGTAAATTATTGATAAAAAGAAAGGCTATTCAATTATGAACAGCCTCTCAAATATATTTAATATTAAATTAATCTTTAATCACTTTATATCCTGGATATTTCTTTTGATCGAAAACGAATTTTGAATCATCGATTGTTTCATTACCTGTAAATTTTGAGAGTGTGTAAGTCATCACAGTAGCATCTTTTGATTTTAAGATTGCTTTTTTCAACTCGTTAGTACTTTTAGAAATGTACAAAACAATCGTATGATAATTTACTTTTGCCGCATTTTTAGGGTATAAATAAATCACATGAACTGTTTCTCCACCTAAAGTTTCTTCTTTCTCATATTTGTTTTTGAATCCAGTTTCCCAAATTGTCATTAATCTTTTAGGATTCATTGATTCTTCATCATCATCGTTTGCATCAGTAACGTAAACACTCTTCTCTTCTTTTACGATCGTCCAAGTTTTGATTCCATTCGAGATGATTGTATTATCACCATATGAGGCGTAATATTTTTTGTCTTTTACCCAACCTTTACCAGTTTCACTTTCATTTGTACCAGTAGAAGCATTTTTAACATTAGCACTAAATTCTATATAGAAAGATTTATAACCTTTCATTTTTGTAGATAATTTATCTAAAATTGCTTGAGATTTTGCATCCTTTTGTTCTTTATCTTGACCAAATGAAATCACACTAATTAAAGCGAATGCGAATAATAAAATTTTCATGTTTTGCTTATTTTCAGTACAAATATCAGAAATTGTGCCAAATTAAAGTATCAATTTGAAATAAAACTTTTAAAAATTTAAATTTCAGATAATATTGTTTTTAAAATTTGATTGTCAATCGTGTGTTTACCATTGAAAACATGCGTTTTATAATTGTTTTGAGTGAAAAAGGAAAGACATTCAGATTGTTGTTCTTTTGTAAAATATTCATCTTCATTTCCTAAAACAAAATGATTTGAACGTTCTTCTGAATTAATTATTTCATTTCCAATTAATAGATCTGGAGGAAAAACACTCGCCCATAAAATAAAGCTTGTAATATCTTTTCGTTCATCGATCCATCGAGCTGCTGTTGCACCACCTTGTGAAAAACCTAGAACTACTTTTTGATCAAATTTCTTTTCTGAATTAATTTGAGTATAAAGTTCGTTTAACCAATTTAGATTATCCGAGATATCAGTTTCTCTCGCTTCTTTTGTCATCCATGAAGCACCAACTCTTCCGCTACTGCCTTTTAGGTAAAAACGATGCATTCCTTCGGGTGCAACGATAAAGAAATCTTCAGATAAATCTTCAAATTTTTTGATGAAATATTCAGCTAGTTGTCCATAACCATGTAAAACAATTAGTAAATGTTTTGCTTTTTTAATATTTCCTAAAGTAAAATATCGGAACGTTTTCTTACATTCAATTTTGTTTTCCATCAACAACTTTTTAATTAACAAAAAATTAAATAATAGTTTTTAAAAGTATTATTATTTTTAGTTAAATATAAAAAACTTTACCATGAAAATCTATTTAAAAATCACATTAACTATTTTTACTGTAGTACTTTTTTCATTTATAAAATCTGATGATATTATAGGGCATTTACCAGAAAACAACACCTATATTTTAGATTCAATTAGGCAAATTAGAAATTCTGAAATTTTCCCAACTCTTTGTAGTGATCTTTGTTATTTAAAAATAAATAATGGTTACGGAGTTTTATCAGTAAGAGGGAGAAAATACGCTAAGTTTACTTCTGGCAAATTACAAAATCCAATAGTTAAAATATTTGAAGGTGATACAGTTAACGTTTTTACTTTAGTTGGTGATAATCGAATTTCATCTGAGAATATTGGGGTTAGGACTTTTATAGGAATACCAAAAGATTTCGATAATGAAAAAACAATATATTTGTTAAATGCTACAAAAAGTCCAGAATTATTTCTGAAATCACATTTGGCAACAAACGAAGAATTATAATTGTTATAATGAAAAAAGCTTCACTAAATTAGTGAAGCTTTTCAAAAAATTAATGACTATATATAAGCTTAAGCTAATTTTACCTCTACAGCATTCAATCCTTTTTTTCCTTCTTTCAATTCGAATGTAACTTGGTCATTCTCGTTGATTTTATCAACTAAACCTGATACGTGTACAAAATACTCTTGATTTGTATCAGTTTCTTTAATAAAACCAAAACCTTTAGTTTCATTGAAAAATTTTACAGTTCCTGTTTTCATATAATAATTGTTAATGAAGCAAAGATAAAATATTTTGTGTTTTTACAAAATGATTTTTAAAATAAATTAAGGCTAATCAAAAAAAATCTTTTCTGAATTATTTTCCCATTTATTAAAAGAGACAGATGTTTCATTAATAACTAAGTAAGTGTTATAATTCAACCATTCTCCAAGATTATAATAAGTTGAATTATCTCCAACTTTTAATTTTAATGGTAGGTGTCTGTGGCCAAAGATGAAGTAATCAAAATGTTCTTGTTGTAATATTTCCTTGGAATAAATAGCTAACCATTCATTTTCCTCGCCTAAAAATTGTTCGTCTTGTTTTGCTCCAGCCGCTCTACTTTTTCTAGAAGATTGATTTGCTAACCAAATACCGAAGTTTGGATGCAAACGTGCGAAGGCCCATTGACAAAATTTACTAGCAAAAAATCGTTTTAAGAATTTGTACATTTGATCTCCAGGACCTAAACCATCTCCATGACCGATGTATATTTTTTTGTTACCAATTTGAATTTTTTGAGGTTCACGATGTAAAGTGATTCCAAGTTCTTTTGGTAAATAATCAAAAATCCACATATCATGATTTCCTGTGAAAATATGCACTGGAATCCCTGAGTCGGTTAATTCAGCTATTTTTCCTTGAAGGCGAACAAATCCTTTGGGAATTGCATGTTTGTATTCAAACCAAAAATCAAAAATATCTCCAACTAAATAGATTTCTTTAGCTGTTGGTTCAATAAAATTAAGCCAAGCAACCAAGTTTTTTTCACGTTCTAAACTCTTTTCATAGTTAGGCGCACCTAAATGAAAGTCAGAAGCAAAATATATATTCTTTCTAGTTGATTCTGACATTTTTTAGTGTCCAAAAATTCTTTTTAATTCTTCATGTAAAGCTTCACCACGAAGATTTGTTTTAATGATATTTCCTTCTTTATCAATTAAAACGGTAAAAGGAATACCTTGAACTTGATAGGCTTTAGCAATATCACTTTGCCATCCTTTTAAATCGCTAATATGATTTGTCCAACTTAAATTGTCAGCTTTAATTGCTTCCAACCATTTTGCTTTGTCTGTATCTAAAGAAACACTCATTACAGTAAAACCATCTTTCTCGTACAAAGCATATTCTTTTATCACGTTTGGATTTTCTCTTCTACATGGTCCACACCAAGAAGCCCAGAAATCAATCAAAACCACTTTTCCTTTTAAATCAGAAAGTTTTAATTCTTTTCCATCTGGTCTTAAGCCTTTAAATTCTGTCGCTTTTTTACCAGGAGCAAACATGTTAGCAGCTTCTTTTTTTGCTTTTATTTGAGTATAATTCTTGTAAACTTCTTTAATTGTTGGAGATTCTCCAAAACCTGTTACTAATTGGTTTACAACAGCTTCATATGAAGGGAATTCTTTTTCAATATCAAAAGTAGATAAAGTAGGTATTAACGCTGGTGAATTTGGATTACTTGCTATTAATTGTTGTCTTGCATTTTGGAAGTTATAATATTCTTTGGTTAAGGATTGATTAACTGCTTCAGCTTGCTCTGGGTGTTGTTTTACCATTGCTTGTGCAGAATCTTTTTTCATATTCCAGTTAGATAGAATTACAATAAATTCATTCAATTTTTTACTTTCATCTGAACCTACAATATTTGAAAAAGCATTAATATTTTTTCCATCACAGTATATTTTCAAGTCTGAATTGTTTCTTAAGACAATATTTAAATGTGTCATTCCGAAACGGATTACATAGTAATCAGGGTTTGGAAGTGGCCCAGAAACAGTAAAATCAAAGTTGTTATCGCCATTTTTCTTTAGTGGAGCTCTCAAATAATCAACATAATGTGAACCAAAATATTGTGATATATGAACTGAATCAGCGGTTGTATTAAAAATTTGTCCACTGATTTTAATGTTGATTGGATTTTGACCAAACAACAAAGTTGTTAGTAATACAAGGGTAATAGTTGAGAATATTTTCATGAATCTTTATTTATAGTTCTAACAATTAATTTATTTAGAGAAAAGTTCTTTCAATTTTTGTTCCAAACTTTTTCCTCTTAAACCTGTTTCCAAAATTTTCCCATCTTTATCAACTAAAACAGTATAAGGTATTCCTTGAAAACCATACAATTGAGGCATAGGAGATTTCCATCCGGACAAGTCACTCACATGGTTTGGCCAAGTCATTCCATCAGCTTTAATTGCTTCTTTCCAAGCTTTTGGGTCTTCATCTAGAGAAACAGAATAAACTGTAAATCCTTTGTCTTTATATTGATTGTATAATTTGACAACATTAGGCATTTCTTTTCTGCAAGGTGCACACCAAGAAGCCCAAAAATCAATTAATACAACATTACCTTTTAAACTAGAAAGTGAAATAACTTTTCCTTCAGGATTTTTCAATTCAATATTAGGTGCCATTTTATTTCCAGAGTTGAATTCTTGAAATTCGTTATAAGCAGACTCTAATTGAAACATTTGATTTGAAATAGTTGCAGCTATTGGTGAATCTTTGTAACGTTTTGTAAATGCTTCGCCAACATTTTTAAGAATTGTTAAATTACTTGGATCCCAATCTTTAAATCCCATTGAAGGTGTAAGTGTAGAAGAAAGGATTATGTTAGCAGGATTACTCGGCATGCTTTTCATATTCTTTCTACAAAAATCTTCTAACGGCTTTTTAATGGCGAAGAAACGTTTCATTAATTCTTCTTCTGATACAGTTCCTTGAATTTTAGCTAATTTTTCTTGAGCAATAGCAAATGTATTAAACTGATTCATGTATTCAGACAAAACTTCACCCCATTCCGTTCCTGAAAATTTAGGTGTTTTTTGGTAATCGTTGTAATTAGCTTTTAATTCAACATTGTCTTTTGGTAATAACGTAACTGGAATAATTTTCTCATTAGATTCTCCCAAACGTAATTGATAAATCCCCATTCCTGGAACATTCCCAATCATTTCAAAGTTTCCATTATCATCTGTTTGACAATCAGCAACAGGAATTGTACCTTCGTTACTTAACGCTTCAAGATAGATTTTCGTGTTTGAAGAACCTTCTACAACTCCATGGATCTTAAAATTTTCCACTAAATCTGTATCAGGATTATCTTCAATCGGTCCATTCGAATCTCCACAAGAATATAAAATCCCAAGAAACAGAAGCGATAAGTATATAATATTTTTCATTTGTTTTATTTTAATATCTAAATTTTCACATTGAGCGAAGTCGAAATGCAAAATTTTCAACTTTAATTTTCCAACATTTCCCTCATCAACTGATTCGAAGCTTTTGGATCAGCTTTTCCTTGTGAAACTTTCATTAACTGCCCCATAAAGAAACCAACCAATTGTTTTTCACCATTTCTATAACGATCAACTTCTGAAGGATTTTTATCGATCACTTCTTGAATGTAACCTTTGATTGAATCTTCATTTGAATCTTGAAGAACATTTAATTCCTCAGCAATTTGTAAAGGATTTTTCTCTGGGTTTTTCAATAATTCAGGGAAAATCTTTTGTGAAGCAACAGTAGATGATACTTTATTACCATCTAACAATGCAATCAATTGTGCAATTTTTTCAGCTTTAATTGGGAAATTCTCAATTTCAACTCCTTGTTGGTTTAAGTAAGATTTAATATCTCCCATCAATAAATTGGCTGCTCCTTTAAAGTTTTTTGTAAAGGTGATCAATTCTTCATAATACAAAGCAATTGCTTTAGTATCAGTCAAAATAGTTGCATCATATTCAGATAAACCTAATTCTTTTGAGTATTTTAAGAACAAATCTCTTGGTAAAGCTGGCATTTCAGCTTTAATCGCATCGATTTGTTTTTGATCAACAAATAATGGTTGTAAATCTGGTTCTGGAAAATATCTGTAATCGTTAGCTGCTTCTTTTGTACGCATTGAAATTGTTATCCCTTTCAAAGCATCGAATGATCTCGTTTCTTGTGTTAAAGTCTCACCGTTTTCAATTGCTTCAATTTGACGAATAATTTCAAATTCGATAGCACGTTGCACGTTACGGATAGAGTTCATGTTTTTCACCTCTACTTTCGTTCCGAATTCTTTCGCTCCTATTAAGTTTACAGAAACATTGGCATCACATCTTAAAGATCCTTCTTCCATGTTTCCATCACAGATTTCAAGGTAACGAACCAATTTACGAATTTCAGTTACATAATTATATGCTTCTTGTGAACTTCTAATATCAGGTTCAGAAACGATTTCTACTAATGGAACACCAGCTCTATTTAAATCAACTAATGTATCAAAAACATCAACATCGTGGATACTTTTACCAGCATCTTCTTCCATGTGGATACGTGTAATTCCAATTGATTTTTCTTGACCTTCTTCTGTTTTAATAATCACAGCTCCACCAGTACATATTGGTGTTTTATCTTGTGTGATTTGATAACCTTTTGGAAGATCGGGATAGAAATAATTTTTACGAGCGAAGTATTGATCTCTTGCAATATCACAACCACAAGCTAATCCTAATTTTATAGCATATTCAATTGTTTTTTTATTCATTCTCGGCAAAGTTCCCGGATGACCTAATGAAACAACACTGATGTTTGTGTTTGGAATTGCTCCAAATTCATTTATATCATTTGAATAAGCTTTTGTTTTGGTTAACATTTGAGCATGGACCTCTAAACCAATAACAACTTCGTATTTATCTCTAATTTCTGGATTCATTTTTTTCGTATTGCTAAATTCTGCAATTAATAATTATAAACGAGCAATTAATTGACTCATGATAGTCGTCATTTTTGGTTCTTGACGACTTGCAACATCAATTACATCTTGTAAGCTCACTTTGTGAATTTTTCCAGGTACACCTAAATCTGTAATGATTGAAATTGCAAAACAAGGAATTTCCATGTGACGAGCAACAATAATTTCAGGTACAGTTGACATACCAACAGCGTCTGCTCCGATAGCTCTTACATAACCATATTCAGCTGGTGTTTCCAATGTTGGACCAGTTAAACCAGCATACGTTCCTACAGAAACTTTAATGTTATTTTCTTTAGCGATTGTTAAAGCTAAATCAATCATTGCTGGATCATAAGGTTCACTCATGTCTGGGAAACGAGGACCTAATTCGTCAAAGTTTTTACCGATAAGTGGGTGAGCAGGGAATAAGTTGATGTGATCGTTTTGAATCATGATTTCACCTACTTCAAAATCTGGGTTTACACCTCCTGAAGCATTAGATACAAATAAACGCTCAATTCCTAATAATTTCATTACACGAATAGGAAAAGTTACTTGTTTCATATCGTAACCTTCATAGAAATGAAAACGACCTTGCATCGCAACAACTTTTTTACCTCCTAATTCACCGAAGATCAATTTTCCTGAATGACTTTCTACAGTTGAAACTGGAAAGTTTGGAATATCGCTATAAGAAATCTCATCAATTACGTTAATTTCTTTCACTAAACCTCCTAAACCAGTACCTAAAATAATACCAATTGTTGGTTGAATTGAAGTTTTTGATTGAATGTAATTAACAGATTCTTTAAATTGAGTCAACATAATTTGTAATGTATTTATTAAACGCTTCTTTTTTATCTATTTCGATTTCAATTTCTTGGTAAAACCATGGAGTCGTTGAAATGGAGTTTTTATATTCATTTGATGATAATCGAACAAAATCTTTTTCAGTTGTAATTATCACTTTATTTTGTTGCGCAAAAGTATCAAATTTTTGCTGAATTTGTTCTATATCTTTACTAGTAAATTCATGATGATCTGAAAATTGAAAAATTTCAACTTTGTACTTTGATTTTAAATGTGCTAACAGTGGTTTTGGGTTCGCTATTCCAGTCACTAATAACACATTTTCAATTGGGTCTATATATTCTTTTCCAAAAGAGACTAATTTCCCATAATTGATGTTTGAAAAGTAGATGTTTTCTGGGTTGAATTTCAATTCTTTTTTAATGCGTAATTTTTTCGATTCTTCCAGGTTTGAAGGGCATTTTGAAACGATAACCAAATCTGCTCTTTTCCTTCCAGTTTTCCATTCTCTTAGATTACCAGCTGGCAACATAAAATCGGATGAGTACAATTCATTATAGTCTGTAATGATAATATTTAAACCTGCTCTTACAGCTCTATGTTGAAAAGCATCGTCTAAAATGATTAGCTCGTTTTCTGGAAATAATTGATTGATTTTTTGAACGCCCTCAACTCTTTTTTCGCAAACGGTAACTTTTACTTTTGGTGAAAATCGTTTGTAATAGAGTAGGGGTTCATCTCCAATTGTAAACGCAGTTGAATTTTCATCGGCTAATAAGAACCCATTTGTTTTTCTTCCATAACCACGACTTAAAATAGAAAGTTGATGGTTGTCTTTTAAGAGTTTTGTAAGATATGCAACGTGAGGTGTTTTACCCGTTCCGCCTACGGCTAAATTTCCTACACAAATTGATTTTTTAGGAATTTTAAATTCTTTTTTGAATCCATAATCATACAATCCATTTCTGATGAAAGTAATGATGCCGTAAATCCAAGCAAATGGAATTAAAAGAATTCTTAAACGTTGCATTAATCAAAAATAGAAAATAAAGCTCAGTTGAAGATTGAAGAATACTTAATTTTTCTTAAAACATTCTTTAAATTCTGACTAAACTGATTTTATTCTCCACTTTGACCAAAGTCAGAAAAGTTTTGATCAGAAGAATAATAGTAAATTCTTACTTGAGCAACATCTCTTAAAAAGTCAATTTTACCGATTTCAAAACGATTGATTTTTAAACCAGTTCTTTCTTCTAAATCAGCTCTCATTTCAGCGTGTAATTCAGGTTTTATTAAGTCAATTCGTTCGTATGTTATAATTTTTCTAGTTTCATGTTTTAATAACCAAAGATTCTCTAAACCAAATGTTAAGAGTGTTACAGTTCCGTTAATTAATAACATTTCAGAAACACTTACCTTGTTTGATGCTAAAGAATTCACTACACTTACTCCAATGATCAAAAATAGATAGGTCATTTCTTTAATTTCAATGGCATCTGTTCTGTATCGAATGATTCCGAAAATGGCAAAAAGACCTAATCCCATACCTGTGTCGATGTCTAATTTTTTCAAACTAAAGCACAGGAAAAAAGTAATCGTTCCAATCAAATAATAAGTGAACAAATAATCTTTTCTTTTCGTTTTAGGGTAGTATAAAAATCGAATAATGACTGTTAAGAAAAATAGATTGACACCCAAACGAAAAAGTAAAGTGTAAAAATCTTGACTGTCAAACCATGTGATTGATTGATCTACAGGAAGTGCTTTCAAAGCAATAAATAATGAATTAAACATAAGCATTTATTTTTTTTAGTTTGAGTAATTTTTCTTTGAATCGGTTGTATTTTATTTTGTCTTTTGCATAAAGCTCAATAGCTCCTATACAATATTTACTTAATCTATAGGGTCTAATCTGATTGGATTTCATTAAACTGTAAAATGGCGAATTACGATCTACAATTTCTTGTTTTAGTTCCGCAATGATCAAATTATTAAAATTAATTTCTTCCGTCTCCCATTTAAACGTCAGTTGAAAGTCGAGTGTTAATCGTTCTTTTAGTTCATTGTTTACCAGTGTAATTCTATGAAATGAATTCCATAATTTTGGTTTTAGATCGATCGTTTCAGAAATATTTTTCTTTAAAAATGAAAGTTGCTTTTCATTTGTTAATTCATTAGGAATTTGATCTACAACTATTCTGCTTTTTTTTGTTCTTCCTTTTGTTTTATGTTTGATTTCAAGAAAAGTTAAATCAGATTCAACATATTTTCGAAATCTTACTTTATATCGATTAACTCTTCCAATATGGTGATCATTGTAAAATTTGAAATTCAATTCGTCATAATATAAACTTTCATAAAATGGAGTTCGAGTTCCTTCAATTTCAAGCACTTTATAATGGGAAGAGAGTTGAGCCAGAATTCGTTTAAATTCAACAAAACTGAAAGCAAACTTTGTATCAACTCTATTCATCAACTTCACCTCATCCATCTCATCCAATGAAATAGAAGTAAAATTATCAAGAATGGATTGTAGTTCTTTTGCTAACATTTATTTTTTGTATGAATATTATTGAACTATTATTTTACCTTTTTGGACAACGTCATTTTCTTTTTGGAAAGTGAAAATGTATGTTCCATTCGCAAGGTTATTTCTCTCAATAATGATTTCTGACGAATTAAATTTTAGTGAACTTAACTTTTTACCAGTTAAATTAAATATTTCTATAAGATAATTATCATTTGATGAATTATTGAATTCAATTCTCGTACTTTCATGAAAAGGATTAGGAAACGTTGTAAGTGTGAAATTAGAATGATTTAATTCTTCTACTGATAATGGAGAATCATATTTTATCGTCACGATATCTTTTTGACCATTCATTGAATTACTATTACCAGAAACGTAAATATTGTTTAAGCCATCTAAGCTCATCGTATTAACTCCATCATTTTGATTGATTTGACCATCATACGTTTGAGACCAAATCACAGTTCCATTGTTGTTAAGTTTGCGAATGAAAAAATCTGAATTTGTAGCTGAAGAACTTGTTTCACCAGCGATAATAATAAAGCCATTGTAGTCATATTTTATTGCGGATGGAATATCATCTAAATGATTGACTCCATCAAAATGGTTGATCCATGTTTGAGTTCCTGCAGCGTTAATACCAAAAGTTACAATGTCATTTTGAGTGCCATCATTTTGAGTACCAGTAACAAAAGTTTCACCTTGTAAATTGCTTGTTAAAGATACTCCTCGATCATTTCCTGTTCCGCTGTCATAGGTATTAATCCAATTTTGCATACCTGTTGAGCTGTATTGTATTGTTACAATGTCATCATCTGTTCCGTTATCTTTTCTACCTGTGACAGTTATGTTATTCGAATTATCAATAATCAAACTAGAAGGACGATCATTTCCAATCGACCCAGCATAAGTATTTAGCCATTGCTGCGTACCTGTTGCATTATAGCAAATTGTAATATAATCATCATCTGAACCATTGTCACTTTTTCCAGTTACGTATACTTTTCCAGTCTGAAGAACTCCTAATCCACTTGGAATGTCAGTTCCATTTCCTGTCCCATTGAATCGTGTTGCCCAAGTTTGAACACCAGAAGAATTGTATTTAATTGTTACGTAATCTTCATTTAAAACACTTGTTGCGTCACCATCTGAGTAACCAGAAACATATACATTTCCTAAATTGTCAATTGCTAAATTAATCCCCTGATCTTCACCATTTGCACTGCTATTATTATATTGAGATATCCATTGTTGAGTTCCTGCTGAATTGTATTTAATGGTCGTAATATCATAATCTGAGGCACTTTCTTTTGTGAATCCCGTGATGTAAACATTGCCTGAAGCATCGACTTTAATTGCTGTTGCTTCATCTGAACTGTTACTAGAGCCATTATAAGTCCTAGTCCATAAGGTGTCGCCAATAGAATTTAATTTGATAACACACATGTCTTTTTCTGTTGAAGCATTGTAGGTGTATCCAGCTAAATAGGTGTTTGCTCCTGAACTTTCTACAAAAATGGCATTTACATTATCAGAATTATCACCTTGTCCATCAATCGTTTTTGACCAAGTTAAAGTTCCTGATGTTGTGTATTTTAATGTTAAGGCATCTTTTTGACGACTAGCGTTTTCAGAGTAACCGACAACAATTAATGATGTTCCGTTTAAAATAATTGAAGTACTATTTTCGTCAAAGTTTGAAGGTCCTTGGTAAGATTGTAGCCATGATTGTGTTCCAGAAGGTGTATATGAAATCGTTACGATATTGAAGTTGTCAATTAAAGGATCATTGTTGATGTCAGAATGCCCCGTCACAATAATGTTTCCTGAATTGTCTAGAACGATCGACGAAGCTTCGTCAGTTAAATCACCAACTCCATTATATGTTTTTACCCATTGTTGACTTCCACTCGAATTGTATTTTAGAGTGCAATAGTCATAATTTGTTGTTGTGGAAGGATCGTTATCAGTTTTCCCTGTTACATAAACATTTCCTGAACCATCAACTACAATTCCATAAGCTTTGTCATTGTTACCTCCTGTTCCATTATAAACGATACCTCCAGTCCATAATTCAGCACCATTTGAGTTGTATTTAATTGTATAAATATCATCATCTGAACCATTATTACTTTTTCCTGTGATGTATAAATTTGAAGAAGCATCGATATACATGCTCGAAGGCCGATCATCTGATCCGTTGTCTAATGCTACCTGCCATGTTATTGATCCTGAGGAATTATATTTTATAGTATAATAATCATCGTCCGTTCCATTATTACTTCTTCCTGTTACGTATACATTTCCACTATTATCAGTCAATATTTTTACAGCTCTATCTGTGAGGTTACCAATTCCATTGTACAGATTTGACCAAACAATATTTCCAGTATTATCATATTTTAATACAATGAAATCATCATTTGAGACTGAAGAGGCGTCTGAATCTGATTGACCTGCTACATAAATATTACCTAAAACATCCACTGAAATTGAATTTCCTTGGTCATCCTGATTGGAAGGATTGTTATAAATTAAGGTTGATATTAATACACCATTTAAATCATATTTCAATGTTATAATATCATCTCCATTGTTTGAACTTTTTGAATATCCTGTAACGTAAACATTATTTAAAGCATCACATGCAATCGCAAGCACTTCATCATCTTTTTTTCCTGAACCATTGTAAGTTCGAGTCCAAAGTGTATCCCCACTCGAATTTAGCTTTGCAATAAAGTAATCTTTTTTGTTTCCTGTTCTAACAGTGTATCCAGCTAAGTATGTATTTCCACTATTATCGGCAATAGCACAATTTATTTTATCAGAATAATCTCCTTTTCCGTTGTATCGATTCAACCATTGTTGAGTTGGTTGTTGAGCAAGTAATTGCGAAATAGAAAATGAAAAAATAATGAGTGATAATGTTATTTTCATGGAGTAGTTTTTGATATTAAACGTATATTATAGAATTCAGTTGGGTTAATATAGTGAAAAAATATAGTTAAGTTAATATTGATTTAACATTAAATTTGTAAAAAGACTTATTTTTCATGTTGATAATAGACTAACTTTGTTGAAAATGACTTCCATGAAAAAAAAATATTTTCTATTTGTTTTTATTTTTTCGATTGTTTCTGCAAGAGCTTCTGATGTAAAAATAGTTGATTCAATTAATCTATTAATCAAAAAGATTCCTACGATTGAACAAAAAGTAATTTATTTAAACAAACTTGGTGAAAAAGCATGGAGACATGGGAACTATGAATTTGGATTAATAGCATCAGATAAAGCGATTGAATTTTCAAAATCTATAAATAATTTAAAAGAAGAAGGAAAAGCGAATCTAAATAAGGGGATAATTTTTGATTTTCTAGGAGATTATGATAAATCATTACACCAGTATTTACTTGCAATAAAAATACAATTGAAAATACAGGATTTTGATTATTTAATAAAATCATATAACAATTTAGGTTTGCTTTACATTAATGAGAGAGAATATGATAAAGCAGAATCTTATCATTTAAAGTCACTTCAATTAGCCAAGAAATTGAAGAATGTTTCAGGTATTTCAATAGCGAAAAGTAATTTGGGAATCATTTATATGGCTCAGAAAAAATTTAATAAAGCATTAGCGAATTACTTTGAAACCATTAAATATGATTTGATTACTAAAAACATATTTGGTCGAGCAGATTCATATAATAATATTGGATTGATTTACTTGAAGTTAAATGAGTTTGATAAATCGGAATATTATTTTAAAAAATCACTCCAACTTAGAAAGCAAATTAATGATATCAATGGGATTGGAAACTCGTATAATAATATAGGCTCATTATACTATAAAATGAATGACCTTGAAATATCGAAAGACTATTTTAAAAAAGCTATCGTAATTGGAAAAAAAATCGGAGCGAAATTATTACAAGAATATGCTTTTGAAAATTTAAGTGCCATTGATGAAGGTAATGAAGATTTTAAAGGAGCATTTGAAAATTATGTAAAATATATAGCATTTAGAGATAGTATCATCAATGAAAATGTATTACAAAGTCAGACAAGAGATGAGCTTCAATATATATTCGATTTAAAAGTGGCAAAAGAAATGCACAAGCATAAAGCCATCGAAATGGTTAAGGAAAATAAAATTCAACGCCAACGTTTTATTGTTATTTCATCAATTTCTTTTGTTATCGTCGCTATAATATTATCTTTTGTCATTATAAGAAAATGGCGTTCTGAAAAAAAGCAGAATCTTATTATTGAGGAACAAAAACGAATTGTCGATAAAAAAAATAAAGAAATTCTAGATTCAATAACTTATGCGAGGAGAATTCAAACAGCGATTTTGCCAGCTGAAAAATTAGTAAAGAATTATCTGACTAATTCGTTTATTCTTTATCTACCAAAAGATATTGTTGCAGGTGATTTTTATTGGATTGAGCCAATGAATGATTCAATAATATTTGCTGTTGCGGATTGTACAGGTCATGGGGTTCCTGGAGCGATGATGAGTGTTGTTTGTCATAATGCATTAAACAGATCTGTTAGAGAGTTTGGATTAAGAGATCCTGGAGCAATATTAGATCAAACAAGAAGAATTATTATTGAAGAATTTGAAAAAAGTGAAGATGATGTAAATGATGGAATGGACATTTCTTTATGTTTTTTGAATTTTGAAACAAATGAATTGAAATGGTCTGGTGCAAATAATCCACTTTGGATATTGAGAAACAATTCGGACGAAATAACAGAAATAAAAGCTACAAAACAGCCGATAGGTAAATTTGATCATTACGATTCTTTTTTAACTCACACTTATAATTTAGAAAAAGGAGATTTGTTGTATTTGTTTACCGATGGAATGGCAGATCAATTTGGTGGATCAAACAGTAAAAAATATAAAACGGTAAAAATGAAGGAGCTTGTTTTATCAATTCAGCATTTACCGCTTTTTGAACAAAGACAACAATTTTTAGAAGCTTTCGAGAATTGGAAAGGAAATGAAGATCAAGTAGATGATATCTGTGTAATTGGAGTAAGAATTTAAATTTTAGCCTTTGAATGTTTTAATTCCCATCTTTTTTTTATGAATTTGAATGTGTAGTGTGTAATTAAACTTGAACTTGCACCAACAAAAGCACCTGCCAAAACATCAGTAGGGTAATGAACACCTAAATACATTCTTGAATAACCAACACTTGATGCATAAACAAATGCAGGAGCAATCACATACCATTTTGGGTATTGAAGACTAATTGTTGTCGCTGTAGCAAAAGCCATAGAAGTATGACCAGAGGGATACGATTTTGAGCCTGCAACTGAATGTTTATGTATTTCGTTTGGATAAGTGACAAATGGTCGCGTTCTATTGATTGAGTTTTTTAAAATGGTTGTCGCTATTCCATTCAAAAATTGATTCGAAAAAGATTCAAAACTATTCCAAACCATTTCTGGATTTTTCTTCACTTTTCCATAAATGAATAGACCCGTTGGTATTCCTAAAGCGACATAAGTATCCGAATTAGAAAATCCTCTCATAATTCCACCACCAAATGGAGTGTACTTACTATTGATGTTTTTTAATAATAAATAATCTTTGTCTTGTGCTTTACTGTTTGAAATTGAAAAGATAAAAACAAAAGGTATAATAAAGTATTTAATTGAGATCATCGTATAATGGTAATTTTTCTAAATAAATTAGTTTGTTATTTACTCTGTCAATTTTACAGTAGGCGTGATGAACACCATTTGTCATCATTAAATAATCGACATTCAATTTGAAATTATATTGAGCAATTTGATGAAAGACATTTTCGGTTAGTGGAACATCGACCGCTTTGCATTCAATTAATAAAAGAGGCTTACTTTCTTTGCTGAATACGATTAAATCACATCTTCGACTAAGTGTATTGATTGATAACGAAACTTCAGAAGCGATTAAGCCTAAAGGAACTTTTAAATCATTTACTAAATAATGAATTACATGTTGACGAACCCATTCTTCTGGAGTAAGAACCAATGTTTTTTTTCGTGCAACACACCATACAAAAAGTTCATCACCTTTTTTCGTGATTTTTAATTGAGCTTTTGGAAGAGCAAGTGCTTGCATAAAAAATGAAATTGTAATGAATGATTTTTTACAACATTAACAATTCAATATTCTTAAATTTCAAATCGAAAACTTTTCCAAGAACTTCACTTGTTAATACACCTTTATAAATGTAAACACCACTTCTAAATCCTGGATCTTTAATGATTAATTCTTTACAACCACCTTTTTCACCCATTTCCAATAGAATTGGAGAGAAAATATTTGATAAAGCAAATGAAGCTGTTCTTGAAACTCTAGATGCAATATTTGGAACACAATAGTGAATTATACTATGTTTTACAAAAGTTGGATCATTGTGATTGGTTACATGAGATGTTTCAAAACAACCACCTTGATCGATACTAATATCTACAACAACAGAACCAGATTTCATTCCTTCAATCATTTCTTCGGTAACTACGCAAGGAGTTCTTCCAAGTGGGGCTCTTAAAGCACCAATCACAACATCTGCTCTCATTAATGCTTTTTCCAATACTTTTGGTTGAATTACAGATGTATGTATTCTTCGACCTAAGTCGTTTTGTAATCTTCTTAATTTAGTTAATGAATTGTCAAAAACTTTTACGTTCGCTCCTAAACCTAAAGCTGCTCTAACTGCATATTCTCCAGCAGTACCAGCGCCAATTACAACAACTTCAGTTGGTTGAACACCGGCAATTCCACCTAACATAATTCCTTTTCCAGAATTGAAAGATGAAAGTAATTCTCCAGCAATTAAAATAGATGTTGTTCCTGCAATTTCTCCCATAGAACGAACAATTGGGAAAGCGCCTTCTTCATCTCTAATATAATCCCAAGCAACAGCTGTGATTTTCTTTTGCATTAATTTTTGCAAAATAGCTTTTGGTTGAACAGAAATTTGCAAAGCAGAAACCAACGTTTGATTTCCTTTCATCATTTCTACTTCATCTTCAGTTGGAGGTGAAACTTTAAAAATAATATCACATGCAAATATTTCATTACGATCATAACAAATTTCAGCACCTGCTTCGCTGTAATCGTTGTCTGAGAAATTTGCCATTTCACCAGCTTTTGACTCAACTTTTACACGATGTCCATTTGAAACTAATAATGAAACTGCTTCAGGAACTAAAGCAACTCGTCGCTCTTGAAATGAATTTTCTTTTGGAATACCTATATATAAATTACCTTTTTTACGAGCAATTTCTAACATTTCTTCTTTTGGAAGTAAACTTCCTTGTTGCATTAAATGCTTTAATATATTCGAATCTGTCTTCATAATTCAAAACTTATAGTTCGACGATTATCTTCTGTACTGCGAATATACGCCCAAATTGTGTTTTCTGGTAATAGATTTGAAATTTTTTCTGGCCATTCAATAAAACAGTAGTTTCCACTGTAAAGCATTTCTTCAATTCCGATATCGAAAGCTTCTGTTTCTGAATTCAAACGATATAAATCAAAATGGTAGATTTTACCGTAAGCCACACTGTCATATACATTGACTAACGAATAGGTTGGTGAACCTTCAATGTCTTCAATTCCCAATCCTTTTAAGATGGATGTGATAAATGTTGTTTTTCCAGCACCCATTTGACCGTCAAAAGCAACCACTTTTCGATGATTTAATTCATTAAAAAAAAGCATTGACTTCTCTGGAAGCTCTGATAAATTGTTTATTTCTATTTCCATTTTTATAATCTTCCCTCCTGGAGGAGGGTTAGGGAGGTGACAATAACAGATAATTTATTAAATGTTAGTCTTCCTATTTTTATTAAACTATTATTTCACCGATAAAACTACAAAAGGAATTAATAATTCTTCCAATGAAATTCCTCCATGTTGAAAAGTTTCACCATAATGATTCACAAAATGGTTAAAATTATTTGGGTAAACAAAGAAATCATTTTCTCTTGTAAATACAAATTCAGACGATAAAGCACCTTTAGGTAAAAAAGCATCCGCTGGATTTTTAATCGCAAAAACCTCTTTGTCCTTATATGATAAATTTCTTCCGACTTTGTATCTTAAATTCGAATTGGTACTTTTTTCTCCGACAATTTTCACAGGATTATTAACCTTTACTGTACCATGATCAGAAGTGATGATTAATTTATGTTTAGCATCGGCAATTTTTTTGATAATATCTTGTAAAGGCGAATGTTCAAACCATGAAACAGTTAAAGATCTGTAAGCCGCTTCGTCATCAGCTAATTCACGAATCACTTTCATGTCTGTACGAGCATGTGAAAGCATGTCTACGAAATTGTAAACTATCGCGTTGAAATCATTTTCTTTTAATTGGTGAAATTGATCTGCTAATTTTTTGCCAGCATCGTAATTTGTTACTTTATTGTATGACCATTTCACGTTTTTTCCTAGACGTTTTAAATTAGCCTCCAATAATTCTTTTTCATACATGTTTTTTCCTTCTTCATCTTCTTCAGTTACCCAAAATTTAGGCAATAACTTTTGGATTTCAGAAGGCATTAATCCTGAGAACAAAGCATTTCGAGCATAATGTGTCGCTGTTGGAAGAATCGAAAAGATAATTTCATCATCCTCAACATTAAAATATTTTGAGAAAATTGGTTTTAATACTTGCCATTGATCATAGCGTAGATTATCAATCACTAACAAAGTCACTTTTTCAGTTGGTTTGAATAATGGTGCAACGCGGTCTTTGATAATGGTATGAACCATTTGCGGACCTTTTTCAGAACCATCTAACCAATCTAAATAATTGTTTTCAATGTATTTGCAGAATAAATTGTTTGCCTCTTTCTTTTGCATGTTTAAGATTTCACGCATTCCAGAATCTTCAATTTTTTCTAATTCTAATTCCCAATAGACTAATTTTTTAAAAACTTCAGTCCATTCTTCAAAATCCAATCGATTATTTAAAGTCATTCCCAATTGACGAAACTCTTGTTGGTAGTTGGAATTCGTTTTTTGAGAAATCAATTTCGAATGATCAAGCAATTTCTTTAAAGTCAATAATATTTGATTTGGATTCACCGGTTTGATGAGGTAATCGGCGATTTTACTTCCGATCGCTTCTTCCATAATATATTCTTCCTCACTTTTCGTGATCATAACAACCGGAACAAGAGGTTTGATATCTTTGATTTGAGCCAATGCTTCTAATCCAGAAATACCAGGCATGTTTTCATCTAAAAAAATGATATCGTAATTGATGTCATTACTTTTTTCAACTGCATCTGCACCGTTATTGACTGTTGTTACTTCGTATCCTTTTGATTCTAGAAATAGAATATGTGGTTTCAATAATTCAATTTCGTCATCTGCCCAAAGTATTTTCGCTTGCATTCGCTTTAAATTTTTAAATTTGAAATTCGTTTTAAAATTATTCAATTGCGTCCAATATTCAATAGAAATAATAAGAAGAAAATATTTAACGATCCAATCTATGGTTTTATTTCAATTCCAGATGAGTTTATTTTCGATCTTATAGAGCATCC